>CAZFIA010000119.1:0-10679 GCA_964519335.1 uncultured Pseudomonadales bacterium
TACCTGGGAGAAATTCTAATGGCGCTCGGGCTTGCCATGGCGCTGGGGCATCTCAATAGTCCCTGGCCCTGGTTGTATCCGCTTTACTACGTGTTACTGCTGTTCCCCCGGGAACGGGACGATGATCGCCGATGCGCAGAGAAATATGGGGTGCTGTGGGATCGTTACAAAGAGAAAGTGCGGTACCGGATTATCCCCGGGATTTACTAGTAACCCCTGTTAAGAACCAGAGTCGTCTAGATACAACATTGGAGTTTTTGGCAATGGCGTTAGCCAGGGCACCCGCACCCCGGCGGCTCGCAACCCTTGGCCCACCCAGGAATTGCAGGTGTTGAACAGGTGGTAGTTTCCTTTCGCGTTGAAGAATGCATCCGTTGTGCCGTAGCTAAATCCGTGAATGGGGATGAACTGTCCTTCTTCATTGCGCAGCAGAGAGCGCTTTACGAAGTTGGCCAGGTCACGGTACTGGTCAACGGACACTCGAACGCTTGCGTTATCTGCATACAGATCGGGTCTGGTGTAGGTGACATGCACACAAGAGGCAGAGGGACGAAGCAACGCGTTGAACGCGGTGCTTGCTTTTAGATCGTTCCAGGTGGGTGTTTCAAGGAAGAAGCCCTTATCACCCCATCCCACTGCAACGTGAGTTGCACTGTCGACATTGCCTGCAATTTCCGCGCTGGCAAATTCCTGATCCCAATCAACAATCGAGTTGGCACGAGGCATAATAATGTCCGCGTGCACGGCGCTTGAAACAATGAAGAGCTCGATGCCTTGTTCTGGCTGCTCAAAATCGTTGTTTATCGGAACCAAACCGACAATAAACACAGCGCCCGAGAACAGCACAGCAATCAGCACAGCAGAGCCAACCCAGCGTGCAGCTCGACCAACTATACTATGACGCTTAGAAGACAAATGACTAAGTTGAGTCTCTGGTTACCCGAAAGGTCTTCTTAGGGTTTGTCGAGGCGTAACGCCAGGGGTAGTTGGTGTAGTGATCACCAATTTTCCCTGGCGTGACTAGTCGAAACAGCGCCAGCACGATTTGTTTCAAGTAGCCGACGCTGTCAACTAGGTCGCTCAGGGTTGAGCGAAACATATAGGCAACGATCACCGCCCCATTGCCAAATATAGGTACTCCATCCTTGTGCTCCCCTATTCGTCTCGTCGTGTGACCTAAATAGTAGACTATGAGATATGAACACCAGGGGCAACACGACAAGGGAGAGTTGAAACTCCCCCAGCACTCGCGCGCTGATTACCCCAGACGTCATACTCGTAGCGCGCTTGAATGCTGCCATCGGCGTGGCTTAGGTTGCTGGTGCTGCCCGGTGCATCCGAACCGCCAGGCGCCGTCTTTACCTCGGTCTCGCGGTTCGATACCGGGTCGTAGGTGTACAGCACATCCAGAAAAAAACCAGCTCGTCACTCTGAGCTCTAGGCGCTTGCTTCGCGGTCGGTATATGGCAATCTACATTTTGCGCCCCGGCCTCACACATCCCAACGATTCGGAGTCTCTCTAGTGCCCAAAGCCAGTGAAATAAAGAGGGGCGCTATCGTGCGTCACAAAGATCGCGTCTGCGTGGTGCGAAAGATAGAAACCCGCAGCCCCTCCTCTCGAGGCAGCAACACGCTGTACAAAATGAAGCTGCAGGATGTGCAGAGCAAACAAAACCTCGACGAAACCTTTAAAGGCGAAGATCTGTTTGGGGATGTCGATTTTGTCCGGCGCAACGCCAGCTATTCGTACTTCGATGGCGACATGTACGTATTTATGGACGACGAAGACTTCACGCAATACTCGTTTAACGCAAACGATCTCGAGGGGCAGACCGGTTATCTAAGCGAAGGCTTAAGCGACGTGCTGGTGATGCTCATCGATGGCACTGAAGCGGGCATTCAGCTGCCGGTGTCGGTTGATCTCGAGATTCTGGAAACCGCGCCGGCCCTAAAAGGTGGATCGGTCACCAAGCGGACAAAGCCTGCAACCCTTGCGGGCGGCCTGGAGGTACAGATTCCTGAATATTTAGCTCAGGGGGAAGTGATAAAGGTGAATACGGAGTCTGGGGAATATATGTCGCGAGTGGGTTGAACCTCATAGCTGGGAGCCCGCGCGCGAAAGAGATACTGCAGGGGCAGGTATCGCAGTAAATCGGCGCTGGACGGTGTATTAAGAGCCGCCGTAGGAAATAGGTAAACTGTCCCCGAATTGGGAATTTATTTTGGAGAACGCCGTGTACAGAGTGCTGCTTCTATCTATTAGCTGTTTTGTGGTTTCGAGTTGTTCGGGCACGGGACCTATCGCCGATGCTGTTTCGGAAACCGCCGCTCCTCCAGCCGCCGAGCAGGGCAACTCTGATGAACGAGCGGCCCTTGCGGCGGGTTCTGCCCTCCCCCAACCCACAGTCGCCAAAGACCTGTTGAGCTGTGAACCCCAGGCTGGCATGACACCCTATTGCGGATATCAAAACCCGGAAGATCTGGTGCAAATCCCCAACACCGATCTGTTGATCGTGAGCGAGATGGGCGAGTTTATGGCCGACTCCCCGGGGAACCTCTCGCTACTCAATATGGCAACGGGTCAACGAGAGACGCTGGCGATCGATTGGTCAGGTTCAAGTGCGAGCTGGGGAGACCAAAATTGTTCAGCACCTAGTGTTGCGGCGCTCAGTCCGCACGGCATCGATCTTACGGTTCGTGAGGATGGTGAAACCGCACTGCTGGTGGTGAATCATGGCGGGCGTGAGGCCGTGGAGTTTTTTGCGGTAGCCGAAAATGGCGATTTAACCTGGCGCGGTTGTGCGCTACCACCGGGCGACCCCTTTATTAATGATGTTGCGGCTCGCAAAGACGGCGGGTTTTATGTGACGCACATGTGGAACAAGTCTGCGGACTTTGCGGCAACCGCTAACGCGCTGCAATCGGGTGAACCGACGGGCTGGGTTTGGGCATGGACGCAAGCCGATGGGTTTTCTGAAGTACCCCAAACCAAAGCGCTGATGCCGAATGGCATTGCGATCGATGCAGATAACAGCCACCTGTATGTGAATGTTTATTTTGGCGGCGGGTCGATGGCGATTGATCTAGCCACTGGGGAGCTATTGGGAACGGTTGATGCGCGCCAACCAGATAACATAAGTGTTGATGCAGAGGGGCAACTGTGGATCGCTTCTCACCAGCATGACCCCATTGGCCAGGCCTGCACCCAGGTTACCGAAGGACCCTGTTTGCTACCGTTTCAGATTATTAAGGCCAATCCAGACACCTTGGAACGCGAGGTTGTTGTAGATCATGATGGCGCGCCCATGGGGTACGCAACGGTTGCGCTCAAAGTGGGCAACAGTGTTTACCTGGGCAGTGCGCACGGCGATCGGATTGTAAGGATTGAATTGTGAGAATGGGCTTGATGGTGGGCGAAGGCAGCGGTGCCGCGCCTGAAATAAAAGGCCTAATGGAACGCGGACAAATGGTCGAGCGCCTGGGTTTGGATACGGCCTGGATTGCGAACATTGGCCTTGATGCAATGACGGCGTCTGCGGTGCTTGGTGCTGCAACCAAAAATATCGAAATTGGCACAGCGGTAGTGCCCACCTTTACCCGCCATCCTCAAGCGATGGCCCAGCAAGCGGCCTCCACCCAACTCGCCTGTGACGGTCGGTTTACTCTGGGCGTAGGCCTTGCGCACAAGTTTGCCGTTGAAGATATGTGGGGCATGTCTTATGACAAGCCCGCGCTACAAATGCGAACCTATTTAGACATTCTGGAACCCGCGCTCCAGGGCCAACCGGTTAAGTGCCAAAACGAAAACTACAACGTCAACCTCAATCCCATGCCCGAAGGTACACAAACCTCTGTGCTGGTCGCAGCACTCGGCCCCTTAATGTTGAAACTGGCAGGCAAGATGGCCGGCGGCACAATCACCTGGGCAACAGGTAACAAAACACTCGAAGATCACATCATTCCAACCATCACGAGTGCTGCCGCCGACGCCGGCCGACCATCACCCAGAATTGTCGCGGGCTTTCCCGTCATTCTAACGACAAACAGAAACGAAGCCCGAACATTGGCCGCTGAACTGTTTGCAATTTACGCCCAGATTCCGTCTTACCGCGCAATGCTCGACCGCGAAGGCGCGAGCGGCGTCGAAGACCTCGCCCTGATCGGCGATGAACACGAACTAAGAGAAGCGATCACCCGTCTGGAAAGCATAGGCGTAACAGACCTCTGCGCCTTCCCCTTCGAAACCACCCCCGGCGAGATCGAAGCCACAGCAGAATTCCTGGCCCAACTCCCCTAATTCGGACTCCTAATTCGGGGACAGTTTACTTATTCCAGCTCGAGCGCTTGCCTAAAGCGACGCCCAGAATTTACCTAGCGCATCCGCCCCCGCCGCCGGATCTTGCAACATCCACCAGTGACCCACGTTCTTTAAGAGCGTCGCTTGCGCACCCGCGCGATTGGCCGTATCGCGCGCCATTGACTCCGTGCCCACGTAGGTGTCTTGCTCCGCAATAATCACAAGCCCCGGCCGTTTAGACATATTGGTCAGATCGCGACCCAGGGTACTCATCGCCGGCTGTGCCGCATCGCGATAGAGCGCAAGAATACAGCGCCCCATTTCCTCATTACTGGCGGCCGCAACCTCTGCAGCCACCTCAGCCGGCATACCCAGCTCCACATATTGCGCAGTCCGATCAGCAAGCGGTGTGTTTACCATCATCGCCACGACTTCTTCACCCGTATCTGGGGTTTGCCAGGCCTGAGCCATGTCGTGCCACACGTAATCGGGATGCAGCAGTCCACCCACATCAATGGCCCAGGAGTTGAGTAGATCTGGACGCGTGAGCGCAACGCCAGCCACATGCCCCCCACCCCAATCGTGACCCACCAGATCAACGGGCTCACCAATGTTCTCAAGCTCTGCCGTCAACCAATTCACATAGTCGAGTCGGGTTGCGCCCCAATTGGCAGGCGTGGGCGCGCCGAACCCCGGCGGCGAAAGCAACACAACATCATCTCGTTTGAGCTGTGAAACCAGTGGCTTCCAAATAGCGGCACTTTCTGGGTTTCCGTGAACAAAAACTGCGGGCATGGTTCGCTCCTATGACTGTTCCGATGCATTGAGGCTGTTGTTAACTGCTACTCGCCCACCGCCATCAATGTGGCAATGCGCTCATCATCCTGGCCAAGATGATCGATGAGTATGGCAGCCACCGCTGGCTTGTCGAGTGTGCCCGCATCTTGCATGGCTTCTAAATCGGCCCAGTCTTTCGTGCGATTGAAGAATGCCTTAAACACTGCGAGATCTTGACAGGCCAGAAACGGAACGGGTTGCTGCATAAAGGTTTCAAAGCGACAACGGCTGGCAACGCGTTCGTGAAATGGCAGCGTGTTGAGAAACAAATCTACCGGGGTTTGTTCCCACCACAATCGAACCTGCCCGTCGCGGCCTAGTATTTTGCGTTGTTCTTTAGTTGCTGTAATTGCGTTAGGGAATGCCGCGAACACTTCATCCATACGCTCTATAGAAACAAACACATTAATATCGATGTCGATAGTGGCGCGCGCCTGGCCGGTACACCATGCCAGCGCCAACGCGCCACCGAAGGCATGAGGCAGTTGCGCCTGTGTTAAGTGCTGATGCAGCTCAACAATTTTGGCGGGGAGATCGATCACCTACTCAACTCGTCGAAACACCGGGCACTTAAGGGTAGCTTTGTGCGTTGCCGGAAACTGTTCCGCTAACCGCAACACCGCGGCCAGCTCTTCGCCACGGCTCAGGCCGTTGACCTCGCGGATACGCGGGCGAAGTTGAATGTCTACGCTAAAGCCGCAGGCTTCCAGAAGCTTTAAGAGATTAGTCGCCGACGGGGTTTTGCGGCCCTTGCGATAGGCGACAAGCGTGGGGTGCGACGTGCCCGCCCGTGCAGCGATATCGCGCAAGGAGCGATTTGAATTGGCGATGGCCGTGTTGATCGTAGCCAACACCGCTTCGTGCAGCGGTTCAGCGGAACGGATATCGGCGACGGGGCTGGCGGTTTTCATGCGGGTGTACTTCCAGATTTCGAATGGATTGGTATCCGATTGAATACCACTATAGCACAACTTCCCGCATCACCCCGGCCCCTATAATTGTGAATTTAGCTGCTTTACTGCCGCCCTATTCCGCCACCCGATGCGCTTCCGCCTCGCGCAGCAGCCTCAACACATTACCCCCCCAAATCTTGGCGAGATCCTCTTCGGTGTAGCCCTCGGCAAGCAATCGATCGGTAACTCGCGGAAAGGCGGCAATGTCCCTCATCCCGATAACCCCGCCACCGCCATCCCAGTCAGCGCCGATGCCCACATGGTCAGAACCGATCAACTCAAGCACGTGCAGAAAATGCGTCATGTAGTCCTCAAACGATGCGAGTTGCGCCGGATACTTCGCATCTATCGCCCGACGTTCTGCAATCATCGCCGCCCGACTTTCTAACGTAGGGGGTTGGATTTTTTTGGTTTCTGCAGACAACGCTTGCAGCGCAGCTCGCCGATCCGGTTGGGGAGGTAAGGCTTTAAGATAGGCGCCGAGCGCGTTCATCTGAATCACGCCGCCGCTTTCTGCAAGGCGCAGCAGTCGCGCATCGTCAATGTTCCTGGGGTGATCGAAAATCGCTTTCGCACCCGAGTGAGAAAGAATGATCGGTGTTTTCGAAAGTGTAAGCAGTTGATCGAACACCAGATCATGAGCGTGGGAGGCATCCAGTATCATCCCCAACTCATTCGCCCGAACAACAAGCTGCTCACCAAGCGGTGATAACCCCTGCCACGTGGGGCCGTCTGGATCGGTTGCACTATCGGCAAACTGATTGTTCGCGAAATGCACCGGACCCAGCATTCGAACACCACCCCGGTAAAACCGATCGAGTCTGGTCAGATCTTCGCCAATCGGATACGCATTCTCGATGCTCTTGTAGACGATGCGCTTGCCGGTAGCCACGATGCGTTGCGCATCTGCTGCAGTAGTCGCCAGCTCAAAATCGTCTGGATACCGTTTTGTCATTGACGTTATCGAATTCGAACGCGCGTTGGCGATGCGGTACTCACGGTCGTAGGCGTCGTCAGTTAAAGGCCCTTGAGCCGTGTAGATCACCCAAAATCCACCATCAAGCCCACCTTCACGCATCCGTGGAAGGTCGACCTGGGAATAGTCGCGAAGGGGATCATGGCGCTTGGTGATGTCAAAACCCGGTTGCACTAGCAGGGCCGGTGTATCCAGATGCGTGTCCATGGTGAGCAGACGCTCGTGCACAATGGCCGCGTTCTCTGCGACAGCCGGCACTTCTGCAACCGCAGCCGGCTCCACACTTGCTGTGTTTTGCGGACTGTCAGAAACCGCGCTACATCCAGCGACGGCAACCCATCCAAGCAGCCACAACCACGAACCAAGTTTCATCGATTTTGGCTGCGTTCGAATACCTAACGCCATACTCACCCCTTTCGCCAACACTGTGCAAAGGGGGATTATGCCCGTTTAGACAGACCAGGGCCCGGTGATTGCGAACGTTCGGGTCGGCTCGTAGGCGTTCACAAAAAGCCATTTGCCATCAGGCGAGAAACAGGCACCCGCGAGCTCGGTCTGCAGGTTGAGTCGGCCCAGATCATAGGGTTGCCCAGACGGTGTGATGCCGCGCAGGTGATTGTCCACCACCTCTGCATACTGGTCTTCACACACGATGATGTGGCCATTCGGCGCAACACAAAGATTGTCGCCGGTATGGAACTGATCTGTACTTTCACTTTCGAAGAACAGCTCGATCTGCGCAGAGCGCTCTTCGCGACGCGGTTGCAAACGGAACACCTGACCCAGTTTTTTGGCGCCGCCATTTGTGGAGCAAAGAAAAATGTCTTCTTCCCCCATAAAAATACCCTCACCGCGCGCAATTAGACTTGCGCCTTCGGCGGCGGCGCGCAGGCGCAAATCTTCTTTGGGGGCTTCCACGTCATCAACATCGATCCAGCGTATTGGATAAGAGGATCCAACCGTCATCGACGGGCTGGTCCAGTTGCGCGTGTCGGTTAGGTCATCAATCACCATCGCCTGCAGCCGACCGCCAGCCGATAGCTTTGCCGGTTCATTAGGTATAAACCGATACAGCACACCGTCGTCACGATCTTCGGTCATGTACACATAACCCTGGTTTGGATCGACACACGCGGCCTCGTGATTAAATCGTCCCATGGCTCGCAAAGGTTCGGCTCGCACGAGCCCTTTGGCATCACCCGGCACTTCAAACACCCAGCCGTGGTTCACGGCCAAACCCTCACCATAAAGCTGGTCCGGTCCGGTGGGCGCCTCTTCGCAGGTGAGCCAGCTACCCCAGGGGGTAACCCCACCCGAACAGTTACGGATGGTGCCACCCAGCGAGCGAAATTGACGTTTGACCGCCAATGATTCGGCATCAAGCACAAGGTTGGTTGTGCCGCCAGGAACAAAGCTGCCATTTTGGGTACCGAATCCATGGGCGATGGGACCACCAGCGGCATCGCCAGGAACCAATTCGTGGTTGCGCACAAGAACGAGTTCGCCGTTGCCAAGATCCAGGCATCCCATCCCGTCGGCTTTGTCGGGAACCACTCCACCATCGCTCATCGCGTCGCCAAGACTCGAGACCACGGAATAGGAAAATCCTTGGGGTAGATCAAGTACACCGTTGGCATCAGGAACAAGGGGGCCATAGCCAGCAAAATCGTTTGGCTCCACACTGCTGGGACTGACCGGGCTCTGTTCCAAAGGCGCACGAACGGCACAGCCACTGGCGACAAACGCAGCAAAGGAAGCGGACGTTGCGGCCAAAAACTGGCGGCGGCTTGGCGCACTAAATCGGCTGGTGTGAGGGCGCGATCCGGCAGAGCCTGACTTGAGTGAATTCACCTTTTGGGATTACCTCGCTAAAACGTTATAATATATCATTAGCATGACCATGCCAGCCCAGTAGTTGCCAATGAACACACCCTCCTTCCAGCAGGTTACAACCCTCAAGCAGTCCCTTGGCGTAGATGTTTACGCGACGACGCTGTCACTGCTGTGTCTGCTGCACTGTTTGGCATTGCCGCTCTTAACCACGTTCTTGCCGCTGGCCGGTCAGTTATCTGAGAACGAACTGATTCACCAGGTGATGGTACTACTCGCCGCGCCCGCTACGCTCTGGGCAGTTTGGAATTCTTTGCCCAAAGCCGCAACCCTATGGCCCTTTATAGTTGGCGCCTGTTTTGGTCTGACACTCTTGCTGCTCGCCGGCTTTATCGAAGCGTTCGCTACCTACGAAACCTGGCTTACGGTTGTTGGCGCTCTGTGTTTGGCATCGGCCCACATCTGGCGGTGGTCTCGGCATATTGCTGTAAAAACGGCGCACTCCAAACAGTGAGCTTACCTTTGGCCATTGATGCATCGGCTGTCCGTTTCAACTACGACAACCGCCCGATTCTCAATGTTGCCAACTGCGAACTCGAAAGCGGCCAGAGCATGGCAGTTATTGGCGCATCGGGCTGTGGAAAAACCACGTTCCTGCATTTACTGGCCGGCCTTATTCGGCCAAGCTCCGGCAGCATCAAGGTGCTCGGTCAAGACCTTGCGCAGTTGCAAGGCGGCGAGTTGGACCGGTTTCGCGGCCAACGTGTTGGCCTGGTGTTTCAGCGTTTGCACTTGCTTCCTGCGCTAACGGTTATACAAAACGTGGCGCTTGCACAGAAACTTGCCCGAAAAACGATAGATGAAGAGCCCATAGCAGCACTATTCGAACGCCTCAATCTCGCAGGGCTCGAACACCACAAACCATCAATGCTCAGTCAGGGCCAGGCCCAACGCGTCGCTATTGCCCGCGCGCTGGTACATAGCCCCGAGCTGGTTATGGCAGATGAACCAACCTCTGCCCTGGACGATTATCAAGCAGAGCAGGCCCTCGCACTGTTACGAGAGTCCGCAGAGGCGGTGGGTGCAGCACTGCTTATTGTTACCCACGATCAGCGGGTACGAGGGGCGATGACCCGCGAATTTGAATTAACCGCGCAATCATGACCTGGCTTCGACTCGCCACTGCCAACCTGGGATTGTCGCCACTCACTACAACGGTGAATGTGGTGTTGATGGCGCTCGGCACCGCAAGCATTGTGCTGTTGCTGTTGGTGGGTACCCAACTGTCTGATACGTTGTCGCGGGATGCACGTGGAATCGATCTTGTGCTCGGCGCAAAGGGCAGCCCGGTGCAATTGGTTCTGTCTTCTGTGTATCACGCCGACGTCCCTACTGGAAACATTTCCACCGAAGAAACCGAACGCTGGGCAACCGACTCAAGGGTTGCTGAGGCCATTCCGTTGTCACTGGGGGACAGCTACCAGGGTTATCGGATCGTTGGCACCACACATTCCTACATGGATTTGTACGACGCGGAGTTAAGCCAGGGCGAGGTGTGGAATGAACGCATGGAAGTCGTCGTGGGATCTGCCGCGCAAACAGCAGGTCTTGATGTCGGCTCAAGATTCAGCGGCTTGCACGGCTTGAGTGACGGCGGCCATAGTCACGACGAAAATTCGTATCGAGTTGTCGGCGTGCTCGCGCCTACAGGTACCGTATTAGATCGGCTGATTTTGACGTCGACTGAAAGTGTGTGGGAGTTACATGACTCCGAAGGTCATGAGGA
>CAZFIA010000119.1:10779-13188 GCA_964519335.1 uncultured Pseudomonadales bacterium
GATTCCCATCACGAGGCAAATGACCACGAAGATCATGAGATCACCGCCATGTTACTCAGGTATCGAACGCCACTGGCCGCAATGACATTGCCGCGCGCGGTGAATGCTGACAGCGAACTTCAGGCGGCCTCTCCCGCGACAGAGATAACTCGAATTCTGCAGCTAGTAGGCATAGGCTTTGATGGTCTGCGCGCCTTTTCCTGGGTGTTGATTCTTACCGCGGCGCTGTCAATTTTTGCAGCGCTGTATGGATCGTTGCGCGCCCGCAAAAACGATCTGGCCATGCTGCGCTGCCTGGGTGCCACCCGTTGGGAGCTGTTGCTGGTGTTGTTACTGGAAGGCTTGCTGCTTTCAGGCATGGGGGTCGCTTTAGGGTTTCTTGTCGGTCATGGCATAACCGAAGTGCTGGGAAGTTGGCTTGCTAGCTCGCGGGGCGTCACACTCACGGGTCAAATATGGATACCCTCAGAAACAACCCTTCTGACGGGTTTACTACTGGTCGGGCTGGTCGCAGCGGTAATACCTGCCGTGCAAGCCTATCGGACAGACGTTGCCAGAACATTGGCGGAGGTTTAACCAATGCACGCGAACATCACTGATAGACATCGACGGTTAGTCGCCGTTCTTGTCTGCTGTTTCTGTTTTCTACCCAGCTTACTGAGCGCGCAAGAAACCAACACGGATCCTTCGCCGTTACCCGTTAACATCAAAGATGCCGGCAAAGTAACCATCGAAGCCATTGCCGAAACGGGTTACTTTGACGAGCAAGGACGCTACATAGTCGATCTGCTGGAGCAAGACTACGCCTATCTGGCGGTTCGAGTTGAAACAGAAGACGGGCGCCCTGTCGAAGGTGCCCTACCCAAGTTTTCGCTTAACGGAGCAAGCCGACTGGTATTGCCGGAAGAGCTTACGGAAAACCCCGGTACCGACGAGTTTGGCGTGATTGAATTTGCCGTGACTGGCGGTTCAATGGGCCTGGACAAAGTGGTCGTCGAGCTGGGTGAGGCAAGCCTTGATCTGCTGGTGAATGTCATTAGTTTACGTTCTTCAGGCTTTCCGACACTCGAGGTCATCGAAGGTGGCATTCCCTGGAGCGACTTGATGCAAGCCAGAATCGAATATACAGATACCGCGATGCTGACCGAGTTTCCGAAAGAAATCGAAACGCGTGCGGGGCAAACCGTAAAACTGTCAGGGTTTATGATGCCGCTGGAAGCCGACCTCAAACAGCGCCGGTTCCTGCTTACCTCCAATCCTCCCAGCTGCTATTTTCATATACCCGGTGGTCCGGCGGGCGCCGTCGAGGTGTTTGCCCCCGAAGGTATTGAAGCCTCTTACAACCCGTTGGTACTTGAGGGGCGTTTCGAGCCACAGCAAAAGAGCGAGACTGGTGTTGTATACCAGCTCCACGACGCTCGACTGCTATCGCCTTGATGAACTCACCTTCTCATCGCGTTACGATGCCCAATATCAATCGGACATCAGCAAACTTTTAGGACCCAACCCATTGGCCGCAACACCCTCCAATATGCCTCGTCTAGCTGCCAAGTGGCGAAAGCTCGCGCAGCAGCGTTGTGACGAAGCTGGTGAGCGACTAACTGCTGCGCGCCTGGCCGCCTATGCTGAGTTATTGGCCGGCAACCGCCCGCTTACTGCCTACGAACTTATTGCGCTGTTAGAGAAACGACAAGACCGCAAGATTGCGCCCTTAACCGTGTACCGACACCTCGACTTTTTAACGCGCGTTGGTCTGGTTCACCGTCTGGAAACAACACAATCCTATATCCCTTGCGATCATCCTGAGCACGAACACGAAAGCCAGTATCTGTTGTGTTCCAGTTGCGGTCACGTCGACGAGGTGGAGTCGAAACGGCTCGAAGCCTTACTAAGCAAGATTGCGAACCAAAACGGCTTTCAGCCTGAGAATACGGTTGTGGAGATTAAGGGGCTGTGCGGCAGCTGCGCAGCAGGTGCGGGCACCTAATCGATCACCCGGCGTTCGACCACCTAAATTCTAGTGACTGAAGATAGGATCGATCGACAACAACAAACGCTCATCACTTTGATGCGGTGAACGATGCACAACGCCACCAAAGTGCTCATCCCAACTACCGCCCTTCAGTAGCGACCAGCTTCCCGCGGATAACTGACTAAACGTTTTCCCTGCTCGAACAGGCAGGGTGTCGTCGGTGCGAGCAGCAAACAGAGCCTGGTCAACATCATCGTTAGGAATCCACTGCGTGGCGGGCCCGCTAATGGTAGACAGCAAGCGGCAAGGGATTTGATCGACATGAAAGCGCGGGCACATGGGCATGTTAAGCGTCGCCAGGCGCACGCCGACGCGATCACAGCCAAGAAGCGTGTTGAGTACATCAGCAAGCTCCATAATCTCTGCCTTTAACGCGC
>CAZFIA010000120.1:0-4765 GCA_964519335.1 uncultured Pseudomonadales bacterium
CGGTTGCCACGTTGATGAGCTCGAATTTGAGATTTGCGCCGGTTTCTTCGCGCCAAATACGAATACGTTCCTGAATAGAGTCCATTGGAGTCAGGGACTGGACGCCAAGTTCGGTATCGATCCAGCGTCGACTCAGGTTATCGACGATGGTGATGTCGTGACCCAGATTGGAGAGGTGCAGGGTGGCGGGCCAGCCAATAAAACCGTCACCTCCGAGAATTGCGATGCGCACAGGTAGATTTCCTTTTGAAGATTAGTTGGCTTCCGGACTTAATTTGATTCGAAGAGCTGCATCTCTCTCTATGCGAAAGCGGCTATAGAGCAGCGGAAAACTTCTTTCCCGGGCCCAGCCGTTAAGCAGATTCGAGTAAAACGGAGAGCGCGGGTCGCCAGATTGTCCCGGAGCGTTAGTCATCCAGGCCTCATCCCAGTTTCCGACATCCAACACCATTCGAAACGAAGCGCCGCTTTTCACCAAAAAATCCTCTGGCGAGAAGTAGGTGTTGTTCGTAGTGTTGCCAGAGCCGCCACGCGAATAGGATCGCATTTCAGCTTTCCTTGCGAGTTCTTTGTCGGCCTTGTTCGCTTTCATGAGCTCAAGCAGAGGATGAATGAATTTTGTTTTGTGCAAAGTGCCCCAGGTCCATTTTGCCGGGTCGTCACCCATGAGCGCGATCGCATCGCCCCAGGCACTCGCCAGTGATGCTTTAACAACGTCGGGTGCGGTTTTCATCTTTTCGACAACTGCGAGACTATCCATGGTGTCCAGCACCCCATTTGACAGGTGCGCTGCGAGTTGTGGAGTTAGGTGACGATAGAACCAGATGGCGTAGAGCGCGGCCTCGCCAGAACTTGGGTTCAGTCGGCCCTCCCAGCGATGCAGATAACGCAAGGGTTGGGCGTGTGGCTCGTTGGATTCTCGCGGCAGGACTTTGGGCAGGTTTTTCATTACTTCTTTGGCGAGCACCGAGGTGTAGTCGCGCTGTAGCGAAACGGAGGACTCGGGTGTGAACTTGCCGGGTTGCGACAGAACTTCTTCCAGACGTTTTGCGCGCCATGGCGCGCTCCATTCAAAGCCCACCCGGTAAGTGTCTATGTCGTAGTCTGGCGGCAGGCTCATCGCGTTAGCCGTGCCGACCCAATTGCGCTCGGGGTTAAACTCTTCGGGCAGTACGTCCATGTCCCAGAAGCCTTGCCATTCGAAGCGTCCGTCGCCCGGCACGGGCAGCAAGCCGTCGAAGTTCACCCGCTTGGGAAACAGTCCGGCGGGCTTGTAGCCGATATTGCCTTCTGTGTCGGCAAACACCTGGTTTTCGGAGGGTGCGCCCCAGCGGTTAAGGGCGGCAACAAACTCGCGCCAGTTTTCGGCCCGCATGTATTCCACACTGCCGAAGTAGGGCGCCATGCCGGGTTCTAACCAGGCAGCGCGAAGGGCAAACGCTTTGCCGCCTGGGTTGTCGCTCATAAGAACAGGACCGTGGCGGGTATAGCTCAGACTTACCGTGCGGGCGGGTTTGCCCTTTATCTTTATCGAGTCAGTAATCACTGTGAAAGGCTCATAGCGCCCCTGGTAGAGATAGCCTGTGTACTCGGGGATTCGTGCGGGCGGCTCGTCCGCCGCTGTTTCAGCGACCGTGTCTGCAGGCGCTTCTGAATCGGGCTCCGTATCGTTCGCTGTCTCTGCTTCGGGTTCTGACTCTGTCGCCTCCGGCGTATCCTCGGCCGGTTCCGGTTTGGCGAGCAAGGGATCTTCAGCCAGTTCGTAAACGTACAAATCTTCGTGATCGATGGGGAAGATCGTTAAGCCAAACGCGATGTTCTTGTTGTGACCTATCGACAAACCGGGAAGTGCAGGCTCTCCCGCGCCGATGACATCGAGCCCCGGCGCTTTCAGGTGGGCGATATAACGCAATGAGGGTACCGCGTGCCCGCGGTGCGGATCGTCCGCAAGAATGGGGCGGCCCGTCGTCGTTTTGTCGGGTGCGATTGCCCAGTTGTTACTGCCCAGATCGGAGCGTAAGGCTTTGTCTTTTCCTGCTTCTATTGTCGAGGCGACGGTTGCGGCTACCGAGGCGTTTCCTGAAACCGAAGCTTGCGCTGTTTCGCCCGTCAAAGCGTCGAAGTTAACGGGCGCTGTTGCCAGCATATAATCATCGAGCACGTTGTCTGGGATGCTGCACGGATCCAGTCCCTCGGGCACTTCAACCGTCCAGTCTGGTTCCAGTACTTTGGTTAACTCGGCAAGGTTTTCCTGACCCGCGCAATAAGATCTAGCGCGCTCGACTTCGCGAGCCACGTTGCGCCACAGGCCATGGCTACGAATGCGGACAATGTCATCAGCAGTCCAGCGTGCTGGACTGTAGTCGAGCAGGTCAAACTCTGGAGGGAGTAGTTCCGGATTGTCTTCGAGTAAATCCAGCCAGGCATTGATGCCCGCCGTAAACGCCTCGGCAATGCGCTTGGCATCAGAGCCGTAAGCCAGCCATTCGGCGTACATGTCTCCGCGATACAGGAACAGTCGCGCCGCCCGATCTTGTGGGACGTAGGCTTCGCCAAACACCTCAGATAGCTCACCCAGACCTCGTCGTCGCCAGGTGTCGATCTGCCACAGCCGATCTCGGGCGGCGTTCAAACCTTGAACAAAAAATGCGTCGTAGTGCGTCTGTGCGTAGATATGCGGAACGCCGTAGTTATCGACGACAATCTCGGCTTCCTCGGTCAGGCCGGGCACGTTGTAGCGTTGGGTCTCGCCGCGGGCGCTAGAGGTGCCCGCGACTAGGGCGCAGATAACCATCAGGCTTGAGACTAAACAAAGCGTAGATTTGGGTCGTTGGTAGGGCCCCAATTGGCTCAGAGATCGATGCACAGAATGCGGCATAAGGTAGCGGCGTCCAGAATGAGAACTTATGGGGGCACTCTACTAGACGATTATGGTTTTTCTAAGCTAAAGCCGGGACCCACATAGGTATTTTCCCAGCTGGGCAGCTTCTCGAGATCTTCCGTCATCCATCGATGCAGGTTTTTGTGGTCGGCCAGCGGTACCTTGGCTTCGCCGTGCATATGTATAGGGGCTGCCAGCGCAATGTCTGCGATGGTTGGCGCATCGCCAATGACCCAGCGGTTGCTGGCGAGCCGAGCATCAACCACAGCCGCTAGCGCATGAAAACGCTCGGTTTGGGCGCTGAGCACTGCGGGGTCTGGCTCTGCGCCCTGCATGGGTTTGCCCACGTTCTCGACCAGAAACGCGTAGCAGCAGGGAAACCAGACCGAGGCTTCCCAGAGCAACCAGCGATTGACGTCAGCGCGGGCTTTGAGTTCTTGAGGATAGGCGCCTGTGTTTGCAACTTTGTCCGCTGCGTATTGCAGTATGGCGTTAGATTCCCAGAGCACCAGATCGTCATCAACCGCAACCGGCACCGTTGCGTTTGGGTTTAGCTTCACGTGCTCGGGACTTGTGTGTTCTCCCGCAAAAAAATTCATCGCAACCAGCTCGTATTCAGCACCAATAAACTGCAGCCCGGCGATTACCTTGCGGCTGTTTATGGTGATGGGGTCAGCGTGAATTTTCAGCATGTGTCTCTCCCTGTCTTACTCTTTTGGGGTTAGCCCCAATCGAGAGCGCCGCCCGTTTGATATTCAGTAACGCGAGTTTCGAAGAAGTTCTTTTCTTTCTTCAGGTCCATGATTTCGGACATCCAGGGGAACGGATTCTTTGCGCCGGCAAACTGTTCAGGCAAGCCAATCTGTGCCAGACGCCGGTTGGCGATAAACTGCAGGTATTCCGCCATCATATTTGCATTCATACCTAGCACGCCGCGTGCCATGGTGTCTTGAGCGTATTCAATTTCAAGCTGCGTGCCTTCAAGAATCATGTGCGTCGCGAGAGCCTGCATTTCTTCGTCCCAGAGGTGTGGGTTTTCGAGCTTAATCTGGTTAATGACATCGATGCCGAAGTTCACGTGCATGCTCTCGTCACGCAGAATGTACTGAAACTGCTCAGACGTGCCGGTCATCTTGTTGCGGCGACCCATAGAAAGAATCTGTGTGAAACCGCAGTAAAAGAAGATGCCTTCTAGCACGCAGTAATAGGCGATGAGGTTTTTGAGCAAGGCTTTGTCTGTTTCGACGGTGCCGGTCTCAAATCTGGGGTCATTGATTTCTTGCGTATATTGCAGTGCCCAGGAGGCTTTCTTTGCCACCGTAGGCACCTCGTGGTACATGTTGAAAATTTCACCTTCATCCATGCCAAGGGACTCAATGCAGTATTGATAGGCGTGGGTGTGAATAGCTTCTTCAAAGGCCTGGCGCAGCAAGTATTGCCGGCACTCGGGGTTTGTTATGAGTCGGTAGAGCGCCAGAACCAAATTGTTGGCGACCAGTGAATCAGCCGTCGAGAAAAATCCCAGGCTGCGCTTTACGATGACCCGTTCGTCTTCAGAAAGGCCCCCGTCTGACTTCCACAAACCAATGTCTGCGGTCATGTTTACTTCTTGCGGCATCCAATGATTGGCGCAGCCATCGAGATACTTCTGCCAGGCCCAGTCGTATTTGAAGGGCACCAGTTGGTTTAGATCAGCCCGGCAGTTAATCATTGCCTTCTGGTCAACGGTAACGCGCTTACGACTTTCAGGTGCTAAAGCCTTGGGAGCGGTGCTCGCGCTAGTCACTACAATGGGGGCGTCCATTGCTTCTTGTGGTGAAGCTTCTTGTGGTGAAGCTTCTTGTGCAGAAGTTGTTTGCTCCAGATCTTGTCGCGCAAAACGCT
>CAZFIA010000120.1:4865-12691 GCA_964519335.1 uncultured Pseudomonadales bacterium
GGTGAAGCTTCTTGTGCAGAAGTTGTTTGCTCCAGATCTTGTCGCGCAAAACGCTCCGCTTCCAGTTTGATCTGTTCCTGTTTTAATCGTTCACGAGTAGCCGCGGCCGCTGCTTCAGCTTCTTGTTTTTGCAGTCGTCCACGTTCTAATTCTTGAGCGTGCTCGGCAGCTTCAGCAAGATCAGCCGCCTTTTGTTGCTCTAGCTCGGTAAGCGTCTGGGTCGCCTGTTTGGCTACCGCAGGATTAACGTCTTCGTTGTAATCGTCCCAGCTCAGCATGGGGTGCGTTCCTTTTTTGTATCTGTCTTAATTCGAGTAAGAGGTTTGTGTAAGAGTGCGTACTGCCTACTGACAGGCTTCACAGTCTGGGTCGTCGAGTGAGCAGGCCAATGGGGCGTCCTGGGGTGTTAGTTCCGAAAGGTCAGGAGCAACCTCAGGTGCCGCAACCGCGCGCTCTACATGTTCTGGACTCGCTGTCGCTTCTGCTACTGACTCCGACTCAGGCTCTAAATTTGAAGAGGAGCTGGAAGAAACAGCATTGAGCGTGCCTCGATCAAGCGTCGACTTTTCGGCGTGAGTAGCCCCTAACGCACGCAGGTAGTAAGTGGTTTTCAAACCGCTCAGCCAGGCCATGCGATAAGTCACATCCAGTTTCTTGCCCGATGCTTGATTGATGTAAAGGTTTAGAGACTGGGCTTGATCAATCCATTTCTGGCGGCGGCTTGCAGCATCTACAATCCAGCGCGGCTCAACTTCAAAAGCCGTTGAGTAGAGTGCTTTTAGGTCTTCCGGTACACGCTCAATTTTTTGTACGCTGCCGTCAAAATATTTCAGGTCGTTAACCATCACTTTGTCCCAAAGGCCGATCTTCTTTAGATCGTGGACCATATAAGGGTTAACTACGGTGAATTCGCCAGACAGGTTAGATTTAACATACAGGTTTTGGTACGTCGGCTCGATTGACTGCGACACGCCGGTGATGTTTGCAATGGTTGCGGTAGGGGCAATAGCCATTACGTTTGAGTTGCGCATGCCGTTGGTTTGAACCTTGGTGCGCAGCTTGTTCCACTGATCTTCCCAGCCAAGCGCTGAATCAAAGTTGGCCTGCAAATATTCGGCGCCGCGTTGGCGTTGCAGTTCGCGCAGCGAATCCTGAGGCAGAATGCCTTTGCTCCATAGCGAGCCATCAAAGCTTGCGTAGCTGCCACGCTCCTTTGCGAGTTTCATCGACGATTCGATTGCGTAGTAGCTCACCGCTTCCATAGATTCATCGGCAAACTTTACGGCATCTTCCGATCCATAAGGCATGCGCATTTTGAACAGCGCATCTTGAAAGCCCATGATGCCTAGACCAACGGGACGATGCCGCATGTTTGATGTGCGCGCCTGTGGCACCGAGTAGTAGTTGATGTCGATCACATTGTCGAGCATGCGAACCGCGGTACGAATGGTGCGTTTTAGTTTCTTTACGTTTAGCTTGCCATTGTTTATATGCTGAACCAGATTCACTGAACCGAGATTACAAACTGCAATCTCGTCGTTTGATGTATTAAGAGTGATCTCTGTGCACAGGTTGGATGAATGCACCACACCTACGTGTTGCTGCGGCGAGCGCACGTTGCAGGCATCTTTAAACGTAATCCAGGGGTGGCCGGTTTCGAACAGCATGGACAGCATCTTGCGCCACAAGTCGCTTGCCGGAATGGTTCGGAACAAGCTGATCTCACCCGTTTTGGTCATCGCCTCATACTGGGCATAGCGCTCTTCAAAAGCGGTGCCGTAGAGGTCGTGAAGGTCTGGGGTATCAGCGGGTGAAAACAGCGTCCAGTCGGCGCCCTGGGTCACGCGCTTCATGAACAAATCAGGAATCCAGTTAGCCGTATTCATGTCATGAGTACGACGGCGGTCATCGCCCGTGTTCTTGCGCAGCTCGAGAAATTCTTCGACATCAAGATGCCAGCTTTCTAGGTACGCACAGACCGCCCCTTTGCGCTTGCCGCCCTGATTAACCGCAACTGCCGTGTCGTTAACGACCTTTAGAAAGGGCACTACGCCCTGCGATTTGCCATTGGTACCTTTGATATAGGAGCCCAAAGCGCGCACGCGGGTCCAATCGTTACCTAGTCCTCCCGCCCATTTTGACAGCATGGCGTTGTCGCGGATGGCGCCATAGATGCCGTCTAGATCATCCGGCACGGTGGTCAAGAAGCACGAGGACAATTGCGATCGCAGCGTGCCCGCGTTGAACAGGGTAGGCGTAGAACTCATGTAGTCAAAAGAGCTCAGGAGGTCGTAAAATTCAATCGCCCGACCTGTGGGATCGTCTTCTTCAATTGCGAGGCCCATGGCCACCCGCATAAAGAAAACCTGCGGAAGCTCTATGCGCACTTCGTTTGAATGAATGAAGTAGCGATCGTAAAGAGTCTGCAGGCCGAGATAGGTAAATAGTAGATCGCGCTCTGGTTTGATCGCGGCGCCCAGCCGTTCTAAATCAAATTCGAGTAGCTCTGGGGATACAAGCTCAAGCGATGAACCCGCTTGCAAGAACTTTACAAGCGCATCCGGATAGAGCTGGCTCATTTCACCTTGGGTTGCTCGATAGTCTCCGGATGCAGCACCCGGTTTCTGTACATTGAGAAAGGTGAGTGCTTCGCGGCGCAGTTCATCGAGCAGCAAACGCGAAGTGACGTAAGTATAGTTAGGCTCGTCTTCAACCATGGTGCGCGCTGTAATGAGCAAGGACGTCGCAACGTCTGTGCTGCTAATGCCGTCGTACATGTTGTTGAGCGCCTGGGTCATGATGTGCTCAGCGTTAACATCATCGAGCCCTTCGCACGCTTCGAACACCAGAGTGTGAATGCGGCCAATATCAAGCGGCTCGCGATTGCCCGCTTCATTTATAACGTGCAAGTTGGCGTGTTCTGGTGCTACTGCAACGCGGGCTGTTTCTTCGCGGAGTCGAGCGCGTTCCGCTCTGTATAAAACGTAAGATCGGGCTACCTTGTGTTCGCCCGAGCGCATGAGTGCAAGCTCGACCTGATCTTGTACATCTTCTATATGCAGCGTGCCGCCAGAGGGCAGCCTGCGGCTAAACGTGCCGCTAACCTGAGCCATAAGTTCTGCGACCAACTCTCGAATGCGCGGTGATGCAGCCGCTGTACCGCCTTCGACCGCAAGAAAGGCCTTGGTCATCGCAACTGCAATCTTGTCGTCGGTATAAGGCACAACCGTGCCATTGCGTTTGATGACCTTTAACTGACCGGGTGCTGTGGCAGTCAGCGATGGCGCGAGGTTATTGGCATTAGCGAGTGCTTGCGTGTTCGAACTCTTACCCGTGGTGGTACTGGTGGTGGTCGCGTTCGCTTTAGCGGTATCGAAGGTATCAGTTTGCATCGAGCTGCGGTTCTCCTGGCTTACGTTGCTGCGGTTTGTTTTTGCCTTTCGGCTCTTGGGTGGTTACAAACGTGGCCCAAAAGAAAAGACAAACGGCGCAATCGCTAAGTGTCTGTTGAGTGAATTTTTAGTTGTTTGACGGACACATTTAGACGATCACATCTAGATGTAGCTTTAGGTCGAAACGTGCTTTATGCGTGACGACTTAAGCCTGACCTAATTGCAAAACCTGAGATGCCGGTTAGCCCGGTGAGATTGCAGACCTTTAAGGGTCTGCACAGGATTGCGTTATCTCTTTGTGGCTAAGGTTCTATTTCGTGTTCGTGCATGTCTGCACGTGCGCGTTACTTCTGTCTGAAATAGAACTTTGCCTGATTAGTATTTATGCATAACCGGCTCTGCATCCTTGAGCCTGGTTTGCTCCCCTCTTTTTACTTCTGCTTGTGCTTGTGCTTTTGCGATCTAGCTAGCTTTCTCTTTTCTTTTCTTGTTCGCTTCTCTTTTTTTCTCTTGTTCGCTTCTCTTTTCTTTTTCGCTTCGCTTTTCTTACTCGCTATTTGCTGCTTAATCGCTATCTATCGTTATTTTCGCGATCTAATGTTTAAACCGAGCGCAAACCGCGCTGTGGTTTTCTAGACCGCTTGTTATTATTCTGCCCGACGGTATATGTCAGAAAAATTGCTCTTTTGCCCAGCTTTTCTAACTCTCTCGCCTTTTCCCGGGCTAATCTCTCCTCAATTCCCTTCTCGAGTCTCTCCCCGAGTCTCTCCCCAACTCCCTGCACCCCTCTAGAGGCTGCCTTTTTAAAGATCGTCTTTCTGGTTCGTCTTTCTGGTTCGTCTGTCTGGTTCGTCTGTCTAAGGCTCCTCTTTCTGAGGTTCGTCTTTCTGAGGGTTGTCTTGGATAAAGACAGCTCAAAAAGACCTGGTCGGCCCTATTCAAACTAACTATTGACGAATCACTAAAAATCGATCTAATGCCAGCAAACCCCAATATATTGGGGTCTTTTGCTGCCGGACACGCAGTATATGGTGGCTGCCGGGAATTGTGCAACACAAGTTCTTGTGGATATCCTGTGGTTTCCAGGTGGGTAAAACGGAAAAGCAAAAAGTGTTCACAAAACAGGCGTTTAGCGAAATTTCCAGGTCATTGGGTGTTCGGGCGAGTTCAGCCATGTGCCCGGAGATCTACCGATGAGCCGCAACGATGAGGCTCTAATGCTTGCGATTGATCAGGGCACATCCAGCTCCCGGGCTCTGGTCGTAAATGCTACTGGCGACCTGTTGGGACAGGGCCAGGTAGATTTTGAGTCCAGTTTCCCGGCTGATGGTTGGGTTGAGCAGGACCCAGAGGTGCTTTGGGAGACCACGGTAACTTCGGTAAAAGACGCTCTGTTGGACGCGGGGGTGCGCGCCGCCGATATTTGTGGGCTGGGCATTACCAATCAACGAGAAACTACCCTTCTTTGGGACCGCAAAACTGGAAAATGTCTTTATCCCGCAATCGTTTGGCAGGACGGCCGCACGGTTGAACAATGTGAACGGTTACGAGAGCAGGGGCATACAGAGCTCATCCGTGCCACCACTGGTCTGGTAATTGACCCCTATTTCAGCGCAACAAAACTTAGCTGGTTGCTGGATAACGTGGCGGGGGCTCGCGCGTCTGCCGAGTGTGGTGAGCTGTGTTTTGGTACGGTCGACAGCTTTCTGCTTTACCGCCTGACCTCAGGGCGAGTGCATCTGACAGACGCCACCAACGCATCCAGAACCCAGCTGTATGACTTGCAGGCTGGAGACTGGAGCGAGGCCATGCTCGGCTTGCACAATATTCCGCGTCAGGTTTTGCCAGACGTCCGCGATTGCGTCAGTGACTTTGGCGTAACCGACGCCAGTCTATTTGGAGCCGCAATCCCCATTTATGGTGTCGCTGGTGACCAGCAAGCAGCGCTTATCGGTCAAAACTGCCTGGCAGATGGCATGACCAAAAGTACCTATGGGACCGGATGTTTCTTGATAACAAACACGGGTGAGACGTTGCGCGACAGCGCTTCGCAATTGCTCGGGACGGTGGCGTACCGGCTTGAAGGCAAAACCACCTTTGCGCTGGAGGGCAGCATTTTTGTTGCTGGTGTTGCCGTAAAATGGTTGCGCGACCAGCTGGGCATAATCGAAAACGCTCGTGAGACTGAAGCCTGTGCTGTTGCTACACAGGGTGATACGCAAGGCGTGTATGTAGTGCCAGCGTTCACAGGCCTTGGCGCCCCACACTGGCAACCCGAAGCGCGCGGATTGATTAGCGGGCTTACCCTCGATAGCAGTCGCGAACAGATCGTGACAGCAACGCTTGCGAGTGTTGCTTACCAAACCGAGGCACTAGCCCAGGCGCTCGCACGAGACGGTTGTGCGGTTAGCGAACTCTGCATTGATGGCGGGATGGTGGGGAACAACTGGCTTTGCCAATTTTTGGCTGACATTCTCGGCGTGAGCGTTGACCGACCCAAAGTGATTGAAACGACGGCGTTGGGAGCGGCGATGCTGGCTGGCGTGGGTGCGGGAGTGTTCAGTTCTCTGACCGACGCCGGGGCGCGCTGTGTTCACAGTGAGCAGCGTTACGAGCCGCGGATGGCGAAGCAGAAGCGCCTTGATTTGCTGGCGGGTTGGAACGAGGCGGTGGCTCGGGTATTACGCGCGAGCCCAGCCGTTGATTAGACTAAGGCCATAAAACATACATTGAAGTATCGACCTCGCCGGGCCCGCGTTACACCCCGCTTACAACTGACGTAACAAACACCTCAAGAGCGTCGCATCACGCTCCCTATAATCGGTTGCAGAGAGCCTTCTATCTCTTGCTCCATCTGCTGCGCTATTTGGCCCTTCAATTACCTCTTTCTTCTGGCGCTCTAGGCCTTGGAATTTCGAATGGGCGAAATCACTAATAACAATTCCAACTTTCTGCGCTCAGAAGGCGCTTCAGAACGTGGCGACAGAGCCTCAGGTGCGCGTTTGCCCGAGGGTGTCGGAGTTGATGGTGGTGTTGACGGTATTGCAGGCAGAGAGACGCGCGATACCTTGTCAGTGTTAGCTTCTTCAGCCGCCGCACCGCGACAACTGCTAGGGCGCTGGGCGCCGTATCGGTTGGCGGTTGGATTGCTTGGCTGCTACCTGCTGTTCTTCTTGTCTTTGTATCTGGCCGAACAGTTTGAGGCGGCGCCACTGAGCGTGCTTGCTGCGTTCGCGTTTTGGATAGGCGGTTTTATACGGCTCGTAAACAGTTCAGGCCGTCCTTCGGTCGATGCCCGGGCAAACTCGACTACCGATCTGCTTATCGCGCTCTGGTGCAACCTGGGTATTGTCGCCCTCGCCACTTTGCTTGGGGGTGAGATGCGCTTGCTATTGCTGGTGGGTGTAGTGTTTGGGCTTCTGTATTCCGGCTTGCAATTTAGAGAGGGCAGGGTGCGCACCGTTGTGTTGGGTACTCTGTTGGCTTACGTTTTTTCTGTAGCGCTGAAATCCATGATAGCGCCGCTGGTGCTCGAGTTTGAGTTGCTTTGTGCATTGGGTTTCGCAGTGATGCTGTTTGCATCAGCATTGATTGCTCACGAGACAATTCGCATCCGTGAGCGCGCGCGGATGCGCGCCAGATCGCTCTCTCGCGCGCTCCTTCGGGTAGAGGAGCTTGCGCTGCGCGATGATTTAACTGGTCTTTATAACCGTCGACATTTGCTCGATTTTGTTGAGCGCGCGATCGCTTCGCGAGAGCGCGGCGGACCCTCTTTTGCTTTGGCGTATTGCGATCTCGATCACTTCAAACGAGTGAACGACAGATTTGGACACGAATGCGGTGACCGGCTATTGCGGTCTTTCTCGGAGGCGGCATCGAACTCGGTGCGTACCAATGACCTGGTTGCTCGTCTGGGCGGCGAAGAGTTCGTGCTCGTATTGGTCGATGCAGATGAGTCTGATGCAAGCGATATTGTTGAGCGTCTGAGGATGCGTACCTCCGCTTTACGAGTTTCATCCGCCGAGCCAACCTACAAGGTGACGCTGAGTTCAGGGCTTGCAAGTTTTCGAGAAGGCGACACCGTAGATGCGCTGCTCCGGCGAGCAGATGCTGCACTCTATGAGGCCAAAAATCAGGGGCGAGACAGGCTAGTTTGCGCCTGACTATTTGCGGCTAACTTTGAAGTCGTAACCTACTGCGCGTTCCAAGCGAGAACCAACCCACAGAAGTGGATAGCGGTTAAGGCCTTGGCGTGCGCGAGCCACCTACTTACGTTAATCTCGGACGGTATTTTACTCGACATTCCGCCGTCAAAAACGACACCGTTAGAAACCACTAACTGGCGTTTGCTGGCGAAACGGACCTATAAGGATTTGGCCCGATTTAATGGACGCAAACAGACGCCAACATCTGCGCCAGCCGATATCGCTGAGC
>CAZFIA010000121.1:0-12595 GCA_964519335.1 uncultured Pseudomonadales bacterium
GGTTTGTCCGTGGAACCGAACCGGGTGGCCTCGAGCAAAATCTCAGGATCTGCAGCCGCTAACACCTGATAAGCAGACTGAACTTCCGCAGACCGGGAATCGTTCGGCCACCAGGACAGTCGCGGCCCTTGGATATCGATGCCCAGCGGATCGCTAAGGTATTCGCAACGCAAACGTTCTGGCGCTGCCAGCATCAAGCCACTCCCCGTAAAACCCCGATTCGTTCACCTGCCCTTCATGTTGGCAGGGGCAACATACACTGAATTAATGCGCAATATTGTACGACACGGCCGTTGGGGCCAAATCGCCGTGGAACCGCACCCCATCGAGCGTATTGGGCTGCAGAGGAACCCAGAGCGGCCTCTGAGCCAGCAAGAATGGGCTCCGGGGCGTAAGTGTGCACTTTCTTGAGCGGCGCGCCAAGACTGTGACACAGCCCCCAAAAAAAGTGTTACCTGGGGTTGCATTGGTTGTTACTTTAGGTAACATACATATCGAGCCCGCGCCCACAACGCCCGGGCCACAGTTTCCCTGAGGGATGTCGAATCCTCCTCCCCTCCCCACTTTCGGCATCCCTCCCCTTACCCCTCCTGGGTAGGTCGCGGCTCAGCCCGACCTACCTTTTTTTTTGGCTCGCGCTTAGACTCTGAAAAAAATAGGGGCTCAAACGCCATGGAAATTGGAATCGGTTACGTCAATGTCTTCGTTAGCAACTTTCAGAAGTCGTTGGATTTCTATCAGGCCACCCTCGGCCTGCCGCTTATTTTTTCGGACGAAGAATTTCGCTACGCGTCATTTGCAACACCCGGCTCACAACTTGCGATCGTAGAAACTGATCAAGTCGAACTTCTCGGTCGCCACACCGGTGTCGGGCTAACAGTTGTCGATCTTGATGACGCTCACCGCGAGCTGAAAGGCCGGGTTACTTTTGTTACTCCACCCGAGAAGCAACCCTGGGGCGGTTACATGGCGATGATTTCCGACCCGGACAACAATCTCTTTTATCTCGATCAGTTCACCAACGACAGCGGCGAAACAGCCTGACCTCCAGCATCGAAAAGCTAGCGCTTGAACATCTGCACGTTACTCGAGTGGGCGCCATCGTGCAGGTGGAGTTTGCTCGCCCCGACGTCGCCAACGCGCTGAACTACACACACCTGCACGACATCGAAACGGTTTCACTGGCGTTGCGCGACGACGAACAGTGCCGCGCGGTGGTTTTCACAGGCCAGGGTAAACACTTCTCTAGTGGCGCAGACCTGCGTACGCCCGGTATCGAATATGATGGCAGTCTGTTAATGCGGCGACGCAAGAACCGCATCGGCCAACGCGCAGTGCAGGCCGTCTTAGGTATCGATCAAATCACCGTCGCCGCCTGGCAAGGCGCTGCCGTGGGAGGTGGCGCCTGTCTTGCCACCGCCATGGACTTTCGAATCGGTGCAACGGGCTGCTTTATGCAGTACCCAGAGATTGATATCGGCATGAATCTTATGTGGAAGAGCCTGCCGCTTATCGTTGACCTGGTTGGTCCGGCTCGCGCAAAGCGCTTGGTTGTTGGCGGCGAACGCATTCACGACGAAACACTGCTGCAGTGGGGCGTGCTTGATGACCTGGTTACGCCAGAAGAACTAAACACTTGTGCGCATAAGCTCGCCGAACAGTATGCAGCCAAGCCACCCATCGCTGCGCAAATGATAAAACAGTCAATCAATGCACTGTGCTCGCCAGCAGGTGAGGCCATCATGCACATGGATGTCGATCAGAATTTGCTCACGCGACAAACAGACGAGTAGACAAACTCGGCTAGAGCTGGCTCTTGATTGTAATGCCTTGCGCGCTCTCTTCGACAAGAGGCGCTGCACGCAACGAACACTGGCTAGCTCCGCGTGCGCCATTAAGCTCAGTGTTAACGCGCTCGCCATCACTAAGTCGAAATCGATAACCATGCCATGGGCAGGTAATCTCACCGGATTCTATTGCCGCATCTTCAAGCGGACCCAATTGATGCGGGCATAACGCGGCGTGTGCAACCAGCGCATTATCGACTTCACGCAATACGTGGGGTCGCCCGACCAGATCAAACAAATGCGGCAGGCTTAGTTCTGATCGCGGCGCCAATACAACTTCAGTTTCGGTACTAGAGGCGATGCGCTGGTCCAGCTCTCGTTGCCGCCTAAGCATCATCGCCTCGTCTTCGTCATAAAGCTGGTGATAAAGATCGGTGTAGACCTTACCAATCTGATCTCGATTGTCGCTGTTTGCACCCGGCACAAAAAAGTCGACCACAATCTCAAGCGTTCGCTCGGCGGTCACGAACACATGCGTCCAAATTTCGCTGCCTGTGGCCCCGCCCTCGATATTGCGGGTAATCCACCGCCGCGAATCTCGGTCGAGCCGCAGCTCAATCAACGAATCGCGCCCCTTGCCGTCTTTAAGTGCCGCGCGCCAGCCCCAGCTTCCTGCATCTACACATTCAATTGCTGAGAAGCTGCCGCTGTGGACGTAGGGAAGGTGCTCCCAGTCGAGCGCGTTTTCATACATGCGTTCAAGACTCACGTTCATCACCCGACGATAAGTACCGACATGAGGAATCTGCGTGTCTGGGTTGGCCTTCTCGCGGGTAGAGGTGCGGACTTCAGTCATGGGAACCTCGAAATATAGTGATTACAGCAGCTACAATCATCTAACCCACCGCGTTCAGGAGCAACACCTATGACAGCCAAATCAACCCTCGACACCGGCACCAATGAGCTTCTGTGTCATTTGGAGAATCGAGTGGCCACCATCACGCTCAACCGGCCAGAAAAGCGCAATGCGCTATCTGACTATCTGACACCTGCTCTGCGCTCAATGCTTAAAGCTCTGGATACCCGCTCTGACGTCGGCTGCGTCGTTATCACTGGTGCGGGAACCACGTTTTGCGCCGGCGGCGACGTGTCGGGCATGGGCAGCAAAGGCGGCGAAGAAAAGAAAGATGCACCCAAACCTTCTCGCGAAGATCGAATTCGCGAACTACAGATAAAACAAGCCACGCTAACGCTGCGCCTGCACGAAATGACCAAACCCACCATAGCCGCGTTACCCGGTGCCGCCGCTGGCGCAGGCCTATCTATCGCGCTCGCCTGCGACATGCGCATCGCCGCAGAAAACGCCTTTATTACTACCGCCTTCAGAAACGTAGGATTATCCGGTGACTACGGATGCAGTTGGTTCATGACGCAACTGGCCGGACCTGCGGTGGCTAAAGAGTTGTTTTTTAGTTCGCGCCGCGTCACGGCTGCAGAGTGCGTGTCGCTTGGGCTGGTTAATCGCGTGGTAGCGCCCGACCAGCTGCAGGAAGAAGTTAGAGAGCTTGCCGAAAACATCGCAAACGGACCGGCACTTGCCCAGCGGTTTATGAAAGAGAACCTGAATCGAGCGCTAACTCAAGACCTTAAAACCTGCCTGGACATGGAAGCAGACCGGTTGATCCGATCAACAAGCTCGCCGGATCACTCTGAAGCGGTGAACGCCTTTATGGAAAAGCGTACACCTGTCTTTAACACCTGACACACAGCACTAGTTCGCCTTTGGCACGTGTTGATCAATGAGGATGTGGTTTCCGTCTGGATCTACCAATGTGAAACTTGCAGGACCCGTCTCGCCCGCCTCTGCTTCAGTGGTTAACTCAACGCCGCTCGCCTTGAGCTTGCTTTGCAACTCGCGAACATCTTCAAACTGCGCCAGCGGCTCAGCACGTTCATTCCAACCCGGATTAAAGGTCATGATGTTCTGCTCTAACATGCCTTGAAACAGTCCGATGGTGGTGCTGCCATTTCTTAGGATCAACCAGTTCTGTTCAACATTACCGCCCGCGGCCTCAAAACCCAGCTTTTCGTAGAATTCCTTAGAGGCCTTGATATCTTTCACCGCAAGGCTGGTAGAGAAGGTTCCTAGTTGCAAAGCACTCTCCTTTGGGGTCGGTTCTAGATGGTCGTTGGCGCTGACATCAAGTGCATTCAAAGAGACACTGATTGCGAAAGCCGTAAAAGCGATGGTAGCTGGTATATTCATGGTCTATCTCCTGAACTATTGATCATGACAAACTTGTGACTAGAGCGCTTGCCAAATCTTGCGATGAGCCGAATCCAATGAAAAATGCGCCGGTCGACTATATCCAGCGCACCAACACAGCGCTTGATCACATTTTACAAAACCTCGATGGCAACCTTAGCCTGGACGAAGTCGCGCAAGTTGCCGATTTCTCACCCCATCACTTTCATCGAGTGTTTCGGAGCCTTGTCGGTGAGACCCTAAATCAGTTTGTTAAGCGATTGCGCCTTGAACGCGCTGTTTATCTGATGTCGCACACGGCTAACAAGTCGTTAACCTCGATCGCCCTGGAATGCGGCTTCTCATCCTCCTCTGACTTTTCTCGCAGCTTTAAGGCCCACTACAAGGTCGCGCCGAGCGGATTTGATGTGCAACAGTTTCGCGACAACCGTCGAGAAGAATTCGAAGGAATACTCTCGTCTTTCGACAACGGACAACAACTTGAGCGGCTCCCAGCGGGCGAAAACCCGGATGGGTTCGAGGCAAAATTGCGCACTATTCCAAGTTGCACAGTGGCCTACATTCGCGTGGCAGATCCTTATGCGTCTTCTGGCGTCGTTGATGCCTGTGGCCGCTTAGTCGATTGGGCAGAGCAACGGGGCTTCGCCGACGGCCAGTGGCTGGGGTATCAGTGGGATGATCCGGAGATTGTTGCCCTAAAAGACTGCCGTTACGACGTGGCGGTGGTGATAGATGACGATAACGCCGACTTCCAATCAGAAGGCGAAATTGGTCGGTACCAGTTCCCGGCCATGCGGGTCGCCGAGGTACCCATTGCGGGCGACGCTCATCTCGAACTGCGCGCCATCGACTGGCTATTTGGCACCTGGCTGCCCAGAAGCGGGTATGAACCAGACGATCAGCCGGCCTTTGAAGCCTGGGACGGTCGCCCGTTTGCACACGGGCTTGAACACTTTGAGTTGAGGTGTCAGCTACCGATCAAGTAGTACGCAGATAGCCGTCTAGCTTGAATACCTATAGAGAATACAAGTTAGCGACGTTAGTCCGAGTGATCTTGTCTCGGGTCTCGGCGCTGTAGTTCTCAAACATCTCGTTTAGCACATCGGTAGAGCACGGCCAGGTTGAATCGGTGTGCGGGTAATCAGACCCCCACAGCAGGCTTTCTTCCCCTATAAGCTCACGGGTGCCTAGTGCCGCGGTATCGTCTTCGATAGTTGCAAAAAACTGCCGCTTCCAAATTTCTAAAACGTCTACAGGTTTAGAGCTAGAGGAGTCTTTGGCAAACTCACGCGCCCAGCCCTGCTGCACCTTGTCGAGCCAATGTGCAATCCAGCCGGCGTTAAACTCTGCAAGCACAAACTTAAGCCTGGGAAACTTTGCGCACACACCACGCACCATCAGCTCAACCAGGGTGTCGTGGATAAGCGCAGAACTACCAGCGTACTGAACCACCGGATCTCGGCTTGCAGATGCCTTTAACCAATCGGGAGCGTGCGACATGCAGGCAACGTGAAACGCAACCGGCAAGCCGGCCTCTTCCGCCAACGCCCACATCGGATCGTAATCGTCATCACTATAACGACGATCACGCGGCGCGTTGCTCGGAATGACAATCCCCTTGTAGCCTAGTTTGATAACACGCTCGAGTTCGGCAACGGCCGCTTCCGGCCGCTGTACGGGCAAGGCTGCCAATCCAATGAGACGCCCTTTCGATGCAACGTATTGATCGTGCATCCAGTTGTTGTAGTTTTGTTGCAGCGCAACCATCAAATCCAAATTGGGCAGGCTGAACATTGGAAACCAGCCCGGGTACAGAATCTCTGCAGCCACACCATCAATGTCTTGATCGTCTGGCCGACGCGCCCCATCGGTGAGCCCTTTGCGCATCGCCGCGTAGCCGCCTTTGAAGTAGGCCTGAATTTCCGGGTCGTCGATCGAACCGGCACCGGGTTTAGACGCGTGCTCGCGAGGCAATGGAGTTGCGTAATCAAGACGCGTACCCGCCAGCGCCATTACCGCAATATTACGCGAGCGTTTGGGTAGATTAGGTATGGTGATGGCGTCACCCGCACCTTCTGTACTCACCACTCTCGGGGCATCGTCACCGAACTTTTCAGGCAATCCCTCGAACACTTCGGGGCCTTCTAAAGCGTGTGAATCGGCCGAAATAGGTCGCGGATCGTTGAGAAGACTCATGAGCTTGCCTCTATATTTTGATGTTCTCGCCAAATGTATCTTCGTAGACCAGTTTTTCTATTGGCGCCCGGGTGATCGGTCCGTGACCTTTACCTACCGAGTAGCCTATAGGAACTACACCGCAGGTGTACCAGTCTTCTGGCATGCCAAGCACTGTTTTCATGGCCTTTTCTTCATAGCACAGCAACGTGGTTAAGGTGCAACCAATACCCTCGTTTACACAGGCAAGCATGAGATTCTCGATGGCCAGATAGACTGAACCACCCCCAACTACAGAGGGGCGATCTAGATCTGCATCAGTAATAGCCATTAGCTTTGGGTTGAAACAAACCACCAGCAGCACAGGTGCTGACCCCATGTTATCACCAAGGTGATCGCCTGCGGCCAACATGCGTTCTTGTTTCGCCCGCTTCTCGCGCTCGAGACGATCGAGACCGCGGCGAGACAGCTCGCCGTAAGAGGCCCACTGTGATTTATATAGCTCACCAATCTGACCGCGGCGCTTTTCATCGCGCACAGCAACTATGCGCCAGGGCTGCACGTTGCCGCCGCTTGGCGCCCAGGCAGCAGCTTGCAAGAGCCGTCTCAGAACATCATCGGGAATAGGATCTGGCTTAAGTCGGCGAACGGCTCTGAGGGTGCTCATTGCTTCGTACAGCGGAATCGAGTTAGTTGTCATCGGTAATTGCTCTACTTGTTTTCGGAAATACTGTTGGGGTGAATGGAACTAAAACGCTTAGTATTTCGCATTGGAGGCGTTGGTGACTTGATCACTTAACTTAAATCGCTGAACCTTGCCAATTGCGTTTCTGGGCAGGGCGTCAAAATATTCCACCCGCTCTGGCAGTTTGAACTTAGCCATACCCAACTCGAGCAGAAACTCTGATAACGCACGCAGCGTAAGGGCTGCAGACTGCGGCTTTAGTACAAGGCAAGCACAAATCTTTTCTCCCAATCGCTCATCTGGGTAGGCGCATACTGCAGCCTCTGCAATGTCTGGATGGCCTTCCAGAGCCACGTCAATTTCGACCGGAGAGATTTTTATGCCACCGCGATTAATTATGTCTTTGCAACGCCCAGCAATTTTGTAGAACCCGTCGACCGAGCCACAGATTTCTACCAGATCGCCGGTGTGGAAATAGCCTTCGCTGTCAAACACGTCCGGTTCTCCCTCAGCAACCTGGTGCTTGAAATAGCCGTCGAAAACAGAGGGCCCGCGCACCAGCAGTTCCCCAACTTCTCCATTGGCGGTGACAATCGCGTTAGAGGAGATATCGACCACCTTGGTTTCCATGGCATCGCCAGGTTTCGGAATGGGAAACATCGACGCTCTGGTTTCTGCATCGGAGGATACTTCTGGTGTAGAAAATAAACCAATGCCCTCATTGGAGCCGTAGATATTAATCACCTCAACGCCGTAGTCTCTGCTGAACACGTCAATCATCCAGGGTGACAACGGCGCTGACCCTGACCCGATCGAGCGCAGGCTGCTGAAATCAAACTTGTTCCACATCTCTGGTGATTTTGCCAGTTGGTTTAAAACGGCCGGAGGCGCGAGCGTGTAGGTAATCTGCTCTGTTTGCATTTGCCAAAGCAAGAGTTCTGGGTCAAGCGGATGGTGCAAAACAACCGAGCAGCACTGCATGGTTGCAGGAACCAGCACACCACCTAGCGCCGCCATGTTCACCATAGGAAAAGGACACAGCACCTTATCCCCTTCAACAAAACTTGAAGCGGCGGCAGCTTTGCTGCTCGATGCCGTCCACATGTTGTGGGAGCGCGGCACACCTTTGGGCGTACCCGTGGTACCCGAGGTCCAGCAAATACTTAGTATGCCGTTGGCGTCATCACTACACTCACCTCGATAAGGGTTGGTTGCAGCTGAATCAATAGTCAGTTGCTCTCCAAACACCAATACATCCTTATCTTTGAAGGCGTCGCGAAGCTCTGACCCCAGCTGCACATCGCGAAAACGCCCAATGGTAATGAGAGTTTTTGCCTCCAGAGTTCGAACAATTTTCTTCAGTTCAAAGGTGCCGTACTGAACCGGTACGGGCGATGCAACGACACCCATCTTGCTGCACGCGAAGTACAGAACAACAATTTCAACGATGTTGGGCAGCTGAATGACCACAATGTCATCTGACTTTACGCCGGCCGCTTGAAGCTGATTGGCCAAATTATCTGAGGCAGCGTCTAGCTGTTGCCAGCTGAGGCCCATTGGCGAGCCCCCACAGAGTTCATCGCGATTAGGTGCATCCTTTATAGCCAACTGTGATGGTTGCTTTCTGGCGTTAGCTGAAAGTAAATGGTGCAAACAATCTTGCCCCCACTCATTCGAGCGGGTGAGCTCCTCGATTCGAGATTGAGGGGTTGTTCGCATGTTGTCAGAGCGTAGCTGTGTTGGATTCCAGCCCAAAATACAGCCGCCCGATCGTCTCTAACGTAGAGGGCGCAACCATGATGTGGGACTTAGCGACATGGATGTCGCGGAAATGGGTTTGCAACTTTGATTTATTGTAAACAGAGGTACCACCCCCAAGATCGTACATATCGTTAACCACCCCAACAGATTTGTTAACCGCGTTAGTTGTGGCCAATCTAATATTCCGACGCTGCTCAATAGTGACTTTGTTACCCGCAAGTGCACTCTGCCAGGCATTGTCAATCTCGTGGTAGTAGAACAACCGGGCGCTTTGTAGATCGGCCTCAGCCTGCGCCAGTTTCATTTGCGAGATCTGTTGATCGGCTACGGTCTTGCTGGATGAGATTCGCTTTTTTGTCGCAGCAAGATGCACAAGTTCATCTATCGCAGCCCGCGCTATGCCTAAACAAACCGCAGCAATTCCTAATGCTAAAAATGTAAAGTGGGGGAATCGATAGAGTGGTGTGACAACTTTGTCGCTTTTAACATACCCGGTGACACGCTCATTCGGCACAAAGACATCCTTGGCACTGTAGTCCAAGCTTCCAGTGCCCCGTAAACCCGCCACGTGCCAGGTATCCGAAAACTCGACGTCACCCTTAGGCATGAAAAACCCGTGATTTCGCGGTATTCCTTTGCTATTTCGCATGAGCTCACCGTTTTCTTTGAGCAGACATCCGCCACTCACCCATTCGGCGTTTTGACTACCCGAGCCCCATTGCCAGTTACCTGTCACCTTAAAGCCGCCATCTACCTTTTCTGCAACGCCGGTTGGCGCAGCGACTCCTGTCACCAGCTGGTCGGGGTGAGAGAAGATGTGCGCTGCGGAGTCTTCGGGAAGCATAGAGAGCATGGTGCTGGTTGTTGTGCCGATAAAAGCAACCCAGGCGCACGCCGCGTCTCCTTGCGCCAGCGTTTCAAAAATCTGGCTACTTACTGCAGGCGGCGCTTCCGACCCACCAATAGTTTCAGGCGCGCCTAAACGATAAAAGCCCGCCTTTGCAATTTTCTCCGACACATCCGGGGGAATACGCCGAGCTTGCTCGATTTCTGTAGAGCGTTGCTTGAATTCTTCGCTGAGTTCTTCTGCTCGCTTAAGTGCTGCGTTGCTATCAAACATTATTGGCTTCTCGATTAGTGTCTCTGTGTATTTTCGGGTTCTAGAATTCTAACCAGCGCATCGGTTAGCTGATCGTGTAGTGCATCACCGGGCTTTAGGTTCTGCACCAGCGAGTGGTGCCAACTTTCGGTAAGCACAGTGAGCATCTGGGCCAGAGTGACGGGATCGCCCAAACGAATATGCCCAGCCGCCTGTCCCAGCTCGATGAAGCGCTGATAGCTCTCGATTACCGCCGCCTCGTGCGTTCTGAACAAATCTCGCAGCCTCTTCGACTGACCAAACGCACCCTGAGCTAACCGAAACAGTGAGTTGTTGTCTGCAAAAAAACCGCCAAGCTCCAGCACCCAACCCGCCATGAATAGCTGCATCCCCTCATCCAATAGTCGTTCGATCTGGCACTTGTTAGCTACCAATACCTCTAGCTCGGCCATCATTTGATCGTAGGCTGCGAGCAGAGCGGCTTCTTTGGTAGCGAAGTGGTTATAGAAGTTCGCCGGCGAACTTTTGGACCGGCGAGCCACTAGCTCAGCGCCAAAGTCGCCGTTTTCGTCAATCTCAGCCCGAATCGCACTCACTAGCTTAAGGCGGGTTCTTTCGAATTTGCCCAGCACGGGGGTTTTGCCCGGTTGATCGGGAACCGGATTTGCCGATTTAGGGTGCTGTTTCATTTTTGGAGTGTAACTCTAAAAATGGGGGAATAGGTAGTCTGGGAAACTACTTTTCGCCTTAGGCGGTTTTCCATCCCTGGGCTGGTTGCGCACCCACTTCGTTTTGGTTGTTACTAGAGGGCGGAACTCCCGGCTGTGGGAAGGTCTCGTGCGAAGGATGCGTCGGCGTCAAAGTCCGAAGTCGACCAAAATTGACCCTGGGAGTTCTGAATATGACGCCTAAGCGCCACTCCGGAGAGCAGATCATCAACATCCTAAAGGAGCACGAAGCCGCATTGCCGAGGTCTATCTGAATCGCCTATGTCAGCGTGATTCCCAATTCGCCATGCACAGGTAAGATGTTGCCATGGCAAGTATTAGTTTCAGACATTTCATAGTTTCGACGTTCACCCAGCACTCCCGCCTCAAACGCTGGCTCATGCGTCTCTCTATTGTGGGCATCATGCTTGGAGGCGGTGCTCTAGCCATGGGACAAGCGGGCGAATGGTCCGCATCTGGTCTGCGCACCGGCTGCGGCTACTTGCTCGGGTTCGTGATTGGCGCGATCGTGCGCATCTTCTTCAAACTCAGCTTGCTTGTCAGCGCCGTAGTCGCCGCGATTGCGTTTGGCCTGTCTTCTGTCGGTCTTGTAGATCTGCCCTGGGAAACATTTGGTGAAGTGCAGAGCGCCTTCGCAAGCGAAGTCTCCCGACTTACCGGAACCCTCAAAGAGTTCCTAACCAGCTACCTTCCCGCTGGTGTTTCCAGTTCCATAGGCTTGGCCTCAGGCGTTACTCAAAAACCCGATTGGACAGAAGACTAAAGCAGGGGGCTGGCCAACGGCAACAAATGGCCAATCTTAAGCTTAGAGGCAAAGCGCAGTTTGCCCAGGAGTTCGCCTGGAGCCGGATTTGGTCAAATCTTGCAGGTCTGCAAGATTCTGAGGTTGGGGACAATCCGATCAAAACTTCCCATTCAGCCTCATGGAGCGAAAAAAGGAGCGAGAACTTAACCATTGTGCCCCCGGAAACCCGGCGCAATTTAATGGTTCGTAGGCGTCGCTCAAATTGCTTCTGTTTTGGTTTCTGGACTCGTTGCCTTATTACTACCGTACAGAGGTATACCAGCTATGACGCCTGTAATTAGCCCAATTCCGACTGTGACGAATACGGTTATAGCACCCCACCACGACGTGTAAAACGTGCTCAGCCAAGGCCAAGACAGATCCCATCGTCCATACTCCCATAAAAATATAGAAAGCAAGAAGATTGGTGCAAGGAAAATACTTCCGGCAAGCAAATAGAAATGTGAGAGTTTATTCGCTCTACGAAGTACAAGTGCATAAGGTAAGCCCAAGAATAACATGCCGAGATATCCAAAAAGTATTACGGGGAACCCGTCAAAAAAATACGAGGCACTAAACATAAAGGACATTCCTCTCTCCAGTTCCTCTCGTTTATAAAAACCAATAGAGAGCCAAAAAAAGAACGGCCCCGATAAAGGGGCGATCGCGACCGCTACCCAAAAACGAATCCTGCTTGCGCGCTTTAACTCAATCATGCTCCCACCCGCGAACGTCATCAGGGTTAATCTTCATATTGTTCTTATACTCTCGGATCAGCTTGTTCCGGAACGCTTGCGGTTGAGCTCGGCTATGGAATTGCCAGGGCTTAATCGGAGACCCTTTAGCTAAGCTCATAGTGTAGTGGTCAGTCTCTGGAGTTCTACAAACTCAGGATACATGTAGAATTTGGATCTTCAGGCGAGATTTCAAACTATTTACTCATCCCCTCGAATGTCCAAATTTGGGCAAACTACGCTTTGCCTCTAAGCGGAGCATTGGCCAAACTTCCCGGGGCGTCGCTCCCAACGCTGACGCGTGGCGTCTATGTTGCGGTTATTGGTCTCGGTTGTGTTCTTGTGAATGCTTGAGAGACAGGGGAGAGGGCACAGCTAGGAGCTACGGGCTATTTCCCGTAAGCGAAGTACCGTATCCCGAATCTCGTTTATTACAGTCAAATGAACAAATTTGCCCAGGGGAATCTCTAAGTGGGTCAGAACTCGATTCACGTCAAATTCCAAATCGGCTTCTTCGATAGAAGCACCTTTTTGAAACCATAAATCCGGTAGATTTTGCTGAAAGAAGTTTATGAC
>CAZFIA010000122.1:0-12563 GCA_964519335.1 uncultured Pseudomonadales bacterium
TAGTTTTGAGGATAAGCACGTTGCGGTTATAGGTACCGGCGCGAGCGGCGTGCAGGTTATCCAGGAAGTTGCAAAAACTGCAGGTACGCTCACTGTGTTTCAGCGCCAGCCTAACTGGTGCGCGCCCTTGCACAACAGCCCGATCAAAGACGAGGAACAAAACGAGATTCATGCTCGTTACGCTGAAGTGTTTGAGCTCTGTCGCACCACTCATGGTGCCTTCATGCATGATGCTGATTCTCGTAAGGCGCTCGAAGAATCAGCGGATGCACGTGATGCCTTCTACGAAGAGCTCTACGGTCAACCCGGGTTCGGAATTTGGTTGGGTAACTATCGAGATGTGTTGGTTAATGAGGAAGCGAACGCGACGCTCTCCGAGTTTGTTGCCAACAAGATTCGTTCAAGGGTTGATGACCCGGTGGTTGCGGAACAACTCATTCCTCGCAATCACGGCTTTGGTACTCGTCGGGTGCCGATGGAAACCGGCTACTACGAAGTCTATAACCAATCTAACGTTCGTCTGGTAGATCTTGCAGCGACCCCTATTGATCGTGTTACCAAAACCGGCATCAAGACAACAGCAGAAGAACGCGAGTTTGACCTCATCATCTATGCTACTGGCTTTGATGCAGTTCTTGGTGGCTTCAACAAGCTCGATATTCGAGGAGTGGGTGGACAAACACTCAAGGAAAAGTGGGCCAACGGACCGCGAACGCACTTAGGTCTACAGGGCCACGGCTTTCCCAATTTGTTTACGCTAGTGGGTCCGCACAACGCAGCGTCATTCTGCAACATCCCGCGCTGCATAGAACAAAATGTGGAATGGGTCAGTGACCTCATTGAACACATGCAGAAAAATCAGCTCAAGCGGGTTGAGGCGCAGCTGCAAGCTGAAGACGAATGGACCGAGCACGTTTACCAAAGCGCGGAAGGGTTGCTGCTGGCCAAGGTTGACTCCTGGTTCAACGCCATCAACTCAAACCTCGAGGGTCGCGACACAAGAAACTTCCTGCTCTATGCGGGCGGCATGCCGACTTATCGTGATCGTTGCGATCAGGTTGCAAAAAGTGGATATTCCGGAATGGTCTTTAGTAGAGGGGTTGGATAAATCATGCGGCGACGCGCTCTTTTGAAAGCAGGCGGGAGTTCGCTGTTGATCCCTGCGGGGCTCGCGGGTGTTTCCGGTTGTCAGCAGACTGGACTGGCTACGCCAGAGCCTTCCCAGGTGAATGGAACTGCTAGCAATGCTGGCGCCAGGCTCGACAAGTTTGGCTTGCAGCTATCTACAGTTACTCAGCTGATGCTTGCCGACTTTGAAGGAACGCTAGAGCAGGTCGCTACCATTGGGTATCAGCAGGTAGAGTTCTCTGCGTTGGGCTTTCTTGGTCGATCAGCTACTGATATCCGCGGGCTTTTAGACAAGTTCTCACTCGAGGCTCCCGTTGGGCGCATTACGCCCAAATTGCCGGATGGTTTTTATACGCTGCCCCGCGAAGAGGCCATGAAGATCTATGGAGAACGCAGTCAGCCCAAGTACTTTCTGGACAATGTGAGTCATTCTCTGGAAGCAGCGGTTGCACTTGGCCAGGGTTATCTTGTACTACCCGCACTGACGCCTAACAACTTCGGGACACTTGATCAGGTTAAGAAGAACATAGAGTTGCTCAATCAAGCCGGAGAGTTTTGCGCTAAGCAAGATGTAGTTTTTGGCTATCACAATCACAACTGGGAGCTTTCTGAGATCGATGGCGTTGTGCCTTATGATCTTATGCTCGAGCAAACTGATGCATCGGCCGTAACCTTTCAGCTAGATGCTTATTGGATTCGCAAAGGAGGCGGTGATCTAAGCGACTATCTAAGCCGCCATGCCGGGCGCTTTGCCACCTGTCATATGAAAGACATCGATGGCAGTGGCGATTTTGCGGACGTGGGTGATGGGTTGATTGATTTCCCGCGGTTCACACGCGAAGCCCTGGCGCAAGGCGCGAAGTATTTCTTTGTGGAGCGTGATAACCCGCCAGAGCCGCAACAATCGATCCAGCGCTCCTATGATTTTCTGCAACAGATGACATTTTGAGTAACGCAAGCGTTTTGAATAACTCTTTTTTTGTGGGTGCTGTTTGGCTCACTGCTGTGACAATTGCGTCTGCTGCTGTCGCGGAAGAAAAGCCGTTCTATCTAACGCTCGACACACCACCTGCCCCTGAGCTAACCCCGGCCGAGGCTCTACAGAGCTTCACCATTGCGCCTGGCTTCAAGATTGAACTGGTGGCATCAGAGCCAATGGTCGAAGATCCTGTTGTAGTTAAATGGGACGAAGAAGGTCGGCTGTATGTGGTCGAGATGCGTGGTTACATGCCCGACGCCTATGGCAACGGCGAAAAAGATCCTGTGGGTGTCATTGCCCGCCTTAGTGATACCACCGGTGATGGGCAGTTGGATAAACGCGAAGTGCTGCTCGACAAACTGGTGTTACCAAGAGCGATAGCCATAGTTAATGAAGGGTTGCTGGTTGGAGAACCGCCTAACCTGTGGTTGTGTCCCAGCGCCATGGGTCGGTCCGCAGATATCGATTGCAGCGCCAAGAAAAAGCTTGGCAGCTATGGCGATCAGCCCGGCTCTGTTGAACACGCAGAAAATGGCCTCTTAACAGGCATCGACAACTGGCTTTATAGCGCCAAATCTAATCGTCGACTGCAGTTGCTCGATGGTGAGCTTGATGTTGAACCTACGTTGTTCCGAGGGCAGTGGGGCATTACCCAGGACAACGATGGCCGGCTGTTTTACAACACCAACTCAAGTCTGATCCAGGGTGACCTTTATGACGCGCAGCAAGTTATAGCGGCAGGCAACGCATCAGCGCCTGGGCTAGGCACGCAAATTAGCACCAACGATGAATTGTTTTCGGTACGCGTGAATACCGGTGTAAATCGGGCCTATGTGCCTGGCGTGCTCAAGAAAGACGGGCGACTCAACCGGCCTACATCTGCAAGCGGTATGGCGCTGTATCGAGGCGATCAGTTTCCTGCGGGCTATGACAAGGATGTGTTTGTGGCCGAGCCCGCGGCTAACGCCATCGCTCAGCTCCGGCTCAGTCCCGATGCAGATAATGGGTTGGCGATTAACTCCGAGCATGTGCTCTATCCTAATGACGAGTGGGGGCAGATTGAGTTTCTTGCCTCAACCGACGAACGATTTCGCCCGGTAGATGTTGAGGTTGGCCCAGATGGCGCGCTCTATATCGTCGACATGTATCGCGGTCTTATTCAGGATCATTTTTTTCTGTCGGATGAACTGCGCGCCCAGGCGCTCGAACGTAAGCTCGATAAGCCCGTCGGTATGGGACGAATTTGGCGGATCACCGCCACAGAGGGCACAGCCCTGCGGCCCGCTCCAAATCTCTTGAGCGCAGGTGTTGAAGAACTCATTGAGCTCCTGGGCGCAGACAACGCCTGGCAACGCGAAACGGCTCAGCGCTTGCTGCTCAATCGGTCTGACTCTGGTCTGGATAAAAAGCTCGCGAAAGCAGCAAAAACCGGAAGCAGCTTGCAGGCCGTACACGCCTTGTGGACCTTGTCAGGTCGCGGAGCACTCGAGCGCAAGACCACACTGGCCGGTGTTGCTCGTGACGGAACTTCGGTGGCCCTGGCGGCCGTGCGCGCGGGTCACACGGAACTGAAACGAAATGATTTGTTGAAACTCACCGCTAGTACTAACGACCCGATAGTGCTGCAGCAGCTCACCCTAAGTCTGGCGGCGCACAATGCGCACCGAGATGTACAGGCGCACTTTGTTGCACAAATTGTCGATAGCGCAAACGACCCTTTTCGGCTCGCTGCCATTAAGGCGGCATCGATTGGTCAGGAGGTGGCGCTCCTTGAGGCTATTCACAAGAAGGGCAGCTGGGACCGTGAACTCGAATCTAACACCAGTTTTTTGCAACAGCTGGTTGTGCAGGGTTTCCGAGCAGATCCCAAGATAGGGGCCGAGTTGCTCGACTTTTCGGCCGCCCGAACGGCTGATGAGCAATGGCTACAAGCGGCGGTGCTTGACGGGCTCTACGCGGTATCGCGCAAAGACTCTTTTGAACGGGTAGCGCTCAATCAAGAACATGCTCTGTTTGGTACTCAAGATCGAAAATTGTGGCCTGCGGTTGCGCGTGCCCGTCGGGCCTTTACCTGGCCGGGTGATGATCTGGCTGCAGATGCCAAACCCTTATCGCCCAAGCAGCAGGCGCTGCGCGAGCGTGGTGCGCAGTTTTATCTAAGTCGCTGCGCTAGTTGCCATGGCGAAGACGGCAAGGGCATTGCCTCGCTTGCGCCGCCTTTGGCGGATTCTCCCTGGGTAACAGGGTCCAGCGAACGGCTCGCGCGCATCATGCTGCAAGGATTGCAGGGGCCGATCGAAGTTGCAGGGACTACCTGGAACGGCGTCATGCCGGGTCATCAGTCGCAGAGCGAGTTTGATGACGAGGTTGCCAGTGGTCTTATGACCCATCTGCATCGCAGCTGGGGGCATGCAGGGCGCGCCATTAATCCCGAATTTGTGGCCGGTGTTCGGCGCGAGACAGAAGGTCGCAACGCCCTTTGGACAGTGCCTGAACTGATGTCGATTGACACCAATACGCACTACAAGAACTACACCGGTCGCTATGGCCGCTCAGGGTTTGTGCTCGAATTTCTTTACACCGGGTCTGGTCTTGAATTGAAGTCCGGTATTTATAACGGGCCCATGAAGCCGCTAAAGGAAGACCAGTTTTTATTTGAGCCAAGGCAGCTGCGGGTAGAGTTTGTATTCGACGATGCTGACCAGGTGGTTGGCCTGCGCATTCCCAACGGTGATGATGAAGTTCAGCTGCCTCGATTGGGCGATTAGCGGTGGCTAAAGTGCTGCGTCTGGGGATCATCGGGTCGGGCAATATCGGTCAGACCTATATTCGACTGGTTCAAGATCAAAAGATTGAACGCGTCGTTTTGGCGGCGGTTTCATCGAGAACCCAAACGGCAGAGTATTCTGTTCCTCATTTCTCAAGCTACGAAGCGCTCTTCGAGTCAGGGCTTGTTGATGCCGTGCTGATTGCAACGCCGACAATGCTGCACCCGGAAATGTGGATGCGGGCGTGCGAGCGGGGTTTGCATGTGTTGGTAGAAAAGCCTCTTGCGATGTCGGTTGCGCAAGCTGAGACGATGATTTCTTCCGCCGCCAATTCCGTTACCGATTCCTCGACTGATTCTATCAAGCACGCGGTGATGCTAAATCAGCGCTTCCATCCGCACTACGCGAAAATACGCGAGCTTTTGGGCTCTGGTGCGATAGGTAATCTCACTCGCCTGTCTTGGACCATGACAGCCTGGTACCGGCCCGATATCTATTATCAGGTAAGCGATTGGCGAGGTACCTGGCCGGGCGAGGGTGGCGGTTTGCTGATTAACCAATGCATCCACAACCTGGATGTATTGCAGTGGTTGGTAGGACTACCGACCACGGTGTCTGCGATTGCCGGGTTCGGCAAATACCACAACATTGACGTCGAAGACGAATTCACTGCAACGCTCTCCTATGACAACGGTGCAACGGGTGTGATTGTTGCCAGCAGTGGCGAAGCGCCAGGCGTTAATCAGTTGGATATGGTTGGCGACAAAGGAATGCTGCGTTTTGACGGTGAGGTGCTTACCCTCACCCAAAGCCAACAGAGTGTTGCTGAACACTGCGCCGAAACCAGCGATATGTTTGGAATGCCTGAGTTTGAAACACGCAGCGTCTCGATCGATGACACCGGAGCGGTTAATCAACACGCGCTTGTATTGCAGAATTTTGTCGATGCCTGTCTCGATGACAAGCCTCTGGTTACGCAAGCCCAGGAAGGGCTCGCATCGTTGCAGCTGGCAAACGGGATTTTGCTGTCAGCCTGGAGCGGCGAACCTGTGAAGTTACCGCTGGATGCCGCGCGTTATGAGAAAGCGCTACAAGAACGAATCGCTGCTTCTGCGCTGCGCACGCCTTCTGGGCGCGCTGCCAATATAGATATGAAAAAGTCATTCAAATGAGTCGGCTTGTCGACCACATCCGGGAGGGAGGACCGGGCTGGCTTCAAGGGGCTATGACGCTTGGCGGCGGCTCGGCCATCACCTCGCTGACCATAGGTGCAGCCTTTGGCTATGAGTTTTTGTGGATACAACCGCTTGCGATGCTGATCGGCTGCGTCATGTTGTTTGCGCTTTCGCATCAAACCTTATCAACCGGCGTGCGCCCGTTTGCGGCCATGAAGAATCACATTTCGCCGGCGCTTGCGTGGGGTTGGGCACTAGCGGCACTGGGCTCGAGCATTGTCTGGGGCTTTTCTCACTACCCCTTAAGCGCTGGCATGCTCGAAGAAGCCATTGATGTGGTGACCGGATTTAACTTGCGCGGCAATGACGAGAGCCTTAACCGGGAACTGTATCTGTTCGGATTGGCGGTACTTGTTTGGTCGGGCTGTGCCCTCACCGTGTGGAACTACGGCAAGGGCCAGCGTGCGGTTCGAGTGTTCGAAAACAGCATCAAGGTTTTGAGCGCTGTGGTGGTGTTGAGTTTTGCCTGGGTGGTTATTAGTGCAAGCCTCGTGGGAGACATTGACTGGTTGAGCGTGCTCTGGGGGTTTGTGCCGCACTCTCTGCCGGAGGGTACTCTGGGTGTCACCACTTTGATGGCTGTTTTGGGCTCAGCGGTAGGCATCAACATGACCTTTGTCTACGGCTACACGCTGTTGCGCCGCGGATGGCAGCGCGATCAGCGCGAGCTTGCCCGGGTAGATATTGTCATTGGGCTCGTGATTCCTTATTTGTTGGTGACGAGCCTCATTTCTATCGCGGCCGCCGCTGCTCTGTACGGCGGCGATCAGTTGGGTGATGCGACTGCGCTGCAAAAACGTCTGAGTCCCACAGAGGCGGGGGCGATGTTTGCGCAATCTGGTCTTGGCGAGTTTGTAGGCCGACTGGTGTTTCCGCTCGGCGTGCTAGGCATGGCTGTTGGCTCGCTGGTTATGCATATGCTCACCTGTGGTGCTGCAGCCATGGAGATGTTCAAACTGGCAGAAGAATCTGTGCAGTATAGGCTCGCCTGTCTGCTGCCCACGCCGGCGGTGCTGGGTGTATTCCTCTGGTCCAGCATGGGCCCCTATGTGGTTTTGCCAACATCAGCTATTTGCGGGGTACTCTTACCCATCGCCTATGTAGGCTGGCTGGTACTCAACAACCGCGAGTCTTACCTGGGTAGCGATATGCCAACGGGGACAAACGCAATTATCTACAATGGTGCCATGACGGTTTGTATTCTCATGGTGGTGGCCAGTGTTCTGTATAGCCTTGCTGTTGCTTTTTTATAGCCAGCATCTTTCGCCAGCATAGGTTAGCGAGCTTCGTTTATGACAACTTATAGACTTTATCTACCATGACGATTGCCGACGGCGCGAGCTATGCGCCAAGCAGCGAGCTCCGTGCTGTTGTAGAGCCCGGCGAGTTTTGTTTTGCGGCGGCTTATCTCGATCATGGTCACATTTACGGACAGGTGAACGGACTGCTTGGTGCAGGTGCAACCCTCACCAAGGTGTATGACCCCGAGCCGGCGCGCGTTGCTGCGTTCTGCAAGGCCTATCCTCAGGTGAGTGCCGTGGATAGCTTTGATGAACTCCTAGCTGATCAAGAATTGCAGTTGATAGCCGCGGCCGCGATACCTGATCAACGCGCCGACATTGGCGCGCGAGTTCTGGGTGCTGACAAACACTACTTTACCGACAAGTCGCCATTTACCACTCTGGAGCAGCTTGCGGCGACTAAACAAAAGGTAGCGGAAACGGGAAAACGCTATTTTGTCTACTACTCCGAGCGCATTCATAACGAAGCGGCCTGGCACGCCGGCGAGATGGTGGCTCAGGGTGCGGTGGGAGATGTAATTCAGGTACTCAATATCGCGCCGCATCGACTTTCTGCCGATACGCGACCAGACTGGTTTTTTCAAAAGAAGCGCTACGGCGGAATCATCACCGATATTGGTTCGCATCAGGTCGAGCAGTTTCTAACCTATTCGAACTCGGTAGATGCGCAGGTCAACTTTGCAGCAGTGCGTAACCACGCTAACCCCGATAACCCAGAGCTCGAAGACTTTGGTGAGTTTTCGTTGTCAGGAACTCGCGCCGATGCAGGTACGGGAGCCCAGCGTCCGTCGTTCTACTCTCGAATCGACTGGTACACACCCGCAGGGTCGCCAGTTTGGGGAGATGGCCGCACCTTTATACTGGGTACCGAAGGCTCGCTTGAAGTACGCAAGTACATGGATGTCGCGCGCAGCGCCCCTGCCTCCAAGGTGTATTACACAGGTAGCGATGGCGTTGAAGAAATAGATTGCCTGAATCAGGTGGGCTTTCCCTTCTTTGGGCAGCTAATTCTTGATGTGTTGAACACCACCGAGCAAGCGATGAGCCAGGCGCACATCTTTAAAGCCGCAGAAATCAGTTTGCGTGCGCAGGCGATGGCCGACGAAGCATCGCAACTCTGAAGATTCAGAGAGGTCGGATACTCGCCGCCGTGCCTTCGCTACGAAGTTTGCCTAGCGCATCTCCGAGCTGGGTTAAGAATTCTGAGCTGTTTGCCAATTCTCCGAAATAGTTGCTCTGTTGGGCAATTGCTTGAATCAACTCAGGTGCGTTTGCGTGTTTTGCGGCGAGCTGCGCGATCTCCGGCGCCGCCGGGTCGCTGACACTAATAGGCACCCCTGTATCACTCCTTCCTGCCAGGCACTGAATCCAGGCGCCAACAACGGTACACAACAGAGCAACAGGTTGTTGCTTGTTTAGTCGGGCGCTCAACGTTGGAAATATTCGCTGCGGTAATTTTTGTGATCCGTCGCCTGCGACCTGCAGCGTCTTATAGGGCACCGCCGCATTAGCAAAGCGTTTAAGGAGTCTTGCTTTGTAATCAGTGATATCCATGCCCTGTGGGCAATCCACTTCGGGGGTGATTTCGTCGTTGAGAAGACGCGTAACAAAGTCCCCGATGGCCGGATAAGCGAGGGCCTGGTGAACATAGGCGTGGTCTGTCAGCAGTCCAAGATAGGCGAGGGCAGAGTGGGTGGCATTAAGCAGCCGAAGTTTAGCTTGCTCAAAGGGTGCAACCTTGTCGACAAACTGAGCCCCGGCGATGTCCCAGGCGGGGCGTTGTCCACGAAAATCATCCTCGATCACCCACTGCGTAAAGGCTTCGCCGCTGACAAGCGCGTCGTCGCGGTAGCCGCTGACGGACTCGAATGCATCGATGTCACCAACAGATGTTTGCGGCACGATACGATCGACCATTGTTGATGGAAACGACACGTGGTCGGCGATCCATGTTGCGAACTCAGGGTTTAGTTGAGCGGCCATTGATTGCACCACTTGCTGGGTGACTCGGCCATTGCCCGCCAGGTTGTCGCAGCTAAGAATACTGATAGAACCCCCGCCTGCGCGCATGCGTTGTTGCAGTCCCACCGCGAGTAGACCGGGCGCGCTCTGGGGCCTTTGCCAGTTCGCAAGGTCCAGCGCGATATCCGGATGCCTAATATCCAGATCGCCGTTTTGATTCGCGCAGTAGCCTTTCTCGGTAATAGTAAGTGAGATGACCTGAGTCGAAGGCTGTGCAATGAGATCAAGAGCAGCCGTGAGTTGCTTGTGGTCGCGAATCGCCAGGGTGTTCAGCACGCTACCAATAATCTGCGGCGGTGGGGCGCCTTCTCCGAGGGTGTTTGCGCTGTAGAGAAAATCTTGCGGGGTTAGCAGGTCGCGAACTGAACTGCTGCGCAGGCTGACGCCCGTAATGCCCCAGTTACGCTGGCCATCTGCTAACAGCTTATCTGTGTACACCGCCTGGTGCGCGCGATGAAAGCCGCCCATACCCAGATGCACAATGCCGGTGTTGATGGCTTGCCGATCGTAGGTTGGCTTCGCAGCCGTTGTGATTGAGTTAAGCGTGCTCGTGCTTAGACGAATGCCCATGGTTACAGCTTGTAGGCGCGTTTTGCTAGATCGTAGGCGAGCGCCTTTGCCAGATCACCTGCCTCACTCTCACCCAGCCGGTGCTCTGCAACCAGCGTTGCCAAATAACCGCAATCGATGCGCCGCGACAGATCGTGTCGAGCAGGAATCGACAGAAACGCGCGGGTATCGTCATTGAACCCGGCGGTGTTGTAAAAACCGGCCGATTCTGTGGTTTGCTGACGAAACCGACGCATGCCTTCGGGTGAATCGTGGAACCACCAGGCCGGGCCTAGCTTTAGACAAGGGTAATGCCCGGCAAGCGGTGCGAGTTCTCTGCTGTATACCGTCTCATCCAGCGTAAACAGAATAATGGTCAGGTTATTCTCGTTGCCAAAACGATCAAGCAGTGGCCGCAAGCCCTGTACATAGTCGGTTTGCATAGGAATGTCTGCGCCCCGGTCTCGGCCGAAGTTATCGAAGAGCCAACGGTTGTGATTGCGGTATGAGCCGGGGTGAATTTGCATCACCATACCGTCATCGACACTCATCGCGGCCATCTCGGTGAGCATCTGCGCACGGAAGAGTTCGGCATCTTCCGCTGTGTAGTTATTGGCACGCACTTTCTTGAAGAGGGCCGTTGACTCTTCTGTGGTTAGATTTGCTGTGCGTGCAGAAGGATGTCCATGATCTGTCGCCGTGGCACCATGGTTACGAAAGAACTCGCGTCTGTTACGCAGGGCGTTCAGGTAGCCCTTCCAGGTACTGGTGTCTTCTGCGGTGATCTTGCCAAGTAGGCTAAGGTTTTTGTGAAACCCTTCGAACTCAGGATCAACCACCGGATCTGGTCGGAAGGTGGTGATCACCCGACCGGCCCAATCGCTATTCTTCAGAGCGGCGTGATGACTCAGCTCATCGAGCGGTGCCTCGGTAGTTGCCAAAAGCTCAATGTTGAATTGTTCAAACAGCGCGCGTGGCAAAAATTCTTCGGTGTTTAATTTGCTCTGAATGCTTTCGTAGTAGGCGCTCGCGGTATCGCTTGTAAGCCCAACCTCGAGGCCAAAGATCTCGCCGAACACATGATCTAGCCACAAGCGTGTGGGCGTACCCTGAAACAGATAGTAGTGATCGGCAAACAGTTGCCAGACTTGTTCGGGGGCTGAGCTAGGCTGCTCACCGTGTTGGCTAATGCCCAGTTGCTCTAGTGAAATGCCCTGGCTGTAGAGCATGCGGTACACATAGTGATCCGGAGTGATTAGCAGCTCTGCCGGGTTGTCGAAGGGTTTGTTAAGTGCAAACCAGCCTGCATCTGTATGCCCGTGGGGGCTGAGAATGGGCAGCGATTTAACCGTGTGGTACAACGCCCGTGCGATCCCGCGAACCTTGTCATCTGCCGGAAACAGCCGGTCGGGATCCAGCAGCAGTGGCGGAGTGTTCAAGGGTTTGGTTGCTTGCGCAGCGTTTGGAGGGTGTGCATCACTCCCCGCAACTCGGCAAGCCCTTTCATGCGGCCTGCGTAGGAATAACCCGGCCGTACTCTTGGATCGTTAATTTCTTCGCCCATGGTATGACCGTGGTCGGGGCGCATGGGAATGCTAACCAACGGTGAACGTTTGCTGTTGGCTTTTCCGCGCTCATCTTCTTCGTCGAGCAGTGCGTTAACCAGCCCAACGATGTCGTTGTCGCCGTCCAGATGTTCCGTTTCGTAAAACGAGCCATCGTCTTCCCGGCGAATGTTGCGTAGATGAACAAAATGAATGTGCTCACCAAATTTGCGCACCATACCCACAAGGTCGTTGTCTGACCGGGCGCCGTAGGAACCAGCGCACATGGTGAGCCCGTTGGCCGGACTAGGTACGGCATCCAGTAGAGCTTGCGCGTCTTGTGCAGTAGACACCACCCGAGGTAGACCAAACAGGGAGAAGGGCGGGTCGTCGGGATGAATGCACATCACAACGCCTGCGTCTTGCGCCACGGGAATGATGGCTTCCAAAAACGCAAACAGGTTAGCGCGAAAGCGCTCGGTGCCCAGCGCTCTAAACTCGTTGATGGCCTCACTGATACCAGCGCGGTCATAAGATCCTTCGCCGCCGGGCAATCCTGCAATAATGTTGGTTTCGAGAAGCGCTCGCTCTTCGTCGTTCATGGCAGCGTAGCGCTTTGATGCTTTTTCGAGCAGGTCAGGGGCGTAGTCTTCTTCTGCACCTGGACGCGCCAGGGCGTGGACATCGTAGGCAACAAAGTCGGTCATCTCGAAGCGCAGTGCCTGAGCGCTCGTCGAGAGCTCGTAGTTCAGGTTGGTTCGGGTCCAATCAACCACGGGCATAAAGTTGTAGCACACACGATTGATGCCGGCAGCACCAAGGTTGGTAAGCGATTGTTGGTAGTTTTTGATGTGGTCTTCATAGTCGCCGGTGCGGGTCTTGATGTCGTTATGCACCGGTACACTTTCAACAACAGACCAGCTTAGTCCATGCTTTTCCAGTAGCGCCTTCCGCTCCAGAATATCAGCCGTCGGCCAGGGCGAGCCTGTGGGAATGTGATCGAGCGCAGTGACCACGCCGGTCGCGCCCGCTTGTTT
>CAZFIA010000123.1:0-12525 GCA_964519335.1 uncultured Pseudomonadales bacterium
AAAACGCCCTAGAACGGTTTGAACCTTTGGTGCGGGACTATTTCAACGCTAGCTTCACCGGCCCGACGCCCGTACAGAGCGCCAGCTGGCCGCTGATCGCGGATCGCAACCACGTGCTAATCACTGCGCCCACAGGTTCCGGTAAAACACTCACTGCCTTTCTTTGGGCGCTCAACAAGTACGCCAGCGGCGAACTAGAGCCGGGTGTTACCTCGATCCTCTACATCTCGCCACTAAAGGCCCTCAACAACGACATTCAAAAAAACCTGCTTACACCGCTGGCCGACTTACAGACAAGGGGCTCGTTCCCAAAGATATCAGTGCAAACCCGCAGCGGTGACACTCCACAAAATGAACGCCAGCGCATGCTGCGCAGACCACCAGAAATACTAATCACCACACCAGAGAGCTTGAGTTTAATCCTCACAAGTGTCCGCGGTAGGCAAATGCTCTCTCACGTCGACACGGTTATTCTCGATGAGGTGCATTCTATTTTGAACAACAGACGTGGCGTGCAACTGTTGTGTGCACTCGAACGCTTGTGCTGGATGGGCATCGAACCGCAAAGAATTGCTTTATCGGCAACCGTAAAACCACTGGAACGTATCGCTACGCAGGTCGCAGGCTTTAGTGGGCCAGGTGTTAGACGTCCAATCAAAACCGTACGCGCAGACCAGCACAAAGCGATCGACTTTCAGGTGAAGCTGCCTGATGGCGCATTGCAAGTCGCGGCGCACGGACAGAAAATCTGGGAACCGTTAACAGATGCATTCAAGGAGCTTACCCGCGCCAACAACTCTACTCTCTTCTTTACCAATTCCCGACGCTTGGCCGAAAAGATCACTCTCAAGCTAAATCAAGACAACACCGCACCTCTGGCTTATGCCCACCATGGTTCGCTCGCAAAAGACATCCGTCACGCAGTAGAGCAAAAACTGAAGGCTGGAGATCTGCGCGCAATCGTAGCAACAAGCTCTCTTGAAATGGGTATCGACATCGGAAGTCTTGACGAAGTGGTATTGATTCAATCACCTCCAAGCATCTCCGCATCTTTGCAACGCATCGGCCGTTCAGGCCACAACGTTGGAGAAACCAGCGTGGGTACACTCTTCCCCACCCACGCTCACGATTTTCTGGAGGCCGCAGCTCTAAGCCGCGCTATAAACGCCCGCGACATTGAGCCTCTCGAACTTGCCAACAATCCGCTCGATCTCCTCGCACAGCTCGTCATTGCTACAACCGCCTCAGAGGACTGGGATGTAGACGAGCTATATCAGATGCTACGGCGCGCAGCGCCCTACGAAACACTTCCCCGCGAAAACTTCGATCAGGTTATAGAAATGCTGGCAGGACGCTACGCTGGCATGCGCATAAGAGACCTGGCGCCTCGAATTACCTTCGACCGCCTGAATAACCGTATTCGTGCTACCCGCGGCGCAGTGATGGCGTACTACAGTTCCGGGGGAACCATTCCAGACCGCGGATACTTCAAATTACGCCACGCAAGCTCGGGCCAGGTAATCGGCGAGCTTGACGAAGAGTTCGTCTGGGAAGCAACCATCGGTCAAACATTTAACCTCGGTACGGGACACTGGCAAATCCAGCGCATCACTCACAACGACGTGCTGGTGAATCCAGCACCAACCAACGTTATGGCGCCGCCTTTTTGGCGCAGCGAATCCGTTAACCGCGACTTCCATTTCTCAAGTTATATCGCATCTGTACTTGATGATGCAGAACGAAGCCTGCACGAACGCCGCGGTAAGGAGCTAACCCAGTCACTAATCGCTAACCAAGGTTTCGACGAAAGTGCAGCTAATGCCCTGATCGACTATCTGGAGCGACAGCGTGAACACAGCGGCGCGCTCCCGGGAACCAAGGATCTGTTGCTAGAGCAAATAAACACGGGACCCGCCGGTTACAAGACCAGCGGCGGCGAAAAGCAGCTGGTGATTCACACGTTTTGGGGAGCGCGGGTCAATCGCCCGTTTGGACTAGCGCTCGGCAATGCCTGGCGAGAACGTTTTGGCGAGCCGCCTGAACTACAGGCCGATAACGACGCTATCATCATCCAACTCACTCGCGAGATAGAACCTGAAGAACTTCTCGGGTTGGTCACACCGGACAACGTGCATGGCCACCTACGCGAAGCGCTCGAAGACTCGAACTTCTTTGGCGCAAGATTTCGCGAGTGCGCGGGCCGCGCTTTGCTTCTGACTCGCAAGAAATTCAATCAGCGTCTGCCGCTGTGGATGACACGCCTGCAAAGCAAAAAGCTTCTGGCCGCCACCAAAGAGCTCAGCGATTTCCCTATTCTTCTAGAGGCCTGGCGTACTTGCTTAGAAGACGAGTTTGATCTCACCAACCTGGACCGACTGCTGGTTGAGCTGCAAGACGGAGAGATCAGCTGGCGTGCAGTAACCACGGCAACACCCAGCCCGTTTGCCGCCAATCTGTCGTGGAATCAGATCAATCAGTATATGTACGCAGACGACACACCGGACGCAAAAGGCCGAAGCAATCTCGATGATGCATTGATTGCGAGCGCCTTCGCCGATCAGCCCAACGTCTCACGCGAAGTGGTCAATGAGTTCCTCGACAAACGCCAACGGCTGCATCCCGACTACATTCCAGAGGATGATGCTGAATGGCTGGAGTGGGTTAAAGAGCGTGTGTTGATGGTAGCTACTGAGGTACCCGCTGAGATCGCAGGCCACCCAATGCTGTGTACTCTCGTCGAAAGTGTCGAAAGCGCCGAACATGCCGAAGACAAGCGCTCCTGGATCAGCCACGCCGAGAACGCACATGCGCTAGCAAATTGCTATGCGTTACAAGCCCGCCCTTCAATAGCACAGCAAACTAACTTCGTGCCCCGCGAGGATAGCCGGGATCTTGAGATGTTTACTCAAGAGCTACTGAGCTTTTACGGCCCGCTAACTCAATCAGAGTTGCAGAATTTGTTACCAGGTGCAGCACTCGCAACCTTACAAAACGCGCAATATCTGGTACAGGGTTTACTGGTTAAAGGCGAGCCACAAGAAAGATTCTGTGACGCGGAAAATTTCGAAACTCTCCTGCGATTTCAACGCCGCTCGGCACGACCTACACTTGACCCACTGCCTGTCGACAATTGGCCAGGCTGGCTTGCACACTGGCACAACGCACAAGCAAGCAATGCCGAGGATGCTCTCGACAGGCTGCGTGGGTACAGCGCCCCGGTCAAAATATGGTTGCACGAACTACTACCGGTTCGACTGCCGCCCGGCAGCGCCAACACAGCGGATGTACTAAACCGCTGTTTTCTCGAACAAGATATGGGTTGGATTGGCACCGGTACGGATCGAATCTGTATCGACTACGCTGAGGAATTGAGCACACACGCAAGCACAGCAGGCGAATCGAAAGACGGCGGCGTTACTCTAGATCCGCCCCTCTTGAATCGTTTTGTCGATCAAAAGGCTCGCTACCCTTTCACGGCGATGGTAGATGGCGGTAACGAGAGCGCTGAGGTAGTAAACGAAGTCCTCTGGAAGAGCACCTGGTCGGGAATGCTAAGCAGTGATTCTCTGGATACCTTGATAAGTGCCCAGCGGGCAAACTACAAACTCAGCGGGCATACCGGCTCTCGGCGCGCCCGAAGAGTAAGCTGGCCAGGCAATTGGCTTAGGATAGACCGGCAACCGATAGACGACGATCCGCTTCTCAAACTCGAAAATGCGAAACGGCTCGTTCGCTCGCTGCTTGATCGCTACGGCGTACTCTGCAGAGAGCTCGCCAACAGAGAACTCTCTGCAGGAGCCTACCCCGGGTATCGATGGCGGGATCTGTTTTCTGCGCTGCGAGTCATGGAACTCTCCGGCGAGGTGGTGGCTGGCGCCTTTTTTGAGTCTATGAGCGGGCCCCAGTTTGCAACACCTTCCGTATTGCGAGTCTTTTCAGAAGCCTGGACGCCTCGCGACGTCTGGCTTTCTACGCTCGATCCCATAAGCCCCAGTGGCCTGGGCCTCGATTGGCCGGGACATGCGCTGCCTCATCGGCGCATCGGCAATCACTTGGCGCTGGTTGGCGGCTCAATTGCTTTGCTTAGCGAAAACAACGGAGCGCGGCTTAAATTCATCAACGCCTGCGATACCAAGGAGACACAGAAAGCCTGCAGTCTATTCGGCAGACTCTGTGAAACCGTTCCGCGCATCAATCTACAAGAGATTAACGGCGAAAGAGCGCGTAAGAGTGGCTACCTGAAAGTTATCGAGCAACATTTCGACGTTCACGGCGACCACAAAGGGGTCTACCTGGAACAATCAAACAGATGACACCGTGGCGGACTTCCTAACATAGGCATCGAACATTTCAATGATCTGTTCAACCACTACTTCAGGATGAGAATAGATAATCAGCTCTCCGCAGTCGGGTAGCAATGTAAGTTGCAGAGGCACGCCAAGTTCAATCATTCGCGTAGCTCGGCGCCGCCTGGCACTAGGATCATGTTCGCCAAGTACCGCGTGGTATGGCACAGGCATCTCAAGCCCAGGGTGCCAGGCCGCAGACGGGCGCTGCCTTAGCTCGTGGTAAAAGGGATGTTGCGAACCGCCACCGCCAAGGGCGAGACCCGCTGCCATAGTCTGTAGGTGCTCTGGCGTATCAACCAGCGCAATATCCTTTGGCGAGGTCCGGTACAGCATGCGTAAGAATCGTTCGGGGCCAAATCGGTCATAGATGACAGAACCCGCGCGAAAGACAAATTTCAGTAGCGAGGGGTTTGCGCCAATGGATATCGTTAACAACCGGTGGTGCGGAGCCATGCGATTGATATCTTCCCGTTCGCCAATAGGGAACGAAGGTGTTATTCCGAAAAATCCTATGTAACGTTGCGGATCGTGACGAATGATTTCGAAACCATAGGTGCCCCCAATAACCCGTCCGACCAGAAGCAGCTGATCAAGCTGCAGATAGTCGAGTAACTCTCGAGTATCTTGAGCGCATTGCTCAAAGGCATTGGATCCAGGAGGGTAGAGCGGCGCTCCCATCCAGCCCTGACGCGCTATCAATAGAAACCTCAGACCAGCAGCCGCGGCTAACTCAGCAAGCTTGCGAGGTAGCGCTGGACCAAACAGTGCATCGTGCACGTACAGACAGGTTCTTCCTTTATCCGCACCAAGAAACGCATAGGGCAGTAGTCGGCCATCTCGCAACTTGAGGCTCTGCCATTGGGACGCAGCTGGAACAACCCAGGGTATAGGCGCTGATGCTGTCTCGGGCTCAACCGATGGGTTTGAACCCACTGGTCCATCGGGGTACAACGCCGCCAAACCAATGGCCATCCGAATGAATTCGCGCTGACCGCTGGTTGAGGTTTTGCTAAACAATGATCTTGCGTGGACCCGAACCGTACTGATAGAACTTTGGCGGCCGTCAGCAATATCAGTCAGAGTTTTCCCTTCAACCAAACCTTTGCCGACTTCACATTCGGCGCTCGTGAGTGAGAAGGAATCTTTCATCAGCAAAGTTAATCGATCAGGCCAAACAAAGTCCGTGCTGGTAAGAAAAAAGGCAGAGCCATCATCGGGATCAACCGTCAAAGACAGAAAAATCGTTTGCTGATTATCGCTTCGTACCGCCTGCACCAATGAAGCAGCGCCGGAAGTTGATCCGGCACCGCTGTCGATGCCTTTGGAACGAAGAAGTTTGCCCGCCAGCGCATGAATAGTACGCCGCGCCGCGGTGTCGAACGGTAGGTCATCTAAATTCTGCGCGCCAGGCGCACTAGATACACCGTACGCCCGACTGGCCGATGCGTTGGCCTCCAAAATCGCTCCGCTTGCGTTCATGCGTACAACGGGTTGCGCATCCGGGAAAGAATCAGTCAGTCGCGTCGATTTTATCGGCAGATCATCTGAACGAGAAGCAGCCAGCAGAGAGATCACTTTAGTGGCACGCTCTACATGTTCATTAAACGCCTTGGAGTCTGCGTTTTCAGGGTCATCCTGATACGCAAACAGTGCAGTACTCAGTTTTTCTACCCAGGTAACCACGAGATCATCGTAGCGCTCTGGATCAACGGTTACTGCATATACGCTTTGGATGATCTCAGATTCATCACTCACTCGTTAGTGACCGCTAAACTGAGCGTCGCGCTTCTCAAGAAACGCCGAAACTCCTTCTTTGAAGTCTGCCGTAGTGCCCGCTTCGTTCTGTAATCGGGCTTCCAGATCGAGTTGCTGCTCGTAACTGTTTTGCCAGCTATCCCAGTACGCCTTGCGAATAAGCGTGAGTGACTTCGGCCCATCAGCCAATCGATTAGCCATCTCCATCGCGCCCTTGATCAGCTCATCATTGTCGTCATACAGGCGGTTTATCAATCCCCACTCCATGGCCTGCTCGGCCGGGAGTCGCTCGGCAAGCATTGAAAGCTCCATAGCGCGCCCCCAGCCGATCAGCCGCGGCAGCAGAAAGGTTGAACCACCATCGGGCACCAGACCAATCTTTGCGAAGGCCTGCAGAAAGAACGCCTTCTTCGAGGCACAAACGATATCGCCCATCAGCGCGAAACTCATGCCCACTCCAGCGGCTGCGCCATTAACCGCAGTAACGACCGGCATGTTGAGTTCTCGAATAGCAAACAGCAGCGGGTGGTAACCAGACCGCAGTACCGCCCCAGACTTTTTGGGCCGGTTGCCATCAGGATCATCACGACCCTGCAAGTTAGCTCCAGCACAAAATCCACGACCGTTGCCCGTTAACAGCATGCAGCGCGCATCACTGCTACCAAGTTCATCTACCACGTCAATAAAGTCGGCCAGCATTTCTGCGCTAACCGCGTTCATCACTTCCGGATGATTTAGCCGGACAACAGCGACCTTGCCCTCGAAGTCTAGCGTTACTTTTCGCTCTAGGCGCTCTGATTTCTGCGATGGCGTATCGGACATAGTCTCTCCCCCTCTCCCAATTTGAATAGCAGCGGTTCAAGATACCTCAAATCGCAATCACCGGACGAGTGCATTTTTGACCGCAACAAGAATCATCGTAGCGGTACTAGCCGTTGCCAGCCCACTGCTCTGCAGCGCCCAGCCGTCGACCCTGCAGCCAACCGGCGCTACGAAACAACTGCTCGAGCACCGGATTGGGGCATTGACCGCCTCACTAGAGAAAGAGCTCGATCGAGCCAATGTACCCGCCGCTGCTCTGGTCATCGTAGACGCATCCAACGTCACCCAATCCCAAACAGTGCAAAAAACGGTACATCCCTTCGGTTCTGCCACAGCAGACACGCCCTTCCGGCTGGGCTCCATCACTAAGACATTTACTGCGCTTGCACTACTTCATGCCGCCGACGCAACAGGAACACCGCTCGCGAGCACTGCTGCGCCCATAGTGGGTGCAAACTACTGGAGCAACAACTTCCAGACAAAACATCCGGTGACGCTGGGTCAGCTGGTGGAGCTCAGCGCAGGATTTAGCGATATTTCGAGCGCTGAGTTCGCGAGCGCTGTCCCCCTAGAGCGAAACCACGCGCTCCAGATCCATCGTGCTACGCACGTTACGCAATGGCCGCCAGGACAACAGCACAGTTACAGCAATCTTATCCCCGCGTTCACGGCACTGGCGGTCGAGGCGCTAACGCAGCAGAAATTCGAATCCTATCTGCATCGTCATGTTCTCAAGCCCCTCGGAATGCCCAGCGCAAGCCTTGGTCCGCTAGCAGAGCTGCCCGGGGGCTATAAGGCCGACGGTAGAACACTTATTCCCTACTGGCATACCATTTACCCCGCGTTTGGCGGCCTCAATGTCACGCCCGCCGAGTTCTCAAATTTTCTCGAGCGGCTCACCACCGACACATTGGGTGAGCCGCTTACTGCCGCTCGAGACCATCGTGGCCAGGTTCCTCTTTATCAACCGCTTACCACAGCCGCTGCGCGCGCGGGACTAACAATGGGCTACGGTACGGGAATCTACGGCTGGGAAACTCAAGGCTATTTGTTTGCGGGCCACGGTGGGGATGCTGATGGCTATAGGTCGCGCTACGCGATAATGCCTGGGGTAAAACGGGGTTACTTTCTGGTGATCAACACTGACAATCCCAGGTTACTCCGCTCCCTAACACGCACGGTGGAAAGGTACCTAACAGCAGACCTACCGAGGCCGGAGGCCTATGCGCTAGAAGCATCACCGTCAAAGGTCGCAGATGTGACGACGCAAAATACAGTTATCGTGCACGCCCGACCTTTTGCTGGGAACTATGTTCGAGCAAGCCGGCGCTTCGACCCGGGGGCGCTCGCCACCTGTGATCAAAAACAACCAATACTCAGCTTAGAAAACAATAGGTTGCTCTGGCGCCGGGGTAACAAAGCTCAGATTCTCAAAGCCACCGGCAAAGGCCTCTATCGCAAAAACAACAATACTCTGGCATCAGTTGCGCTGATCTACATCGACGGTAAGCGACATTTACAAGGGGAACTCGGCAACTGGGTGCACGCAAGAGACGCAAGCCGCTGTTCCAAATAGTTCGAAAACAGCAATACCTTACTAAAGCTCTGATCCTGATTCTGGCTCAGGCATACTGAACGCATGGATACTTCCCATCCCAAACTTATTCAATGCCGTCCCGCTAATCTGCGCGATGCAACTGCGCTCGCAAAGATGTCTCGCGACCTTATTGAGCGCGGCCACGGCTGGAGCTGGCAAGCACCGCGCATCGCACGATGCATTCGTGAGCCCGACTGCGTTGTACTTCGCGCAGACGAAGTCGCCACAGACACCCTCGCGGGTTTTGCAATCATGGATTTTCAAGAACAGCGCGGACAGCGCGCGCACCTGAATCTACTAGCAGTTGCCCCGGGTTTTCGCAGGCAAGGCATAGCGAGAACGCTGCTCGAATGGCTTGAAAAAACCGCATTGGTGGCGGGTGTCACTGACATCTCTCTCGAAGTCCGCGCCCAAAATGGCAGCGGCAGACGCTTCTACCAACGTCTTGGCTACCAGGAGGTCGAACAGATTCCACGCTACTACAGTGGACGCGAAACCGCGTATCGGCTGCGCAAACAACTGCGCGGGAATTTTGAGAGCTAAACGGGTGCAGGCCCAGGGTATTGCTCGCGCAAAACCCGCTTGAGTATCTTGCCACTGGGATTGCGCGGAATCTCATCAACGAACACCGCGCCCTTAGGCTGCTTGAATGCAGCAAGCTTTCCGTCGCAATAGTTCAGTACTTCTGCTTCGGTGAGCTCATCGCTCCCACGCACAACAATTGCGAAGGGGCTCTCACCCCACTTGGCACTTTCGTGACCAATCACTGCAGCTTCTGCTACCCCAGGGTGCGACATCAAAACGTTCTCGACTTCGGCCGGGTAAACGTTCTCTCCGCCTGAAATTATCATGTCCTTGATACGGTCCTGAATATACACAAAGCCGTCAGCATCCATGATGGCCTCGTCACCGGTGCGCAACCAACCATCAACAAGCGTTTCTTTGGTTGCATCCGGCCGATTCCAGTATTCGCGCATGATGTGCGAGCCTCGCACCCATACTTCACCTGCATCTCCGCGTTTACGCTCAGTCCCCGAATCGTCGGCAATCTTCACATCTGTGAAATAGAAACTGCGCCCTGTCGAGCCGGCCTTTGTGCTCGCATTCAGCGGGTCCATCAGACAGGTCGGACCGCAAGTCTCAGTTAGACCATAGATTTCAAGCACCTGAATTCCAAGGTCGTCGTAAGCTTTAATCAGGCTTACCGGAACGGGCGCAGCGCCTGTCATTAGCCAGCGCAACTGCGAATAGGCTTTTGGATCCGGCCGCTTTACCTGCATCATAAAGTTCAGCATCGCGGGAACCATCAGACCGGTATCGACTGATTCTTGTTCAAGCAACTCCCAGGCCCTGGTGGGGTCGAAGGAACGCATCACCAAGGAGGTGACCCCCATAAATACATTGACGGTAATGGGCGTGAGCGCGCCAACATGAAACATCGGCAGAGGCGAAAGAAAAACGTCACCGTCGTGATAATCACTAGTGGCCGAGATTGTGAGTACCGCCCAAAAAGAACTGCGATGCGTATGAACCACGCCTTTTGGTAATCCGGTGGTGCCAGATGTGTACATGATATAGAGCATGTCGTCATCATAGGCACCAAGTGTTGGCGGCGTGCTTGAGCCACTGTCTCGAAATTTCGAATAGGACTCGGCGTAAAACGCTGTTTCTTGATCGCTATCAATCTGCAGCCAGTGGGTGATATCCGTCTTATCGCCACGGCTGTGCAACTCGGTGACGGTATCAAGGAACTCTTCGCCAAAGATCAATCGTCGAGTGCCGCTGTCTTTCAATATAAATTCAAGTTCGTCCGGCACCAGGCGCCAGTTCAGCGGAACCACCACCGCTCCAATAGTTCCGAGAGCAAAATAGGATTCCATGAACTCAGCGCTGTTCATGGCCAGCAAACCTACCCGCTCACCCTTTTCAATGCCCGCCGCTAAAAACGCGTTACCTAGCTGACTGACCCGCGTGTGGAGCTCATCGAAACTCAGTCGAACATCGAGGTTGCCGTCTATATAGGCAGGCCGGTCAGGATTCAGACGCGCGCGGTTGCGGAGTAAACCGCCCAGATTAATATTGTCGGGCATGGCGGGTTAATTTCTCTTTGTTTGGGGGCGAAGTAAAAATCTGATTATTCCATTGAGGAGCCAATGACTGCTAGGCACTCAAGCGGCCAAATTAGCCATAAATTTTCTGAAACCGAACCGAAACAAAAATTAATTGCGTGGTTACAAATTGCCTGACTAAACGGCTATCTTTCTAACGACCTGACGCTATAGTGCGGGTTCTTGGCGGGCAACCTTCAAGAACCCTGGCGTGGCGCGGTGTCTCTCTCCCCTTCCTCCCTAGCCGCGAAGACAGTTGTGAAAACAACTGTCGCCACGCCGACTTTCTTCCTTTTCCCCCGCTTTTTACCCTTCCTTTTATCCCTATAAGAGGCCCCCGTTATCCCTATAAGAGGCCCCCGATCAGCGGGTATTTTCTCAGGATAGTTGTACTGGACAGCGCAAAGATCGCCTGTACAATCGGTCTCCCTTAGCGATTTTAGCAGCGAGAATGACTGCCTTTTTCCGCCCAGGCAGCCCAGAATGGCGATGAGTGACCCCTCTGAACTGTACAAAATTGGCACGGTGGCCAAGCTCACCGGCATAGCCGTCGAGCGCCTGCGCGCCTGGGAGCGCCGCTACGGGCTGACACCAGCCAGCCGAGAGGGCAAGACCCGGTTTTTTAGTGCGACTCAGGTAGAGCGACTCACTCGGATCAAACGCCTAATCGATCAGGGCCATCCGGTGAGCACCCTGATTAATCTGGACGACTCAGCGCTCAACGAGCGCTTGCAGCAGATCACCGATGAAGCCCGGGCGAGCCGTTCCAACGATTTGGTCGAAGGCGAACACCCACCGGGTAGCACCCGCGTTGGCCTGATCGGTACTCAGCTGCTTATGCTCGAGCAGACCCTCACACAGCCTCCCCGTGTCGATGTGGCGTCGCGCTGGGTCAATCTGTCAGTTGCCTTACCAGAACTGATAAAAACCGATCTGCCACCCGAAGTAGCCGTTGTTTTACTGGGTTCAGTAACACCCGAGAGCCTGGACGAACTCAGTGATTTACCAGCAAAAACAAAGCCTTTAGTGGTTTATCACTACGCAACCGAAGAAGGCCTGGCCAGTGCAGATGAACGCGAATGGGTGCTGTTGCGTTGGCCAGCAACCTGGTCAGAAATAGAACAGGCCGCTGTTCGGCAGGCAAAATCACCGCTACGCGCGCAAAAAACTGTGGCGCGACGATTTAGCGACGAACAGCTCCTGAGTATCGCAAGCGCAGGACCCGGGCTGGGCTGCGCCTGTCCCGCCGATTTGGTCAACCTGATCAGCGCTCTGAACGCCTTTAGTGACCACAGCGCCGCCTGCTCTGCACAGGAAGGACATGACCAGAGCGCGGGTCGCGCAGCGCCCGGGCGCGCCAAATCACACCCCCAACAGGCGCACCACAACCAGATCACCATGCGCACCAGTCAGGCCAGGCTCGAGCTCGAACTCGTTCTGGAAGATTGGGTAATGGCAGAGGGACTACTTCCCACGCCAAATTGATGAGGCGCGCCAGGCCCGGTTGCGAAATATCGGTACTCAAGCAAAAACCTCTACAAAACCTGTACATTTCCTGCACAAAAAGCACTTTTTTTCGAAATAGCTGTTGACAGCACCTTTGTACAGTACATAATGGCTCCATTATTCAGTTCAGGCGTGAAAGCGACTTCCAATGCAGTCCTCCCTTTCAAGTGTCCTTCCCCCAAAGGAAGCCGTCATCAGAGCTCGACTCTGACACGCCTTTTTTATTCGCGAGAAAAACCGCCCCGGGGCGGTTTTTTTTCGCCAAATCTGCCTCTGACGGCGATGATTCTGCTTATTTGCGGATGCGGCGGGAGCGACCGGGTCACGACCAACACTGTGCTTGCCAATAGCAACTGCAAGGGCGCGCTCGAGCCTATCAAGCTGGTAT
>CAZFIA010000124.1:0-12462 GCA_964519335.1 uncultured Pseudomonadales bacterium
GTCTTCAAACAAGTCTCTGAGCAGCTTCCGAGCCCCGGGATTTGTTGTACCCTGGGCAACTACTGTTGGCACTGAGTTGAGGTTGAAGCAACTGTGTAGATCTTTAGCCTGGATCTCGATAAAACCACCGGGCACTTCAAACGGCGGTACAGCCTGAGCCCAGGGTTCATTAAGCGTGTCGACCAAGGGAGTATCTTCCTGATCTTCAATATAATCCTCGCGCAGCATTTGCCGCGCCAGCACCTCGCCACCCAGCAACATATCTCGCAACGCATCACCCACCAGCACTTGTCTGGACTGGGCGATCACCATGATTTGCTGATTGGCGAGCGCGTAGGCAAGCGCAGCTCCCATTGCCACAACAAGCAGGACGGTAAGTACAGCAACACCTTGCTGGCGACGCATAAGCGCCAATGCGTACAAGGGGTTTAGCCGGGGGTTACTTGAATTGCGCACTACCCGTCCGCTCGCGGTGGATCAGCTGAGACGTCGGGTGCCGGAGTGGGGCGTCCATTTTCAGCATCACGCTCCGAATCCGCCCTGCTTTGGTTCTCTTCTTCCCCTTGATTTTGATCTTCATCGTCTCGGTCGGATTCGTCATTATCAAGCGGCCCGCCACCAACCGTCGAACCGGAAGGATCACGGTCGAGGCTCGCCGGCACCTCCCAAAGTCGATCGATTTCACCGTAGCCTTCGATGTCAAAACGAACACCAACGGCTGCCAGCTGAAGCTGCGGATCAGCGGGGTTAGCCTCTGCATTGGCAGTGACATAGGCATCGCCATAGCCGTCAATCGGCTCAAAAGACACCGACAGCACATTCTCCATCAATACCTGTTCAACAGGTTCTGTATCAATAGCTCGATCTAGAACGGACCAATAGTAGCGATACAGCGTCGTCTCTCGATGCTCAAAGGCAACCCGCTGAAGCTCGCTGCGTCGGTGCTCCAGTGGATTCCGCCAGCCGACGCGGGTGAACTCAATGGGAAACACCCCGTCGGTCATAAAGGAGCCTAACCCGTCGCCGTACTCATCGCGCACCGAGCGAGTAACTACCTGATTGATGTCGCGTTGTATTATGGTCATCGCGCGTTGCAAGTCGATGAGCCGCTCACCGCGCACGTCGATAATTTCATGCTGACGAATCATACTGTTCAGTAGCTGTGCCGACATGAGCCCCAGCACTGCGAAGACCACAATTGCGACCATCAATTCGATTAGGGTAAACCCCAAAGTGCGCTTTGTTCGCAGCATCAGATTAGTCGCCGCATCAGAACTGACCCAGAAAGCCCGTGGCCGTCACTATGGGTTCGCCCTGGCCTGCTTCTTCCGAGACCACAGACACGGATACCTCAACACGCCACATTGTCTCTACTTCAGTATCAGAGACATCCACGTCTATCGTCCACAATCGACCAACAGCAAAAAGATCTTCCGAGTCGCGTCCGGTACTTACTGGATCTTCGCTAAAACGCTGATTTAATCTTAGCCGGGTCAGGTGATCCTGTGCGATCCAGTTCGCCATCGTGCGCTGTTCAAGCGCATACAACGTCGACACCGCCTGCCCGGAACGTCCATAAAGTGCGATGCTTGCCACCGCCAGAATTACCAGCGCTACGAGCATCTCGATAAGGGTAAAACCGCGGCTTGGCTTGCGAGTTATTGTTGTTCGAGGCGTCATCGTAGACGGAACTCTTCTCGCGTTGCCTCGGTGCGAGACAAACCATCGCTACTTATGGTCCAGGCGGCAGTTTCCCAGTCAGGCTGCAACCGCAAGTCAAATTTCATAGATTCTCCGCTCGAGAAAAACACGAGATCGGGTACTTTCCCTTCTTCGAAGCGCTCGGGTAACTCGAGCTGGTTATCGAGGTACAGTTCAAATCTAATATTCTCAAGCGTCATTTCTTGTAACGGGCGCTCATCGTAGTCAACCCACTCACGACTTTGGGGGTCAAAACTCGCAAAACTGAGTGCAGATTCATCCACAAAAACACCCCACTCTTCATTGCGCCTAATGGCCTCCGAACGGGTCATCTCCAGCAACCCGGCGATACGCTGAGCATCGGCTTGCAGTCTGCGTACCCGATCTCCGCCGTTGTAACTGATGGCAACAGCGGCCGCCATGATGGCTACAATGACAATCACAATGAGAAGCTCGATCAGCGTAAAACCGCTAACCTCAAGCCGGGTGCTTTCGCATCTGTGGACTCTCGCTCGGGCCTCAGATTGGGCGTTATAGAGCGCCTTAGAGATCGTCGAGCGTGATGTCCGCATTAACACCTTCGCCACCCTGCTGGCCATCGGCGCCGTAGCTAATGAGTTCGAAGCCTCTGCCGTTGTTAGTGTACGCGTATGCATTTTCCCAGGGATCTAAGGGACTACGCTCCAAATAGCCTTCGGGATTCCAGTTTTTTGCTTCGGGAAAGCCACTCGGCTGCGACACCAGTGCCTCAAGCCCCTGATCAGTTGAGGGATAAGCAAAGTTATCCAATCGATACAGATCTAGCGCGCTCGAGATGCTACGCAAGTTCGTCTTGGCGGCCTGAATGCGCGCTTGATCTGGTCTTCCCATCAAGTTAGGTACAATTGCAGCGCCCAGAATACCCAGGATAACCACAACGATTAGAATTTCGATTAGCGTAAACCCCGTGGCCGGGTGCAGGCGCTGCGTTCGCAAAGTCCTGGTTGAATTCAGTGGCTTGTTCATAAGTTTCTAGTTTCCAAAGTCATCGGCTACTGGTCGGTTAGACCAGAGCATTCATGTTGAGTATCGGCAATAGAATCGCCATAACGATGGCCATTACCAGCACACCCATAATCAGCAGCATCAGCGGCTCAAACAACTTGACCACGGTACTAACAACCCGTTCCAGCTCGTTTTGCTGATAGTTCGCAACTCGCCCGAGCATTTGGTCGAGTTCACCACTCGCCTCACCGCTGGCCACCATGTGCAAGAACATGGGTGGGAAATAGCCCACCGTTTCAAGCGCCGCTCGCAAGCTGGTGCCCTCACTAACGCGCTGGGTTGCAGACTGCAGGCTCCGTTTCAATACACCATTGGTAACCACGTCTGCTGCGATGTTCATAGCATCAACAAGAGGAACACCAGAGCTCGTGAGAATAGATAAGGTAGAGGCATAACGCGCGGCGCTACCGGTACGCACTACTCGGCCGATGAGTGGCATGCCAAGCAGGCGCCTATCCCAGGCCATTCTGACCTTAGGCTGCGAAAGCAACCAACGACAAAACATGACACTACCGGCAGCAAGTAGAAACAACGCCCACCACCAGCTGCCCAAAAAGTCAGCAAGCCAAATAAGCGCTTTTGTCATCGCGGGCAATTCCTGCCCCATACTCTCAAACGAGCGTGCCATCTCTGGCACGATGTAGACCACCAGCCCGCCGACGATCAACAGTGCCAGGCACAGCACAACCACCGGATAAAACAGCGCCATCTCGACATTCCGGCGAGATTCAAAGCGTTTTTCTGTGTAATCCGCGAGGTTATCGAGCACTCTGTCGAGGAAGCCAGATTGTTCGCCAGCGGCTACCGTTGACCGGTACAGCACGTTAAAACTGCCGGGAAATTCAGCTAACGCTGCCGCGAGAGAAAACCCTTCGAGAACTTTGCTGCGCACGGCCATGATCAGACCATTCACGTGACGTTTTTCGGATTGTTGAGCTGCCGCTGCTAGCGCCTCTTCGAGTGGCAACGATGCGGTGAGCAACGTGGAGAGCTGACGGGTAAACATCGCGAGGTCTAATCCGGAAAGTTTCCGCGCACCAAACACGCTACTACTACCAGTTGATGTCGCTTTTTTGGTACTGCCTTCAGCAGCGGTATCTACGTTGAGAGGTGTAAGGCCCTGATCCCGCAGAAGCTGGCGAATCTGTCGAACGCTATCAGCTTCAAGGATCCCTTTCTTTTGCTTGCCGCCGGCGTCGAGCGCGATGTATTCGTAGGCAGCCACTGATCTAGTCTTCGAGGGTAACCCGCAGCACTTCCGCCACGGTTGTCATACCTTCCAGGACCTTGGCCCGACCGTCTTCCCGAATACCTGGGGAAAACTGCCGCACATAGCTGTTTAGTGCCTGTTCTGAGGCCTGATCATGAATCTGTTGGCGCAGACCGTCATCAACAGTAATTAGCTCATAGATTCCCACGCGACCGCGGTAGCCGCTATGCCCACAAGAATCACAGCCACCCGGGTGATACACCTTCGGTGGCCAGGTGGGTTCGACACCCAGAAAGCGGCACTCGCTGGCATCGGCATCCTGCATCACCCGGCAGTCGGGGCACAGGGTGCGCACGAGCCGCTGGGCCAATACGCCAATCAGCGAGGATGACAACAGGAAGGGTTCAACTCCCATGTCGACGAGCCTGGTGATGGCGCCCACCGCAGAGTTGGTGTGTAAGGTACTCAGTACGAGGTGACCGGTAAGCGAGGCCTGCACCGCTACTTCGGCCGTTTCGAGATCACGAATCTCACCGACCATCACGACATCAGGATCCTGCCGGAGAATCGCTCGCAGTCCACGAGCAAACGTCATGTCGGCTTTGGTATTCACCTGAGTCTGGCCGATGCCAGGCAGGTTGTATTCAATCGGGTCTTCAACCGTCAGCACGTTGATTGTCGCTGCATTAAGCTCGGCCAACGACGAATAAAGCGTGGTGGTTTTACCTGAGCCGGTAGGTCCGGTCACCAGAAAAATACCGTGCGGCTTGTGGACAATTTCTTGCAGTCGGGTTAGCGAGTCGCCGTCCATGCCCAATCGATTGAGATTCAATCGCCCAGCTTGTTTGTCGAGCAGACGCAGTACCACCCGTTCACCATTGCTCGCCGGCATAGTTGATACTCGAACATCAACTTCTCGGCCGCCAATGCGCAACGAAATTCGACCGTCTTGAGGAATACGCTTTTCTGCAATATCAAGCTTGGCCATAACTTTGATGCGTGAAACTAATAACGGTGCGAGTGCCCGCTTGGGCCGTACCACTTCGCGCATAACGCCGTCGACGCGAAACCGAACGGTAAGCTCTCGCTCAAATGTTTCGATGTGGATGTCTGATGCGTTTTCGCGAATCGCTTCTGCAAGCAGCGCGTTTATCAGCCGAATAATTGGCGCATCGTCTTCTTGTTCCAGCAGATCCTCGGTTTCGGGAACTGACTCTGCAAGACTGGCGAGGTCGAGCTCGTCGCCCATGTCCTCAACCATCTGCTTCGCGGCCGATGAATCGCGCGAATACACATTAGACAACAGCTCCTCAAACTCGGCGTCTCCGACACTGCGCAACGCAAGGCCATTGCCAGAATATCGTTTGAGTTCCGTGAGGGTGGTCACTGAAGGCTGAAGTTTGAAAGCCACCACCGAGCGGCCGTCGGCCAGGATTTCGCTGGTGAGCAACACCCCAAATTTTTTGGCATAAGCAAAAGGCAAAAGAGTGGCCGTAGCATCTATTGCTGGTGTCGGCGCTGGTGTGGGTTCAGGTGCTGGCTCTGATACCGATTCGGGCGGAACAGCTGGGAGGCGCTTTGCCATCGGTGGACGGGTCGCCGCTCGGGCTTTTACAGCCGCTGCTTTTGCAGCCCCCGCTTCTGCAGCTTTGTGTTTAGCTGCAGCCTCAGGCAAGCGAGTCTTGGGGCCTTGGGTATCTGGGGTATCTGGGGTATCTGGGGTATTGGTGGGTTTGCGGTCTGACTGGGCAAGCCGGGACAATGCCGAGTTCTGCTCACGAACTCCGCGCGCAGCACCCAGAACTGTATCGGTAGCCCCGGGAGCGGGGGCTTGCGGCCCGGATTTTCCTGTGGGCGCTGAATCTGACATTAGAACCCGTCCTTATGATCAAGATGCATAATAGCACCCACTGTTACGGCAATAGTGCACTAGGCCAAAAAACCGAGCTTGAGCGTAATAGACGAGTAACTTAACGTGCATGGGTCACATCCCCACACCTTCTCTCCACCAACCTGGCAAGCCCACCGTGTCCACAACCGCATCTGATTCCTCATCCAAGCCAACATCCAAGCGACCGCCCATGTCCAAATCAAGCCCCAAATCAGCCTCCGAAACGCCATCTGGCGCCTTTGAAGGCGCCCACATCCTGTCTGTAGGCCAATTTGATCGCGCAAGCGTTCACCGTATTTTTTCTGTGGCGGACCGTATGGAGCCCTACGCCCAGCGTCGTCGCATCACCCGGGTGCTGGAAGGCGCCATTTTGTCCAACATGTTCTTCGAACCCAGCACCCGAACGCGCATTTCCTTCGGCAGCGCCTTCAATCTGCTCGGCGGCGAGGTGCGCGAGACCAGCGAAGTCAAAGCCTCCTCGCTCACTAAAGGCGAGTCTCTTTACGATACTGCCCGGGTCCTGTCCGGCTACAGCGATCTTATCTGTATGAGACACCCTCAGGCCGGATCGGTTGCAGAATTCGCGGAGGCCTCACGGGTACCCGTCATCAACGGCGGCGACGGGCCCAACGAACACCCCAGCCAGGCCTTGCTCGACCTATATACGATCCGCCGCGAAATGCAGACCCGAGGCGGCACGATCGACGGACTGAAGATTGCCTTCATCGGAGACCTGAAATACGGCCGCGCCGCGCACAGCCTGTCGAAACTCCTGGGTATGTTCGACCACCTTCATTTTAAAATGGTGTCGCCTGCGCAGTTAGCCACCCCGCCAGAGATCGTAGAGGACTTGCGCGCTGCCGGTCATACGGTAGAGGAGTTCGATGCCCTGGAAGGCGGTATTCCCGGTGCCGACATCCTGTACGTCACCCGCACTCAGGAGGAGCGATTCCCATCGCAAGAGGAAGCCGATCGTTACCGGGGTCTGTTTCGGCTAAATCAGCAGGTGTATACGCAGCATTGCGAACCCAACACAGTCATCATGCATCCCCTACCCCGGGACTCACGCGCGGCCGCCCAGGAATTGGACGACGACCTGAACAGCAATCCCAATCTTGCGATTTTTCGCCAAACAGACAATGGGGTGCTGGTACGTATGGCTCTGTTTGCGCTAATTCTCGGCGTGGCCGACACCGTTAGCGCTTATGAGCGGCCGGTACCCTGGGTGAGTAACCGGCGCTAGCCTAGCCTGCACTAGTCTAAATAGGTGAACGCGACTTATAGAGCCGCTTCGAGTTCTGGCAGTGCGTTAAACAGATCCGCAACAAGTCCGTAATCCGCGACCTGAAAAATAGGCGCGTCTTCATCTTTGTTTATGGCAACAATCACCTTCGAGTCCTTCATGCCAGCCAAATGCTGGATAGCACCGGAGATACCCACCGCGATGTAAAGATCAGGCGCAACAATTTTACCTGTCTGACCCACCTGCATATCGTTGGGTACAAAGCCCGCATCAACCGCGGCGCGCGATGCCCCAATGGCAGCACCCAACTTATCAGCAATGCCATCAAGCAGCGCAAAGTTCTCGCCGCTGCCCATGCCTCGTCCACCAGAAATAATCACGCCCGCGGCCGTAAGTTCTGGTCGCTCAGACTTGGCGATCTCTTCGCTGACAAAGGAGGAGATGCCGGCATCATGAACCGCGCCAACAGCTTCTACTGAGGCGCTGCCGCCGTCACCGGCTGCTGGATCGAATCCTGTGCCGCGAACTGAAACAACCTTTGTTGCGTCATTGGATTTCACCGTAGCTATAACGTTACCCGCATAGATCGGCCGTTTAAATGTATCTGCCGAATCGACACCGATAATGTCAGAGATCTGTGCTACGCCAAGAACCGCTGCTACCCGCGGCAAGAAATTCTTACCTGTGGTGGTGTGTGCCGCGACAACATGGGAATAGCCCGACGCAAGCTCCACAACAAGTGGTGCAAGATTCTCCGGCAGGTGATTGCCGTATGCCGCATTGTCTGCAACGAGGACCTTGGTAACGCCCGCAGCCTTTGCAGCAGCCTCTCCAACCGCGCTGCAACCTTCGCCCGCAACCAAAATATCTACGCTCGAATCCATTTGCTGCGCTGCAGCCAGAGCATTCAGCGTGACAGGCTTTAGCTCTGCGTTATCGTGCTCTGCAATAAGAAGTACGCTCATGCGATCACCTTTGCTTCATTCTTGAGTTTGTCGACCAGGGCTTCTACCGAGTCGACGATAATTCCAGCAGCGCGTTCCGCCGGCGGCGCAACGTTCACCACTTCCATGGTAGGCGCTACATCAACGCTCAAGTCCGCGGGCGACATAACATCAAGCGGTTTCTTCTTCGCTTTCATGATGTTGGGGAGGGAGGCATAACGCGGTTCGTTAAGTCGCAAGTCGGTGCTAACCACGGCAGGCATAGACAACTCTACTGTTTGCAAGCCGCCATCAACCTCTCGAGTTACCTTCAGCTTGTCGCCATCGATTGCTACTTCAGAGGCGAAGGTGCCCTGTGGCATGTTCGCAAGGGCGGCAAACATCTGGCCTGTTTGGCAGTTGTCGCCGTCGATGCTTTGCTTACCAAAAATAACCAGGCCCGCTTCTTCTTTGGCCTGCAATGCGTGCAACGCACGAGCAACTCCGAGCGGCTGCACGTCATCGTCGGTTTCAATAAGGACCGCGCGATCCGCTCCTAGCGCAAGGCAGGTTCGAAGCTGTTCCTGACAAGCCGTGCTGCCCACAGCAACGGCAACCACTTCGGTTGCGGTTCCAGCTTCCTTCAAACGAACGGCTTCTTCGATGCCTATTTCGCAAAACGGATTGACCGACATTTTGACGTTGTTGAGATCAACGCCGCTACCGTCGGGTTTAACCCGCACTTTGACGTTGTAATCTACAACCCGCTTGACGGGTACCATTACCTTCATGCTGAGACCTTTGCTTGGTGATTAACGAGGACTGAACTGGCCACAGATAGCAGGCCAGCGCCAATCCCCCATTTTCTATGTGGGTCAATTGGGGGTCAAGTATCCGTCTGCATTAGGGCGCGCATTAGGGGACAGTGCAACGAATATTGACACCGGGGTTCACGGATCGGCGGGGGATATGTGCGATATAATCACGTACGGGTTTTTCGGGGTGTTTCCCTATCCTCGATCGGGCTCTCTCTAGACCAGGATCTACTGAGACGACCGAGTAAAAGACCAAGCAAGACCAAGATTTAAGACTGGAGACGAGTTGTGGCCGAAGCATCTAACCGAGAAGCAATGGAATTTGACGTGGTCATTGTGGGTGGTGGTCCCTCAGGGCTAGCCGCAGCATGCCGCATCATGCAACAGGCCCAAAAGAAAGGCGCCGAGACTACCGTTTGCCTGGTGGAGAAAGGCTCCGAAATTGGCGCCCATATTCTTTCTGGCGCTGTGTTCGAACCGCGCGCGTTATACGAGTTGTTTCCCAACTGGCAAGAGCTTGGTGCACCGCTTAACAATCCTGTCACAGACGACGAAGTGTACTTCATGGTCAACGACACCAATCGCATCAAGGTGCCGGGTTGGGTCGTGCCCAAAGATACCCATAACACGGGCAACTTCGCCCTTAGTCTTGGCAATCTGTGTCGCTGGCTCGGCGAGCAAGCCGAGGCGCTGGGCGTCAACATTTTTCCGGGTTTTGCAGCCTCCGAAATTCTCTATGATGACAAAGGTAACGTCGCCGGCGTCGCCACGGGCGATATGGGGATTGGCTTGGATGGCGAGCAGAAAGGCACCTACACACCGGGCTACGAACTGCGCGCCAAGCAGACCATTTTCGCAGAAGGCTGCCGCGGACACCTGGGCAAAGAACTCATCAGCAAGTTTGAGCTCGACAAAAATGCCGGAACACAGCACTACGCTATTGGTTTGAAAGAGCTGTGGGATATTGATCCCGAGAAACATATCCCGGGAAAGGTAGTTCACGCTATGGGGTGGCCCATGGGCTTTCTGCCCGGCTCATTCTCAGGATCATTCTTGTACCACCTGGAAAACAATCAGGTGGCCATCGGACTTATTGTCGATCTTGGCTACAAGAACCCGCACATATCTCCCTTTGATGAATTTCAACGTTTGAAGCACCACCCCCTGTTCGCCCCCACCCTCGAGGGTGGTAAGCGCGTCTCCTACGGCGCACGAGCCATCATCAAAGGCGGTTTGCCAGCGTTACCGGAACTGGCATTTCCAGGCGGCATGTTGGTTGGCGACGACGCTGGATTTCTAAACATGCTGAAGATCAAAGGCAGCCACACGGCCATGAAGTCCGGCATGCTGGCGGCTGATGCTGTCATGGATCATCTACTCGCCGAGGGCTCGGATGGTCTTGGTGTTGTGACCAGCTTCCAAACTCGCTTCGAAAATTCGTGGCTCCACGAAGAACTGCACAACGCGCGTAATGCAGGCCCGGCTTTCCACAAACTGGGAATCCTGGGTGCCTCGCCTTTCTTGTTCCTCGATCAAAAAATCGCTGGCGGCAACCTGCCACTAACCCTCAAAGACCCAACGCCAGACCACGCGGCCCTAAAGCCGGCGAGCGCCTGTAAAAAGCCAGACTACCCAAAACCCGATGGCGTATTGAGTTTTGACAAGCTTTCCAGCGTGTTTCTTTCAAACACCAATCATGAAGAAGACCAGCCTTGCCACTTAACGCTTGCAGACGCGAGCATTCCCATCAGCGAAAACCTGCCCAAGTACGACGAGCCGGCTCAGCGCTATTGTCCGGCGGGCGTGTACGAAGTGATTGAAGAAGACGCGGGCCCAAGATTTCAGATCAACGCGCAAAACTGCGTGCACTGCAAAACCTGCGACATCAAGGATCCGGCTCAGAATATCAACTGGGTCGTTCCGGAAGGGGCTGGCGGGCCTAATTACCCCAACATGTAGGGACGGTCTGCTAAAGGCTGCCTAACTCAAAACTAACACCGCAGCTGCGTACGTGCAGCGCGCCTTCCCGCTCCTCACCGAGCTCAACAAGCTGATAGAAGACGTTGCGGCCAATGAGCGCATGTATGCCGTCGCGCACTTCAACATAAGGGCGCGGTTCTTCGGGGTCTTTCGGGTTGGTGTAGGTAACCGCGATAGGCCGCTCTGCGCTTGCGATAACCAATTCGCCGATGTTGGTCGTAAACAACAATTCTTGTTGAGTACCCCCCCGGTCTTTTACCTCCATCCCGCCCGCGATGAACGGAGCATCTTCGACCTCTATTAGGAGGCGCTCAACCGGCGTTACCAGACAAAATCCATCTTCGTCACGGCGTAGAACGCTAGCCAGCACCTTGACCAGTGCAGGCCGCTTAATCTCTTCGCCCTCGTGAATCCAGCGACCGTCGGTGCAGATCTTTATATCAATCCGGCCACTGCGCTCCGGATGCCACAAGTGCACCGGCGGCAATGATTGTGCTTCGAGCTGTTCAACCAGAGCTGCAAAGACTGAATCTGGCGTGCTGTTCATCGCGCAGCCAACTAGCCGCCAATAAACTTCATAACGGTTACTTCACCACTGAAACTCAAATCCTGCTTGTCTTGCAGCGCAAGCCCAAGCAGCTGCTGCAATTTTGGCAACGCTTCGTGTCTAGGCAGATCGAGCAGTTCTTTCATGGAGTGGTGTTTGGAGTTAGACAGGCAGCCATAAACATCGCCATTCGAGGCCAGCCGTAGTCGCGTGCAGCCGCTGCAAAAAGGCGCGCTTTCGTTCGCGATAACGCCGAAGAAACCACGGCCCGGGATCTCAAAACGCACGGCCGTAGAGTCGAAGGGTGCATCCGCTCGGCTGTAATCGAAGTGCTTGCCGATCAAACTAAGGATATCTTCCATACCAAAGAAGTCATTGCCAAACCCGTTGCCCTGACGCAGGTGACCCATGTTCATAAGTTCGATGTAGCGCAACTCAATATTGTGATCCAGGCAATACTCAAGCATGGGCACTATCTGATCGGCGTTTGCGCGCCGCAACGGCACCATATTCACCTTCAGCTTCCAGCCCGCTGCAAGCAGTAACTCAATACCCTCGAGCACGGTAGCTAAGTCGCCGCCTCTCGCGATCTCGCTAAACGCCTTTGGATCCAGAGTGTCGAGGCTAACGTTAGCGCGCCCTATTGCTGATCCCAAAAGTGCATCCGCCTTGCGAGTAATTAACTGCCCATTCGTCGTGATGGCAATGTCATCAAGCGCAAGTGTTTCGAGGCCTGCCACAAATTCATCAAACTTGGGCGACAGTAACGGCTCTCCGCCAGTGATCCGAAGTTTATTGATGCCGCCAGCGTCAACCAAAAGCGCAACGGCGCGCAGCAGTTCGTCGCCGCCAAGCTCATGCGCAGCCGGCTGTAGGCGTTGGCCATTGGGCACGCAATAGGTGCAGGCATAGTTGCACGCAGCGGTCAGGCTCACCCGCAGATTGCGAAACTGGCGCCCCTGCTTATCTACAATCATCGCCGAGAACCATCATCGACAATCACAGCTAAACGCCTGTTCCACAATGTAAAAAATTGACCAAATAATCGATATTCATCTGCCAATTATGCCAGTTCGGAGCGCTCTATGGCTGAAATGTGCACCGGATC
>CAZFIA010000125.1:0-12327 GCA_964519335.1 uncultured Pseudomonadales bacterium
CCCTCAAAGGTCTCCTGCGGACTCCACGACAATCGGGTAGAGGTGGCGGGCGCAACTTCGGTACCTAAAATTACAAACGACTGGCCGGTGGGCGCAGGCTTTGGTGCTTTACTCTTTTTCGGCGCTGGTGTGTGATCGGGGCTTTCCTGGGGCGCGGCCAGATCCATGTTGGGGGCCACAGGAATCGCCTGGCTTGCCTCTTTGGCCGCCAGGTTTTCTGACCCAAGCTCGTCTTCCGATGCAACCGCCGGGTGGGCGATAGCAAGGGCGCCAGCAGCAGCCAGCAACACGGCCGCAACGGCTGATTTTGGATGGCGCTTGGTCATAGGGGTAAGGGTTAGTCGCATCAGTTTCTTCGGTCGGCTAGTCTACAGGGCCGGTGGCTGTGGGCAGCCAAATGAGAATTCACTTTAAGTGTGATATTCATCTATATAATTTTGACGGAGTTTAGCGGAAAAGCTGATGGAAGTTCCAAGTCGCGTGTCACTAAACGCCAAGCGCCTCAAGCTGCAAGAGGTCTCCGTTACTCGCAAGATGTCCGCTTCGCTGCCTAATTTGCGGGCGGTGGCCCAGGCCAAAGGGCTCACTATTCACCATCTGGGGGCCGGTTATCCACACCCCGAGGTGACCGACCCGCGCGGATTTCTCGAGCATCAAAGCGGTTATTTTGAGCACCTCACAGCGCTTGAGGGCAAAAACGACGCCGACGAGCTTCCCGAGTTTCTGCGCGAATCCTATGCGTACACCGACACGCTAGGGCCGCGCAGTACCCGCGAGGCCTTTGCGCACGTCTACGGCAACGATTGGGGGCTCAAAATAGATCCCGATCGCCTCATTCCAACAGTGGGGGCAACCGGGGGCATCAGTCTGGTGTGCGCTCTGTTTGAACGGCCAGGGGCTGAGCTTGCTTTTCTTACAGATGCGCCCACCTACGCCGGCTTTCTTGCGCGCAGCGCACTCAATCAGACAACGCAGATCTTCAGTGTCGATATGGATGACGAGGGGCCTGACCCCGAGCAGTTCAGAGCGCAAATCGAGGCAGCTAGGGCTGCTGGCTATTTTGTACCGTTCTATTACACGGTGCCCGACGGCCACAACCCGGCAGGCATTTCGTTTAGCCAGAAACGTCGGCAGGCCATTCTTGATATCGCGCGTGAGCTCTCTGTACTGATTGTCGAGGACGCGCCGTACATTTACATCGATTACAACACCGAGCGACCAAAGCCCTTTGTAGCGATGGACCCGATGCAAACGGTGCATCTGTTTACAGGCTCGAAGATTGGCTTGCCCGGCCCGCGCATTGGCTTTATTTATAGCGATGCGGTGATCGAAATTGCCGAAGGAAAGCAGGTGCCCATTGCTGAGTTGCTGCTCACCGAATCAAGCTCTGACATTCTGTTTCAAAATCCGGCGGCTCTGCGCGGTTTTGAGGGCCTCTTGCACGAGCGCACAGACGATGGGCGTTATCGTCTGCGCGATACGCTGTGGGGTGTTGCAGAAGATAAACTTGAAATATACCGCGACAATCGCACGCTGTTGCTGGATGGCCTGCAGGCGGGGCTGGGTGACTGGCCCGATGAGTTTCGCTGGACAACACCCGAGGCCGGCTTTTTTAGCGTGTTCACTTTTGTACGCGACACTGTCACCACAGATGATGCCTTTGTGGAGCAGTTGGTCGCAGATTACGGTGTGGTGGTTATACCCATGTACGACTTTTATCCGCCTGATGCAAAAAAACGTAACCCAAGGGCAGGGCTAAATCAGTTGCGCATCTCGTTTTGTTTCAGTGAATCGAGCGGCGAGCAGCGCAGGAAAGATATGCGTGATGCGGTGGCTGCGTTTTGCTCCGCAGTCAAGAAACTGACGGGTAAATAAACCTTGTAAAGAGTGGCGCTGTTAGACCGGTACCACGTCTTCTCCGACAACCTGCTCCAGTTCCAGCGTGTCACTCACTTCCTTGAGCGTAAAGGGTTTGTGAATAAAAGCGCAGCGCGCGAGTAACGCCTCAGGCAGATCTTTGTCGGTATAGCCGCTGCACAGCACTACTTTGAGTTTGGGCATGCGTTCAATTAACAGCTCGGCAAGCTCTGTGCCCGACATAACGGGCATGGTGATGTCGACCAGCGCATGGTCAAATTCTTGTTTGCCCAGCAGGCCCAGTGCTGCCTCTGCGCTGTCTGCCTCGGCAACCTCGCAGTTAAGGTGTCGCAACATTTCAGCGGCAATGGTGCGCACGCCGGCTTCGTCGTCGACCACTAGTACCCGGGGTCTTGCGAGCTTCTGCGCAGGGCGCTCCATCGCCGGTTGTTCCGCGGCGGTTGACTGATCGAGCAGCGGCAGACAGATCGTAAAATCGGTGCCCGCGCCCTCAACCGAGTGCAGAAGGATGCCACCGTTGTGATTCTTGACGATGCCGTGAACGGCCGCCATACCCAGTCCGCGCCCCTCTTCTTTGGTGGTAAAGAAAGGCTCGTAAATACGCTGTTGGGTTTCACGGCTCATGCCGCGACCGCTATCGCTTACGGTAAAGCAAACCATGCGTTGTTCCGGAAACTCTAGCTGATCTCGCAGCAGGGCGCGTTCGCTATCGGTCAGCACTCTTGTAGTGACTCCCAAACGCACAGCGCCGTTGTATCCTTCCATAGCGTCAGCGGCATTGGCGACCAAATTGATGATGACGCGCGTGAGCTGACCGCGGTCTGCAGATATTGGGGTCTCGTCGTCAAGATTGAGTACCAGCGGCACGCGCTTGCCTATGGTGACCTCTACCAATTCGGCGGTTGATCGCACGAGCTGTGATAGGTCGAGGTTCTTTTTCTCAACCAGGTGCTGGCCCGCGTAAGCGAGTAGGCTCGTGCACAGCTCGGAAGCCCGTAGTGCAGCGACTCGTATTTCTTCGATGTTCTGCAGAGAACTCTGCTTGAGTTTTGTGCTCTCGAGCTCCGCTGCCTCCAACAGATCAGCCTCCATGAGTTCTGCGTAGCCTAGTACCGACATCAGTAGGTTGTTGAAGTCGTGGGCGATGCCGCCTGCGAGCACACCGAGCCCTTCCAGGGTCTTTTTTTCCCGGAGCCTTGCACGCAACTTTTCGTTCTGTGTGACATCCCGAAACAGGCCTATGGAATTGGCCGGTTGGTCTGCGACTTCATTTGGGCTAATGAGTCCCCACACCTCAATATGAGCTTCTTCGCCGCTCTTCGTTGGCAGGCGAACAATAAAATTCAGTTCTTCAGTTTTTCCATCAAAAACGTCCTGGATTTCCTGTTCAGAGAGGCTCATGTTGCCCGGGTGCATTAGTTCGCGCCAACCGGCAAGATCTGTGGGCATTTTGTCGAGGCCTAGGCTCTCCCAGGCCGGCCCTTCGATTCGCAGCTTGCCGTCTACCCACTTTGATTCAAACTGATGTAATGAAGCTGCCGACATTGCCAGGGCCCGGGTGCGTTCCATATTTTTCTGTTCACGCGCCCGTAGCTCCTCTCCGGTAACGTCTTCGATGCGTATCCAGGCTTCAAGAATCAGACCGTTGTCAATAGAAAAGGTAGGATTAACCCGGTAAGTCAGCGGCGGGTCTGCCTTGATATCGACCACCACTACTAGTGAGGTCGGGTCGTCCAGGTTAAGGACTTTTTCCGCGCTTCTTTGTGGAAATCCACTGCCTATGAGCCGATTTACTCGAGGGTTGTTCAGTGACTTAACTGTTTTATCGAGCAAAACCTCTGGCGATGCGTCAAAAATTTTCGCCAATGCATCGGTTGCCACCGTTACCGTCGAATTTTGGTAGGCCGTGGCTAACTGCTGCGCAGTGACAGTGGTGGGCAGTGGCGTCTCAAACTGAAGGCACACAATTGCTGCGTTTTCGGTGCGCACAAAGGCATCGATCTGCTTCATTGCGCGCTGTTCTTCAATCTCCTGGTCAACGGTATTTCTCGCATCTGTTAGGCGGGTCCAGCAGCCGGTAATCAGACCATTTTGCGTAATTGGTGTAGTAGACAACATCAACGTTGATCTACCCTCAACACCATCGAGGTAGTGATTTGATAGATGCATGTTGTCTATGACTTGTTGCGTTCGGCCTCGCCAGCGACGTTTGAAGGACTCATCGAATGTACTGTCGTGACTCTTGTTGAACAAGTCGGCGCTAAAGTTGTGGGTTTCGGAGATGCCGATACTCTTGAAAAGTGCTGCAAACGCCGGATTGCTATAGCAAACGATTGAGGTACCGGCATATTCTGTCGCGTCGTTGTTACCCACAGATTGTGGTATCGGAGGATCGAAGTGCTCCACCATGATGGCGTCGGGGGAGTCGTCAAACAGGGCCTGCAGAGAGGCAATATCGTCGTGGAGATCGGGCACGGACTTAGGCGCATTCCGAATTAAGATGGCGCTATCATACCGGCTCGACAGGCCTTATTGATAGAACAGGACAGTGCTGGAACAGGACCCTACCCAATGATTCGAATCACCTTTTTACTGCGCCGCAAAGCAGGGCTTAGCTACCAGGACTTTAGTGACTATTGGCTGCACGAGCACGGGCCGCGAGTTGCGAGCGTCAGTCATAAGCTCGATATGCTTCGCTACGTGCAGGTGCGCACGCTCGATGATCCGGTGAATGCCGCTATGGCCCGGGCGCGCGGCGGCATGGAAGCCGCTTATGACGGGGTTGCTGAAGTTTGGTTTGAAAATCGAGCTGCGATGGTGGCGGCTTCTGCAACCTCTGATGGCCGCAAGGCGGCAGTGGAGCTCATCAAAGACGAAGCCGAGTTCATCGATTTGACCCAGTCAACGGTTTGGTTGGGGTATGAGTATCCGCAGGTCAACAGCACCCCAGAAAACCTGTTAGCCACCGAGCGCGACACACTGGTAAAGCTGTATTTTCCCTTGCGCGCCGGTGGTGGCCATAGCGACGAGAGTGCCCAGCACTACTGGCGTACTACGCACGGCCCCATTATTCGGCGTCAAGCCCATGGCTCTGGTATTCAACGTTATGTGCAAGTGCATCGGGCGCTGGATGACGAACTCTGCGCGCCCTTGCGCACCTCAAGAGGCTGCCAGGTTGACCCTTACCTGGGTCATGCTGAGCTATGGTTCGATCGCACTGCACTATCGATTGAAACGCCGGAACGCGCAGAGTCGGGCAAGCGCGCCATTGCTGATGAGAGCACCTTCATCGATTTCTCGCGGTCAGCAATCTGGTTGAGTAAGGAGCGGTGCCTGGTAGACCATCGCTAGGGTCAGTTTCAGGCCCTATCAATAAGCGTCTGTAACTTCGCGGCGCGCGCCGACCAGGTTTCGTTTTGCATTGGTAAAGCGATTGCTTCGCGTGCCTTGCGTAGTGCGTCTGACCCGGGTGCTGGCAGCTCGGCAAGCCGCTTTCTCAGGGCAGAGACATAACTTTCGGTATCGTTGGCAATACTAACCTCGCCCTCGATATCCATAAGTCCCGGTTGTTTGGTGGCGACCACTGCTCGACCGGCCGCCAGATACTCGCGTACTTTGGTCGGATTAGCGTAGTGGTTGCGTTCGGTCATAGCGTACGGCAGCGTACAGATATCCATGCGTCGCAGATGGTCGGGCAACTCGCTCTGATCTACCGAACCCAGGTACTCAAGGTTGTCGCCCTGGGGAAGCGTTATGCCTTGCTCGACGGGACCAACAAACAAGAAGTGCGCGTCGCTAAGTTGTGCAGCGCTGGCTTTGATGAGTTCGAAGTCGATGTGTTCGCCGAGTAGCCCGACAAAACCAATAACCTGCTGTGATTGGGATTGCGGTTCTGATAGCGCCTCGGATAAGAGCGTGCTGTTGAAGCGTTTGTAGTCAACCCCGTGCGGCAAGTAGTGCACGTTGTTGTGATGTTTTGATAGATCGTCAACCAATGGCAAAGAGGTGGCGGCTACGGTGTCTACCCGTTCTAGTAACTCGCGTTCAAAGCGATCGACCAGCGTTGGGTTTAAGCCTGCAATATGCGCGTACTTGTCTGCGCAATAGTAAAGGCTACTCTCGGGCTGCAAGGTGTCGAGCAGATAGTAGCTGGCGGGGTTTGCGGTGACGACGCTGTAGGCTGATGTGTGCAGATGGAGCTGTTTCGCCATCTGGCGTCTAAACGAGTTTTTGTTGGCGGCTTGAACGCCGCCAAATCTGTGCCACGGCAAAACCCAGGGAGAAACGAGATGCTGCGGCTGTTTCGCTGGCGCCGCCACTGGTTCCGCGGCAGTGGCATCTGGTGCTGCGCCCTTGGAGGCTGCGCGTTTAACTTTGCCCACAACCCGATCAAGGTCGCCCAGTGACAGGCTCGGTTCACGCAGCCCTATAGAGTTGATCCAGGTCACACAATAGCTGTCGAGCAGTTGGCTGGCGAGAAACTGTGCCGTCGACGGGTGGCGCCCCCAATCTTCACCGAAAAAAACGAGCTGCGGTTGGTCAACCGTCGCGGGTTTTCCGGTGCGGCAATTTTGCTGTAAGGGGTTATGTGAGTTCGACATTGCGCGGCAGACTATAACAACTCAAGGGGTACTCCATACGGATATCGTCCGCAGACTGTTAGCCAAAGCGCGGCCTAAAGTGAGGTGCAGTTCACGCACTTGAAGCTTGTTACACCTGTCGCGCCGGCCATACAGAATGCTGTGAATGTCTGCCTAGGTTTTACGCCTGGTTTCAGATACCTTGCGCGCTGGTTCCGGCGCCCTGTTCAATGATATTTAACTCTTTCGAATTTGCGATTTTCTTTCCCGTAGTCTTCGCCATCTATTGGATGCTGAAGCTACGCGCGCAGAACATCTTTTTGCTGCTGGCCAGCTACCTGTTCTACGGCTTCTGGGATTGGCGGTTTTTGTCGCTGATTCTGCTGTCGACGGTTGTTGACTATATAGTTGCGCAGAAGATCCATGCCAGTGACGTTCAGAGCGTGCGCAAGCGCTGGGTAACACTCAGCCTGGTGAGCAACCTCGGTCTGCTGGCCATCTTTAAGTATTTCAACTTCTTTCTTGACAGTTTTGTCGAGGTCATGGCGGCCGTCGGTATGCAGGCCAACGTGCCGTCGCTGCAGATTATCCTGCCGGTTGGTATTTCGTTTTATACCTTCCAAACCCTGTCCTACACCATCGATGTGTACCGTAAAGACAATAAACCTGTCACAAACATCGTCGACTTTGCGGTCTATGTGGCCTATTTCCCACAGCTGGTCGCCGGACCGATCGAGCGCTCGACCAATCTGGTGCCGCAGCTGGTTAAGGCCCGCAAGTTTGACCTGGAGCAGGTTTACAGCGGCGCCACGCTCACGCTGATTGGCTTCTTCAAGAAAGTCTTTGTGGCGGATAACCTCGCGCCCCACGTTGACGCCATTTTTGCAACGCCTGATCCCGGCATTTGGACGGTGATGGCGGGGGGCTATCTGTTTGCGTTTCAGATCTACGCCGATTTCTCGGGCTACACCGATATCGCCCGCGGCATATCGCGCATGCTCGGCATCGAGCTGCGGCTCAACTTTAACTTTCCGTATGCGTCTCCCAGCCCTCAGGAATTTTGGCGTCGCTGGCACATGAGCCTGTCGAACTGGCTTAGAGACTATCTGTACATTTCACTCGGCGGTAACCGGCAGGGCCCGGTGCGCACCTATGCAAACCTCATGACCACCATGGTGCTGGGTGGACTGTGGCATGGTGCGGCCTGGAACTATGTGCTCTGGGGTTTCTTCCAGGGCACAAGCCTATGTGTGCATCGCTGGTGGATTGCGCACATCAAGCCCATGTTTAAGCCAGGCTTTGTTCTGCACCTCGCAAAAATTCTGTTTTACTTTCAGTTCACCTGCTACGGCTGGATATTATTCCGCGCCACAAGCCTTGCACAGGTAGGCGAGATGACCGGTGGCCTGGTCCAGCCTGAGGCGTTTAACGCGGAGCTGTTTTTGCCGCTGCTGCAGTTCGCGCTGCCAATGATTATCATCGAATACTTGTATACCCGCGAGAAATTGCCTGCGGTCTTTGGCCCGGCTCTGCGCACTGGGGTTTACGCGATGGCATTTTATCTTTTTGTGTTTCATGGCGAAGTTTCTGAAAGCTTCCTCTACTTTCAGTTTTAGGGAGGATACGTACCGTGTTTAAAATCTTCTTAAAGCTCGCCGGTTTTGGCCTGGTGTTTATTGTGTTGCTCGAGCTCATCGCGCGCGCTGAAGACACGCTGCGCTACGAGGCACCGTTCACGGGCCACTATCATCTCGAAGGCATTCGCACCTTTGATGAGCGGGGAACCTTCCGTTGCGCGCCTAACGCCCGCTATAAGCATTTTATTTTGGGTGATCACGGATTTCGGGTAACCCCCCTGGTAGAAGACGCAAGCCAAACCATGGTGTGGCTGGGCGCCTCTGAAGCCTTTGGCCTGTACGAAACGCCCGGCGAAGACGTTGCCAATCAACTAGAGCGATCGTTCGTTGCCGACAACAAATCGATAAACGTGGTGAACGCCTCGTGCTTTGGGTTAAACCTTACCCGCCTGCAGCGGGTGGTAGAAGACCCGGTGACCGCGCTTAAGCCCGACATGCTGGTGTTGTACCCCACACCCCATTTTTACCTCGATGTGATTGAGGTGAAGCCCGACGAACCCAAGCCCCGTGCAAATGAAGGGGCAGGCAGTCGCGGGGGCGATGGTTTTGTATCGCGTCTGGCGACCAAGAGTAAAGATGTGCTTAAGACCTTTTTGCCTGCGGCACTGCAAGACGCTGTACGCGAGTATCAAACCAGCCGTGCCCGCGGCGATAGCAGTGCGCAGGATATGTGGGCGCAGCCTCCTGCAGATCGACTGGCGCTGTTTGAATCACACATGCGTGAACTCATAGTGGCGGCGAAGGCGACCAATGCCAGGGTGGCTGTTGCCACTCACGCCAATGCGTTTCATAAGCAGAGTGAAATGAACACCTCAATGCTGCAGGCCTGGCAGAAATTCTATCCGCGGGCCAAAGACAAGGTGCTCATCGATTTTGATGCGCGCGCCAATCAGATTGTGCGGAAGCTTGCCAGTGAGTTGGGTGTGGATGTGGTCGACATTGCTGAGCGCGTTGCGGGCGATCCACAAGACTTTGCTGACTTCTCGCACTTCACCGATACCGGTGCAACCAAAGTCGCAGCGGCACTCAAAGCCTGGGCGACGCAGGGGCGCTAGGCTGTGGCGCTAAAGCGCTAAGCAGTTACCAATCTGAACAGATCGGTATTACCGCCGCTCGCCGCAACGTTCTCTGTGTATACCCGCTCGACGGCGTAGCGATGTAAGTAGTGAGGTCCACCTGCCTTGGGCCCGGTACCCGACAACCCGCTGCCACCAAACGGCTGTACGCCCACCACCGCGCCCGTGGTGTTGCGATTAACGTATACGTTGCCCGCAAGGCTCGATCTAAAGATGTGCTGTGCTCGCGCGCTTAAGCGCGAGTGAACACCCAGGGTTAAGCCAAAGCCTGTGGCCTTAAGCTCCGCGAGTCGCGCGTCCAATTCTTGCGACTTAAACCGAATCACGTGCAGTACCGGGCCAAAGTGTTCGTCGTCGAGCTCGCTGATGCTTTGAAGCTCTATCAGTGCGGGCGCCAGGTGAAAGCTCTCATTGGGGTCTGGCAGATTTACGGCTGACGTGTGCAACAGCTTGCCGCTGGCCTGCATGGCTTCGATGTGGGTCTGCAACCGGGTTCTGGCCGTGTCGTCGATAATGGGCCCGATGTCGGTGCTGTAGTTTGCCGGGTCTCCCAACAGCAGCATATCCATCGCGCCGGTGAGCATGCTGATCTGGGTATCGGCCACGTCCTCTTGAATGTACAGCACGCGCACCGCACTGCAGCGCTGGCCAGCGGATAAGAACGCGCTTTGAATCAGATCGTCGGTGACCTGCTCGGGCAGGGCGGTGGAGTCGACAAACATGGCATTTTGTCCGCCGGTCTCGGCAATCAGCGGCACTATAGGTCCGCTCTTTGCGGCCAGCGCCTGATTGATGCGCATGGCGGTGGCTGTCGAACCCGTCATGGCCACCCCAGCAGTTAGCGGGTGGTCTACCAGTGCAGCACCGATGACAGACCCCGGACCTGGCAACAGACTGAGAACATCAGCGGGCACGCCCGCAGCCTGCAACAACTGCACACAGCGCGTCGCAATAAGCGGGGTTTGGTCGGCGGGCTTTGCGACGACGCTGTTACCTGCGGCCAGCGCGGCCGCTATTTGCCCGAGGAAAATGGCCAGCGGAAAGTTCCACGGTGAGATACACACAAACACGCCGCGCCCGTGCAGGCTGAGTTGGTTGATCTCGCCGGTAGGGCCGGGCAACGTTTGCGGTTCTGCAAACTCGGCGGCGGCTTGTGCGGCGTAATAACGCAAGAAGTCTTCGGCTTCGCGTGCCTCACCCAGAGCGTCATCGATGGTCTTTCCGGCCTCGCGCTGCAGAAGCGCAAGCAACTCGCTGCGGTTTTCAATCAGCAGGTCGGCCATGCGATTTAAAATGCTAGCGCGTGCGCGACCGCCAAGCGCGTCCCAGTCGCCTTGAGCGGCCGCGGCAAGGGTCATGGCCTGGTCGACGCGGCGCTGCGTTGAATCTGTTACCGCGCCAGTCACCTCCGATCGTTTGGCGGGGTTGTAGCTTGTGCGTTTGTCGGCCTCATCGAAGAGCAACTCGCCGCTTATGATGGGTCCACCCTTCCATTGGGTGTCTTGCCAATCCTCGATCGATGCAAACAGTGCACTACCTGCGTTGGTGTCAAAGATGTCGACACCGGGCGAGTTCTGTCGAGCGGCGCCGTACAGTTTGGGCGGCGCAGGAATGTCGGGGTGCGTGAGGCTGGGTAGGTTGCGCAGCGTACGGCCCGGGTCGCGCAGCAAGAACTCGGCAGGCGTTTGCTGATCGAGAAAGCGGTTTACAAACGAGGAGTTGGCGCCGTTCTCAAGCAAGCGTCGCACAAGGTATGCAAGCAAGTCTTTGTGAGCGCCCACCGGGGCATACACCCGGACGGCGGGCATAGGGTCAAATTGCTCAACCGCCTGACTGTATAGAAGCTCGCCCATGCCGTGCAGCCGCTGAAATTCGAAGTTGCGCCTGTTGGTCATGGCCAGTATGGCCGTCACCGTGTGGGCATTGTGGGTCGCAAACTGCGGGTAGATTTGTTCTTCGTTTTGCAAAACCAATCGCGCGCACGACAAATAGCTTAAGTCGGTGGCCAGTTTGCGGGTAAACACGGGGTAGCTATCAAGGCCTAGCTCTTGCGCGTGCTTTATCTCGGTATCCCAGTACGCGCCTTTAACCAGCCGCACCATAAACCGTCGATTGGTGTTGTTCGCCAGTGCAATCAGCCAGTGCATAACATTAAGTGCGCGGCGGCTGTAGCACTGCACGGCAAGCCCAAGGCCTTGCCAGCCTTTGGTTTCTGGATCGGCGGCAAGCTCTGCAAACAGATCCAGTGATATGTCTAGTCTGTTCGCCTCTTCAGCATCCAGCGTAAAGTTGATATTGGCTTGTGCCGCCATACGCGCCAGAGCCTTTGCGCGTTCGATCACTACGGGCAACCCGGTTTCAGTGCGTAGCGAGTCGTAGCGCGGGTGCAGCGCCGAGAGTTTTACCGAAATGCCGTGGCTAGCTTCAGGTGAATCTGCGACACCTTTGCTTGCAAGCTGCTCAATCGCTTGCGCGTAAGCCTCATAATATTTTTGTGCCGCCTCTTCGGTACGCGCACCTTCGCCCAGCATATCGAACGAACAAATGCCCTCAGCTCTTTGCAGCGCAGACTCAAGCGTTTGGCCTAACACAAATTCTCCGCCTAAAATCTTCATCGCCTGCTGCATGGCGCTTCGAATCACCGGCTCGCCCGCGCGCGCAACCAAACCGCCAAGCCAGGAGGGTGCATCATCGACCATATCCGGATTAAGCGAGATCACCCGACCGGTGAGCATCAGCGCCCAGGTGGAGGCGTTAACAAACACTGAATCTGACGCCCTTAGGTGATCGTCCCAATCCCCTGCCAATACCTTTTCGGCGATAAGCTCATCTGCGGTGTCGGCATCAGGCACTCGCAGCAGGGCCTCTGCTAAACACATGAGCGCCACGCCCTCGCTGTTCGACAGGCCAAACTGCTGCAAAAAAGCATCCAGTACCGACTTGTCATCGCCCCGCGCCCGGCAATCGCGCACCAGCCGCGTGCCCTCAGCCTCGATCCAGCCAATCTGCTGTTGGCTTAGGGGGTAGTCATTGAGCATGCTGGTAACCAGCTGTGCTTCGTCTTGCAGCGTGTTTGCCCGTAGAGCCGAGCGAGCGCGGAACATCTCATCGGAAGGCGCTTGAGAGGGTGTTAAGGACGCTGGGTGGGGCATGGGG
>CAZFIA010000126.1:0-12039 GCA_964519335.1 uncultured Pseudomonadales bacterium
GACGACTCGACGTCTTGGCATTTTAAGCTCCTCGCTTCAGGTTGCCTCCGCTCACTAAAGATTCGTTATGAATCTCTAGGCGGCCTTACTGGAAGTAGAATCAGTACTGAAGGCAAAATCAGTACTGGAAGTAATATCAGAAACTATTTTGGCTTTTTGGCGCCATACTTTGAGCGACCCTGACGACGGTCAGTGACACCCGATGTATCTAGAGTTCCGCGAACGGTGTGGTAACGAACACCGGGTAGATCCTTAACGCGACCCCCGCGAATCAGCACGACCGAGTGCTCCTGCAAGTTGTGGCCCTCGCCACCAATATATGAAGAGACTTCGTAGCCGTTAGTCAGTCGAACCCGGCACACCTTACGCAGCGCCGAATTCGGCTTTTTGGGCGTGGTGGTATAAACGCGGGTGCAAACACCGCGACGCTGGGGGCAGGCCTGTAGCGCCGGCACAATGTTCTTTTCGATCTTGCGCTTGCGTGGCTTGCGGACAAGTTGGCTAATAGTGGCCATTTACGGTGTAACTCTCTCTGGCGCCTAAGCGCTGCGTTTGTACTTTTCCGGGGCGCGGATTCTAGCACCCCTATTTGACTTCGGCTAGCGTCCGCTAGCACCCCCAGATGTGGCTGTTCGGCCTCTATTCGCCTTCTATTCGCCTTCTGGGGCATCCTCTTTATCGCCATCTGAGGCCTCTTCAGCGGGAGCTTCGGCAGCGGCTTCCGCTTCTTCAGCCGCCGCTTCCGGGGCCTCTTCAGCATCAGTAGCATCAGTCTCCGCCGCCGGGGCAGCCTCAGGCTCCGGCTTTGTGAGAACGGCCTTGATCAGCCCCTCATCCAGCAGAATCTTGGCTTTGTCATAGCCATTGATCCAGGCCTTGTCCGGGCCCTGGACCGCGTACCGCTCCGAGCGTTTTTGATAGACCGTGTAATCGGCCGTTCTCTTAACTACTTTCATCATAGTCTCTTCTAATTAAGGCAGGTTCAGATTGGCAGCTACTCGCCCGAGCTCAGCGCTTCTGACAGCGCCTGTTCGATCTCGTCTGCGGTTGGGCCCTGGCTCTCAACTGCCTTCTGCGCGATATCATCTTCACGACGCTTCTTACGATCCGCGTGGTAGGCAAGACCGGTTCCCGCAGGAATCAATCGACCTACAACCACGTTCTCTTTGAGGCCGCGCAGGAAGTCACGCTTGCCGGTAACGGCTGCTTCGGTAAGCACGCGAGTGGTCTCCTGGAACGACGCCGCAGAGATGAACGATTCGGTAGCAAGCGATGCCTTGGTAATACCCAGCAACAGGCGTTCGAACTTGGCGGGCTGTTTGCCTTCGGCTTCGAGCGCCTCGTTCACTTCCATTACCTGGTTGTACGTAAGCTGTTCACCGCGAATCAGATGCGAATCACCCGAGTCAGTAATCTCAGCTTTGCGCAGCATCTGCCGCACAATCACTTCGATGTGCTTGTCGTTGATCTTCACACCCTGCAGGCGGTAAACCTCCTGGATTTCATTGGTGATGTAGTTCGCCAGCTCATCAACGCCCTTAAGACGAAGAATGTCGTGGGATGAAGGGGCGCCTTCAGATACCACTTCGCCGCGCTCTACACTTTCACCTTCGAATACCGAGATGTTGCGCCATTTGGGAATCAGCGACTCGACCGGATCGCCATCGGTAGGCGTCAGCACGAGGCGACGCTTACCTTTGGTTTCTTTACCAAAGCTAACGGCACCAGAGATCTCGGCAAGAATAGCCGGCTCTTTTGGCTTGCGCGCTTCGAACAAATCGGCAACCCTAGGCAGACCACCGGTGATGTCTCGAGTCTTTGAACCTTCCTGAGGTACGCGGGCAATAACTTCACCCACACCCAACTGTTGACCATCTTCGATATTCAGAATCGAGTTATTGGGCAAGCGGTAGATCGCAGGAACGTCAGAACCAGCCAACATGACGTTTTCGCCACTGTCATCGAGCAACTGAATAGACGGGTTCAGATCTTTACCTGCAGTAGATCGATCCTTGGGATCCATTACCGAGATATTGGTAAGACCGGTGAGTTCGTCGGTTTGGCGATTGATGGAAAGGCCATCTTCCATGTCCTGGAATACAACCTTACCCGCCACTTCCGTAACAATTGGGTGTGTGTGCGGATCCCACTGCGCGATGATCTGACCGGCATCAACCGAATCATCATCCGTCACAGAAATAACAGCACCGTAGGGCAGCTTGTAACGCTCACGCTCACGGCCTTGCGCATCTGCAATGGCCACTTCACCAGAACGAGACACGGCAACCAGCTCACCAGAGGTGCGCGTTACTGTCTTCAGGTTGTGCAATCGAACGGTGCCGCCATGCTTAACCTGAACGTTATCGATAGCCGTTGCACGTGAGGCTGCACCACCAATGTGGAAGGTACGCATCGTAAGCTGCGTGCCTGGCTCTCCAATTGATTGTGCCGCGATCACACCAACCGCCTCGCCGACGTTTACCAGGTGACCGCGAGCAAGATCGCGGCCATAGCATAGCGAGCAAACGCCATACTTGGTGTCACAAGTGATTGCAGAGCGTGCAACCAACTCATCAACGCCCATTGCGTCTAACTGCTCTACACCCACTTCATCGAGCAGAGTACCTGCCTCGATGAGCACGTTTTTGCCATCAGAGCTAAGCACGTCTTGCGCAACCACCCGACCAAGCACGCGCTCAGAGAGTGGCTCTACAACGTCACCGCCTTCGATAACGGCAGCTACTTTAAGACCTTCAGTGGTGCCGCAATCGTGTTCGGTTACCACCATGTCCTGCGCCACATCTACCAGTCGACGTGTCAGGTAACCGGAGTTAGCTGTTTTGAGCGCCGTATCGGCCAGACCCTTACGAGCGCCGTGGGTAGAAATGAAGTACTCGTTTACAGACAGACCTTCGCGGAAGTTCGCAACGATGGGTGTCTCGATGATGCTACCGTCAGGCTTGGTCATAAGACCTCGCATGCCGGCAAGCTGACGAATCTGAGCTGGTGAACCACGAGCTCCGGAATCGGCATACATGTAAACCGAGTTGAACGAGGCCTGTTCTTCGTCTTCGCCCTTCTTGTTTTTCACTGAAGTCTTTGAGATGCCATCCATCATCGAGCGTGCAACCAGATCGTTTGCACGGGACCAGATGTCTACCACCTTGTTGTACTTCTCGCCCTGGGTAACCAGGCCTGAGGCGTACTGACTTTCAATCTCGTTAACTTCCGCTTCGGCGTCACCAATAATCTTGGCTTTTTCATCGGGAATGACAAAATCGTTTACGCCAATCGAAGAACCGGACCGCGTTGATTGCGCAAAGCCGGTGTACATCAGTTGGTCAGCAAACACCACGGTCTCTTTCAAACCAACGTTGCGATAGCATTCGTTAATCAGATTAGAGATCGACCGCTTATCCATATCGCAGTTAACCATCTCATAGGGAATGCGGTCAGGGACAATGTCATAGAGCAGCGCACGGCCCACTGTGGTGTCGTAAACCGTGTTATGAGTCTCGATCTCACCCGACTGATTCTCACGACGCTCCGTGATGCGCACTTTAACCAGGGCATGCAGATCAACTTCACCCGAGTTATGCGCACGATGAACCTCATGGACATCAGAAAACACGGTGCCTTCGCCCTTAACATTGACCATTTCCCGGGTCATGTAGTACAGGCCCAACACAACGTCTTGCGATGGCACGATGATCGGCTCACCGCTGGCAGGCGACAGAATGTTGTTGGTAGACATCATAAGCGCCCGGCTTTCGAGTTGCGCCTCGAGAGTCAGGGGTACGTGTACCGCCATCTGGTCGCCGTCAAAGTCAGCGTTGTACGCTGCACACACCAACGGATGAAGCTGAATCGCCTTACCTTCAATGAGTACCGGCTCAAACGCCTGAATGCCCAAACGGTGCAGCGTAGGTGCGCGGTTAAGCAACACGGGGTGCTCGCGAATCACATCCGCAAGAATGTCCCACACTTCTGCAGTTTCTCGCTCCACCATCTTCTTGGCAGCCTTAATCGTTGTCGCAAGACCTTTGGCTTCAAGCTTTCCAAAAATGAACGGCTTAAACAGCTCCAGCGCCATTTTCTTCGGCAGACCACACTGATGCAGCCTAAGCGTCGGTCCAACTACAATCACCGAGCGACCCGAGTAGTCGACTCGCTTACCTAGAAGGTTCTGGCGGAAACGACCCTGCTTACCTTTGATCATGTCGGCAAGTGATTTCAGCGGACGCTTGTTAGAGCCCGTGATTGCACGACCGCGACGACCGTTATCGAGCAGCGCGTCTACAGATTCCTGCAGCATGCGTTTTTCGTTACGTACGATGATGTCCGGTGCGTTCAGATCGAGCAGACGCTTGAGTCGGTTGTTGCGGTTAATTACCCGGCGATAGAGATCGTTAAGATCTGAGGTTGCAAACCGGCCACCGTCAAGCGGCACCAGTGGACGCAGATCGGGTGGCAACACAGGCAGCACCGTCATGATCATCCAATCAGGTTCATTTCCAGAGTTAACAAAGGCCTCCATCAACTTAAGCCGCTTTGACAGCTTTTTGATTTTGGTCTCGGAGTTTGTCGCCGGAATCTCTTCGCGAAGAATATCGATCTCTTCGTTCAGGTCGAGATCGAGCAGCAGGTCGCGAACGGCCTCGGCACCCATCTTCGCGACAAACTCATCACCGTACTCTTCGAGCTTCGAGAAATACTCTTCGTCCGTCAGTAACTGACCCATCTCAAGGTCGGTCATGCCTGGGTCGATTACCACAAAGGACTCAAAGTACAGCACGCGCTCGATATCGCGCAGCGTCATATCAAGCAGCAGGCCAATACGAGAAGGCAAAGACTTGAGGAACCAGATGTGCGCAACGGGTGACGCCAGCTCAATGTGCGCCATGCGTTCACGGCGAACCTTGGTGAGCGTTACTTCAACGCCACATTTTTCACAAATGACGCCTCGGTGCTTCAGACGCTTGTACTTTCCGCACAGGCATTCGTAGTCTTTTACCGGACCAAACACGCGCGCACAGAACAGTCCATCACGCTCGGGCTTAAAGGTACGATAGTTGATCGTCTCGGGCTTCTTTACCTCCCCAAACGACCAGGACCGGATCATGTCAGGTGAGGCAAGACCGATTCGCAACGAATCAAATTCTTCAATCTGGCCTTCCTGAGCTTTTAGCAGGTTGAGTAAATCTCTCATTCGCTTTCCTCCAGTTCCATATCAATGCCCAGTGACCTGATCTCCTTAACGAGTACGTTAAAGCTCTCAGGCATTCCGGGCTCCATGTTGAAGTCGCTATCGACGATGTTCTTGTACATCTTCGTGCGACCCGCAACGTCATCTGATTTAACGGTAAGCATTTCTTGCAAGGTGTAGGCTGCGCCGTACGCCTCAAGGGCCCACACTTCCATTTCTCCGAACCGCTGACCACCAAACTGCGCTTTACCACCCAACGGTTGCTGGGTAACCAGGCTGTAAGAGCCCGTCGAGCGCGCGTGCATCTTGTCGTCAACCAGGTGGTTGAGTTTCAGCATGTACATGTAGCCCACCGTTACGGGGCGATCAAATCGCTCGCCGGTGCGGCCGTCCCACAAGTGCGTTTGGCCAGTAGCGGACAAACCACCAAGTTCAAGCATGCGCTTGATCTCGTCTTCTGTGGCACCGTCGAACACGGGTGTCGCAATAGGCACACCTTTTCGGAGGTTTTCCGCCAGGGTCATAACTTCACTGTCTGATAGAGAATCAAGATTCTCGGAACGTCCGCCGGAGCCGTTGTAGACCTTTTCAAGGTAGCCACGAATATCCGTTGCCTGCTTGTGCTGTTCGAGCATTTCGTTGATACGGTCGCCCATACCCTTAGCCGCCCAGCCGAGATGAGTTTCGAGCACCTGCCCGACGTTCATTCGCGATGGAACACCCAGGGGGTTGAGCACAATGTCTACGGGTTCGCCGTTTTCATCGAACGGCATATCCTCAACCGGCTTGATCACAGAGATCACACCCTTGTTTCCGTGCCGGCCCGCCATCTTGTCACCGGGCTGAATGCGACGGCGAATAGACAGGTAAACCTTAACGATCTTGAGCACGCCAGGTGCCAGGTCATCACCGGTTTCGATCTTGGTGCGCTTGTCGGTGTAGCGATCATCGAGCTGCTTCTTGCGCTCAGCAAGTTGCTTCTCTGCGCCATCCAGCTGCGCGTTGATCGCATCGTCTTCCATGCGAATCTTGAACCACTCGTCACGAGTAAGCGTATCGAGATACGCCTCCGTAATGGTGAGGCCCGCAGATTCGTTGGGAGCGCGTGTTGCTTTTTTACCGTTCAACGCGCGACGCAGTCGCTCGTAAGTAGCGCCTTCGATGATACGGTACTCATCGTCGAGATCTTTGCGGATCTGCGTGAGTTCAGCGTCTTCGATGTCTCGCGCCCGTTGATCTTTCTCAACGCCATCGCGCGTAAACACCCGCACGTCGATGACGGTGCCTTTGACAGAGGTGGGAACGCGCTGCGACGTGTCTTTAACGTCGGAGGCTTTCTCACCAAAGATGGCCCGCAGCAGTTTTTCTTCCGGTGTGAGCTGGGTTTCGCCCTTGGGCGTTACCTTACCCACCAGAATGTCGCCAGCGCTAACTTCTGCACCGATGTAGACAATCCCTGATTCGTCGAGCTTCGAAAGCGCGCCCTCGCCGACGTTCGGAATGTCACAGGTAATCTCTTCGGGGCCCAGCTTCGTGTCACGTGCAATACAGGTCAGTTCCTGGATGTGCACTGAGGTGAAGCGATCTTCTTCTACCACGCGCTCGGAGATAAGGATCGAATCCTCAAAGTTGTAGCCGTTCCAAGGCATGAATGCGATACGCATGTTTTGCCCGAGCGCCAGCTCGCCCATATCAATAGACGGGCCATCAGCCAGAATATCGCCACGCGAAATCTTATCGCCAGGCATTACCAGCGGCCGTTGGTTGATGCAGGTATTTTGGTTTGAACGCGTAAACTTGGTGAGGTTGTAGATGTCTACACCCGCCTCATCTGCGTAGGTCTCTTCATCAGAAACCCGAACTACAACACGACCGGCATCTACACTATCTATAACGCCGCCTCGTTCCGCAACCACGCACACACCCGAATCGCGAGCGACATTCCGTTCCATTCCTGTGCCCACAAACGGCTTTTCGGTGCGAATAGTAGGAACTGCCTGGCGCTGCATGTTTGAGCCCATCAGCGCTCTGTTGGCATCGTCGTGCTCAAGAAACGGAATCAGTGACGCCGCTACCGACACCACCTGCTTGGGCGACACGTCCATGTAGTTCACTGACTCAGGGGTTGCCCGGGTGAACTCATTCTGGTGTCGAACCTCAACCGATTCGGTATCGAGTTTGCCATTTGCATCAATGGGCGTATCCGCCTGCGCAATAACGTACTCGGCCTCATCAATCGCCGATAGATACTCAATGTCAAAGGTGACCTTGCCATCCACTACCTTGCGGTACGCAGATTCAAGGAACCCATAGTGGTTTGTGCGCGCATAGCTTGCGAGCGAGTTGATCAAACCAATGTTGGGTCCTTCAGGAGTTTCAATTGGGCAAACTCGGCCATAGTGGGTTGGGTGTACGTCCCGAACCTCAAAGCCTGCACGTTCCCGGGTCAATCCACCCGGTCCAAGTGCAGAAACCCGACGCTTGTGGGTTACCTCAGACAGCGGATTGTTCTGATCCATAAACTGCGAGAGTTGAGACGAGCCGAAGAATTCTTTGATCGCCGCGGCCACAGGCTTTGCGTTAATCATGTCTTGCGGCATCAGCCCTTCGCTTTCAGCGAGGCTCAAACGTTCTTTTACAGCACGCTCAACCCGAATCAGGCCAACGCGGAACTGGTTTTCGGCCATCTCGCCAACCGATCGAACCCGACGGTTACCCAGGTGATCGATATCATCGACAGCACCTTTACCGTTACGAATGTCGATCAGCGTATGCAGAACGTCAATAACGTCATCACGATCGAGGATGCCTTCACCCAAAGTTTCTTCACGACCCAAACGACGGTTGAACTTCATGCGGCCAACCGCAGACAGATCGTAGCGATCGTTAGAGAAGAACAGATTGTTGAACAGGTTTTCCGCCGCTTCTTTTGTGGGCGGCTCGCCGGGACGCATCATGCGATAGATTTCCACCAACGCCTCAAGGCGGTTGGTGGTTGAATCGATGCGCAGCGTGTCTGAAACATAAGGACCAGAATCGAGATCGTTGGTGTAGATCGTCTCGATATTGGTAACTTCAGCCTCAAGCAGCGCTTCGATCACTTCTTCGGTAATGATGCTGTTGCAGGGCACCAGCACCTCACCCGTGCTTTCATCAATGATGTCGCGGGCGGTTACATGCTCAAGAAGGTACTCTCGAGGGACATCCAGCCGCTTCATGCCCGATTGCTCGAGCTGGCGGACGTGGCGGGCCGTGATACGGCGGCCTTCTTCAGCAATTACCTGGCCATCGCCATCCTTGATATCAAAGGACGCGACATCGCCGCGCAAACGCTCAGCGATGAGGTCCATTGAGAAGCCGTCTTTCTTGACATGGAACATGTTCTTCTCGAAAAACATTTCCAGAATGTCTTCTGACGTGCAGCCAAGCGCCCGTAGAATAATTGTAGCCGGCAACTTGCGGCGTCGGTCGATACGGACAAACACGCAGTCTTTGGGGTCAAATTCAAAATCAAGCCATGAACCACGGTAAGGAATAACCCGCGCAGAGTAGAGCAGCTTGCCCGATGAATGAGTTTTACCTCGGTCGTGGTCAAAGAACACACCCGGTGAACGGTGCAGCTGGGAGACGACTACTCGCTCGGTACCGTTAATAACGAAAGTGCCATTGGCGGTCATGAGCGGAATCTCGCCCATGTACACTTCCTGCTCCTTAACGTCTTTAACCGCTTTGTTGGAAGATTCTCTGTCGTAAATAATCAGACGTACTTTTACCCGCAGCGGTGCGGCGTAGGTAATACCACGCAAAGTACATTCCTTAACGTCGAACGGCGGTTCGCCGAGACGATAGTCAACGTACTCAAGTGCCGCGTTGCCAGAATAACTGGCAATCGGAAATACAGATTTGAACGCTGCATGCAGACCCGTTTCCTCACGCGCAGTGTCTGCCTTTTTGGCATCAACAGAACGATTGAGTCGGGTTTGCAAGAAGCGATCGTAAGAGTCCACCTGAATGGCCAGCAGATAGGGCAGTTCCATCGCCTCAGACAGACGACCAAAGTCCTTCCGAATCCGCTTTTTCTCAGTGAAGCTATACGCCATTAGAATCTCCCAATTCTTGAATTAGGCCGACTACCCATTTAGGTCTTCCTAAATGGACACATCGGTTGTAATTTGTCGCTACCGCTTTTTTAACGGCGACGACAATAGGCCGCATCCCGGTTTCGTTTCGAAAAACAAAATCCGGCAGGCAGCCTCTTGTGTCTGGCCGCAGGGATCGCAAGCAATCCCCACCCAGACGAAGCGCAAAGGTCAGTTATTTGACCTCTACTGATGCACCAGCTTCTTCGAGCTGTTTCTTGAAATCTTCTGCTTCCTCTTTTGTTGCGCCTTCCTTGACGGGAGAAGGTGCTTCGTCCACCAGAGCCTTGGCTTCTTTCAAGCCCAGACCAGTGATGGCGCGAACAGCCTTGATCGCATTCACCTTCTTGTCACCCGCCGCAGTCAGGATCACATCAAATTCAGTCTTCTCTTCGGCTGCAGCACCACCGTCACCGCCGGCACCGGGAGCCGCAACGGCTACTGCCGCAGCTGCACTCACACCAAATTTTTCTTCCATTGCTGACACCAGGTCAACAATGTCCATCACGCTTTTTTCAGCGATCGCATCCAGAATTTCGTCGTTAGACAAAGCCATCTGATTAATCTCCTAAGAGTAAATAAAGTTGTTAGTTGCTTTGTTTGCCATAGAGCAGGTTGTAATTAGGCTTCCGCCTTCTTGCTTTCCCCCACTGCCGCGACAACTCGTACCAGCTTTCCGGGCACCTCGTTAATGGTGCGCACGAATTTGCCAATGGGCGCGTTCATAACGCTCATGAGCGTAGCCAGTGCTTCGTCACGTGTCGGTAGCTTAGCCACCCGGTCAAGCTGATCAGCTGGTAGAAGTTCGCCACCAATAGAGAGCGCTTTTACTTCAAGCGCGTCGTATTCCTTGGCACAGTCCTTCAACAGCCGAGCTGCAGAGCCCGGATCTTCCTGAGAGAACGCAACCAACGTAGGGCCAGACAACGCATCAGACAAACACTCGTATTCGGTGCCTGCTACTGCGCGCTTGGCTAACGTGTTGCGGACCACGCGAACGTAAACGCCAGTCTCACGGGCTTTCACCCGCATTACCGTCATTTCTTCCGCTGTGAGTCCACGATAATCAGCAAGTACTGCTGACAATGCGCTCCCCGCGGCTTCGTTTACCTCGGCAACAATTTGCTTCTTGCCTTCCAGTCTCAACGCCACAATTTTCTCCTGAGCCATACCATTTAGGGTATTGCTCGCTAATGTCGGTTACCCGACGTTGCAGTCACGGCGCGGAGCGTCTGAAGGCCACTAGTACTTCTAGGGACTTTCATTCGCCACTTACCGTCTGCGCAGGAATATTAAGAGTTTTCACTCACCTGCGGTCTTCGACGTAGGTTTTGCTGCCAGCTCTCACTACAAGAACGACAACTCGACCCGTCTAACGATGGTGGTTGCACTTTCATGCAATCACCGCGTATTCCTAAACTTCTAAAACCGTTCTAAATCTCTTAGATCCCAATGGATCCCTGATCAATCAACACGCCAGGACCCATAGTGGTACTCAGCGTGACTTTCTTAAAATAAACACCCTTGGCAGACGCAGGCTTTGACTTGCGCAAATCGCTAATCAAGGCTTCAACGTTCTCGCGAATCTTTGTGGCATCAAAGCCAACCTGACCGATACCGCCATGCACGATGCCCGCCTTGTCGGTGCGGTACTGAACCTGACCTGCTTTGGCATTGGTTACCGCTGTTGCGACATCGGGTGTAACCGTGCCGGTCTTGGGGTTTGGCATAAGGCCGCGAGGGCCTAGAACCTTACCGAGCTGACCCACCAGACGCATTGCATCAGGTGTTGCTATCAACACATCAAAATCCATCGTGCCGCCTTTAATAGACTCGGCAAGATCTTCAAAGCCAATGAGATCAGCGCCTGCCGCCTCAGCTTTGGCCACGTTATCACCCTGAGCGAATACCGCGACTCGAATAGACTTGCCCGTGCCATGCGGCAGCGTGGTAGCCCCGCGAACGTTTTGGTCAGACTTCTTAGGGTCGATACCCAGGTTCACAGAAATATCGAACGACTCTTTCAGTTTGGTTTTTGAAAGTTCATTCAGCAGGTTTACAGCTTCTTCGATCGGGTAGTTCTTTTCTTTGTCTACCTTCTCGGCAATCGCCTTCATGCGTTTGGTTAGCTTTGCCACTAGACCACTCCTTCCACATCAATTCCCGCGCTACGGGCGCTGCCTGCAATGGTGCGAACAGCAGCATCCATATCTGCCGCCGTTAAATCAGGCATTTTGAGTTTCGCAATTTCTTCGAGCTGAGCCCGGTTAACCTTGGCCACCTTTTCGGTGTTAGGCGTGCCGCTGCCCTTGTCAATCTTGGCAGCCTTACGCAACAGCACCGACGCAGGTGGCGTCTTGGTGATAAAGGTAAAGCTGCGATCAGAATAGACCGTGATAACTACCGGAATCGGTAGGCCTTGTTCCTGACTCTGGGTTTCTGCGTTAAACGCCTTACAGAAATCCATAATCTGCACACCGTGCTGTCCCAGTGCGGGACCAACAGGTGGACTCGGGTTCGCCTGCCCTGCAGGTACCTGCAGTTTTATGTAGGCTTCAACTTTCTTAGCCATCGGCTAAATCTCCTTGGGTTCTAACGTGCAATGATCTTAAGAAAGACATTCACACTCCCCTTAATTAGTGATTTTTTGGGGTCAGAGTAGAGTGCCAGGGTAAACCACGACTGCATCGAGCA
>CAZFIA010000127.1:0-12020 GCA_964519335.1 uncultured Pseudomonadales bacterium
GATCAGGAATAGAGGGCGAGGGGGAGACGCTCGCTCTCGGTGGGCGAGTCAAAGCTTTGAGTGTTGGGCCATTGATAGCGCGTGGTGTCGTTTAATAGCTCTGTTTTTGTATGCGTAAGCGCGTCCTTGGCGTCGCCAAACTCAAACACCTGCAGCTCGTTTGCCACGCAATCCAGCAGCGTGACGCCTGGCCGGTGACGGGGGGACAGCGTGCCCGCATTGATGAGTGTGAGACCTGGAAAGTCGAGCACAATGCGGTAGTGCATGTGGCCGTTTACCAACAACCTATGGCTGTCTTGTTGAATCAGCTTGTCGAGGCCGGTGCTTCTTTCCGGTGGCATGCGCTCAGAGCCAGGCCACACTTTAGCGAGGTCGTTGTCGAGCATGCCGTGGCAGAGCAGCAGAGGGCCGGCTGTGGTCGAGATATTGGCCTGGGTGGGCAGAGCAGCGAGGTAGTCGATGGCGTTCTGACCCACCGCGACGCGGTGATGAGCGTCTGTGATGTGGCGGACGCGATCGTCCAGCATCCAGCGATCGTGATTGCCGCGCACACAGATCACGTTGTGTTGTTTGAGCAGCTCGACGCAGCGGTCAAGATCACCCGGGCCGTCGCAGAGATCACCGGTGCAGAGCAGGGTATCGGCGCCGGCGTGCAGCAAGGTGTCGATCGCCGTTTCGAGTCGCTCGTGTTCTGCGTGCACGTCGCCGATTAAGCCCAGCAGGTTGGATTGGGTCGAATCTGGGGTTGATTGTGGGAGGGCCGGGGTGTTGATCGAATTTACATAAACTTTAGTTTCAGAAACCATAACCCTCTTAGGCTCGATTATTGTGAAGCCTGCGTTAAATGTTGCCGATTAGAGGCGTTTAACGGTTGTTGCGCTTTGATGGATTGCGCAAGATACTTCTAGTTTCCTTAACAATGAACAGTTATCCACATTATTCCTGTTTATTTTTGTCACCGAAGGTCGGGCCTTCAACCTTTTAAGCGCCGGGATGTATCAATGAATGTAAAGAGCCTGAGCACCACCTCGACGAAGGTAGCTTGTGCCTTGTTCCTCATGCCTCTAACGTTCCTGTCTACCGCAGTGTCGGCGGTTGACGTCACCGACACCTTTTCAGCTCAACCCAGCGTAGATCTAGAGCTCGGTTTTCCTCAGGAATTGCCAGCATTAAGTGCAGAGAATACGACGGGTCTCTCTCTGGACCTTCCGCGTGGGTTTTATAACGCGCTCGGTAATTTGCAGCGGATTGACTTGTTGATTAAGAAGTTTGATGTGCAAGGGGGCGCTACACTCGAGCGGGTACCTCAAGCGCAGGAACGCAGCGATGAGATCGCCTACGCGTTTCGATTTCTTGATCTGGATCAACTCTTTGGTTACGAGTTTGATGACTACTACATATTTAGAACCAAATCCTGGGTGTGCACCGCCGAAGAAGGCTGCGCTAACGTCGGAGAAGACTACGTTTCTGGATTAGAAACCTCCCCCTATGTTGCCTCTCGGGTCGCTTCCAATCCGCAGCCCAACAAAGGTGTGTCTGTGGCTGCGAGTGCACGTTCTCTCCAGCAGGCAACCTATGCCGGCGCTACGCTGCCATTTAGCCTCGAGTCTGGTATCCGGGAACAGCGCGAGGTTGCGATTACGCAGCTATCCCCGCGCGTACAAATGGAGATGGACTATTCACTGGTTTATACCCCACGCGCCACCTGCGACTACGTTACCCAGGCTGCAAGTGCCGCTCTAGATAATTTTCAACCCATCCCAAGTCAAGCAAGGCTTGCGGATGTTGCGAACAGTGAGTACGCCACCTGGTGGCGAGATGCCGGGCCGGGTACCAAAGCCAACAACCTAAATCTTCGTGATGCGAGCTACTACCTTTATGGCTATGCGGCAGGCTCACGCTGGCGTAATACCTCGGCGGCGGGGCTAGCTGACTTTTTTCTCGGCCAGTCGGCTGCAAACACAGAACTGGGGCTTTCGGCCCCCTTTGTTGCGGTAGGTTCAAATATCGCCAAGGCGACCCTCACAGCGGGGCAAGCCGTATTAGCGAGCCAGTTTGGTCTTCCAGCGGATACGAACTTTCGCGCAGATAGAAACCCGGGGAACACTCCCGGTGGTACCCAGGGTATTGCGTCCGGATTTATCGAAGCTTTTGATGGTCGCCAACTCTTAACTGCGTGCTCCGGAGATTATCCGTCGGTTGCGGCCGTGGCGGCGCGAAACGTTCCAGCATTCGGCAACGTGTTGTACTCGCCAATGTTCTCGATGGATGGCGCCTTCGGCAATGTCCCAGGCCGTATGTCTTTCTATAGTAGTGGGACTGCAGGCGATTCATCGAGCGCCGCCGGGACGTCCACCAACATCGCCTTAGACGTAGAACCTCTCTCAACCTCTGGCGATCACCTTCTAACGGTAAGCCCCATCACGGGGGGTACAATTACTTCCGTTGTTCGACTTGATAGCGGTGGCCCCGCCACGCAAATTCTGCTGGCGAATGGCGATCGCTTGGACCTGGCAAGCGCCTCGGCGGCTGGAGCTAGCGCGGTGGCTTTGCCTGCAAACACAAGCACCCTAACCATCCTCAACTACTCGCAAGGCGTTGACCTGATGTTCAGGCTAGCAAACGACGAAGGACTGGCTGCGCTGTTTGTGCCTGCCCAACGAGATGAGTCTATTAATGTTGAGCTGGTTGCGGCGGTTTTACCCAGTAGCCGTTCGATAGAAGTTGGAACGGGGGCTTCGGTGTTTGCCACTGTGGTTAACTCGGGCAATACGGATGCCCAGGCCTGCACCATCACCCCAATAGACTTCTTTGAAGGCAGTTTCTCTTATCAAGAAACCAACCCGGCGACCAACGCGCCAATTGGTGCGGTAAGCCCAACCGTGGCGATTGCCAGTGGCGCGCTTAAGACCTTTGTACTCAATTTCACATCCACCGCAGCACTACAGAGCCGCGACCAGCGCTTTGCGTTCTCGTGCGATGGCGCAACAGCTCGCCCCATTCGTGGTGTGAACACGCTGAGTTTGCTTGCATCTACCGTGCCTACTGCAGACATCATTATGCTAAGTGCCACACCCTCTGGTGACGGGGTAGTGTCTATTCCAGCCAACGGTTCTGGCTTTTTTGGTTTGTCGAGCATAAACATTGGTAGTAGTGAGCGTATTGAGCTTGTTGCCAACGCGACAAATCAAGCGGCGCAAAGCAGCATATTCTTCTGCCAAACCAACCCGGTTACTGCAGAGTGCCTGGCGCCGCCGCAACAGGCGCCATTGGTAGTTGAGTCGTTCAATACCGGTGATACACCAACATTCTCTGTGTTTGTGTCGGCTAATTCTGCGATCGGTTTTGACCCTGCTAACAACAGGATCGAGATGGAGGTTCGGGATGCAGACACTAATGAAAGTAGGGGATCTACCAGCGTGGCTGTGCGTACGCTCTAGTAGTTGTCAGCGGGTGCGCGCTTAATCGTCAGCGCCCTGCGCCTCTACAACTGTCGTCTGATTCACAGGCGTCGCGCCCACCAAAGCCAATCGCAGGTGGGTAGAAGGTTGCAAGCTGGTTGAGTCTTGCGCCAGAGCTTCCCGGTCGAGCAGGTTTGGGATCACTGGCCACATCTCCCATTGGTTTGCGTAGCGGCGCAGATTGGATTCGATTTGGCTCGCGAGTTGCTGGGACATAGATTGCACCGACACTTTGGTGCCAGAACGCCCTTGTGATTCGATCAGTGGACCTGCCGAAACTTCAGGCAGCCCCTTTGCGGAGTAATTGGAGAATACAGGTAGCACCCGGGCCGATGCCAATCGCGCCATCGCGAGAGGGCCGCAAGTGAGCTGGAAGGGCAGGTCAAACATATTCACGCTGGCCGTGGCGCCAAATTCTCGGGGCACATCTACAAAAGTAACCAGGATAGCCTGCTTTTTCAGTGCGCGAACAATCTTCTTCGCTGGTTTCTCGCTGAGTCGATGGATAACCAGCGTATGACCGTACTGCCGGAAATGTTGGTAGGCGCTCTCTTCTATCTGCGTCCACTCCGCAAGTTTTATTATGTGAATTTCTCTTTCCAAGGGAATGAGTCTTAGAACCGCCAGCAATCCCGCGAGATAGTCGGCCTGGTGAATGGTGAGAATTACCAGGGGTGCTTGAGCGTCGGCTAACGCTCTATGTACCGATGCACCGAAATCGGTTTGTGCAACTCGCCAACAATCAGATCTGGCCATTGCCCGGTAATTACTTCGCTGTGCGCCTTTGGCAGCGAAGCAAGCATTGGCAATGCGGCGCGCGTTCCTTGCAGGTTCCGCTAATGTTAATTGCACTGCGGCAGTGGTCATCCGCAATGAACTTCGGCCAAACAATCTGTAGCAACCGCCGTAGAGCTTGCTGGCCAGCCAGCTAGCAACGGCTGGTGACAGAAGGTAGGCTGGAATCTCGGCGAGTGTATTTAGCTTTTGCGAAGAGAATCTCATCTGGCGTCGGTGTCTTTTTCGGCGACCTTTTCGGTGAGTATCGGTAACACATCCTGGCTGGCACTCGCGTCTGCGAGGTTCAGTGAATAGTCAGCGAAGGCGTGCACCGAGGCCCTGTGCGACACCACCAAAAAAGACACACCCAGAGCTCTAAGGGCTGTGAAAATTTGCGCCTCGGCCTGTTCATCGAGATGTGCTGTGGCTTCGTCAAGAATAAGTAGCTCGGGATCAGCATAAAGCGCGCGAGCAAGCAGCACGCGTTGTTGCTGGCCAGCGGAAAGCGCTATACCGAGTTCGCCTAGCTTTGTATTCCACTTGAGCGGTAGCAGCTCGATCATCGGAGTCAAACCAACCAATGCCCCAAGGCGTTCCAGTTTTTCTATATTTACGGCGCTGTTAGCATCTTGCGCGAACATACTGATGTTCTCGGCCAGTGTGCCGGCCAGCAAGCCGTCTTCCTGGGTAATGCTTGCGATCATCGAACGCCACACCGGAAGCGGACAATTTGCGATAGTGCGCCCTTGCAGCCTTATTTCTCCGTTCTGTAACGGCATGAGAGAGGCTATGAGCTTCAACAGAGTAGATTTGCCGCAGCCAGAAGGGCCACCGATGGCGATGCTCTCTCCGGGTGCAAGCCTAAGGTTTAGGTCGGTAAACAGCGGCAACCGATCTGCGTAAGCAAAGCTCAAGTGTTTTACCTCCAGCAAATGAGAACTTACGTCCGGTACAGGAAGCGCACCGGTAAGCCTTAGCGTTTCGGGTTCGGCCAGAACGATATCGCTCAGTCGTTCGAGGTGAACCCGCAGAAGTCTGAACTCAATAAGGTAATTTACGAGGCCCGCTACTCGATCCTTGAATTGATTTTTATAGGCGATGAATGCGTAGAGCATGCCGATCGTAAGTGGCGTTGAAGTGGCGTCCGGTCCTTGAATGATCAAACTGGCTCCCAGATAAATCACCAGTACATTTTCGAGTCCAAACAACAGTACCTGACACTGGCCAAAGGTCAGGCTCAAGCGGGCGATCCGCAATGAGGTGTTTACCTCTGTGGAATAGGCTTTCTCCCACATGCGGGTGCGAGTGCTTTCACCGCTATAGCTCTTCAGACTGTTGATGTGTTTTATGGATTCCAGAAACAGTCCTGATTGTCGGGCTGAGGCTACAAGGTGTTCTGAATTTGCTTCGCGTTGAGGATTGAACATGAGTAGCCGCAATAACAGGTAAATCAAAACCGAAATGAGCACGACTAACGTAAGGGATGGAGCGTACAACCACATCACTACTACGAAGCAGATGGCCATGACGCCATCGATGATGCTGAATGCGACGCCCTGGGTCAGAAAGCTGCGCATGGATTCGAAAGATGAAAATCGTGACGCGATATCACCGGTCTGTCGTGTGGCAAACCAACCCAGCGGCAAACTAAGTAACCTCTCCAGCAGGTTCGACGCCATTTCGAAACTCAACCTCTGACCAAACACGGTGCCGGTCCAGGATCTTAGAGCAGAAAGCAGCACTTCAAGACCAAGCACCATCGCAAATCCGAGGGCAAGCACCAGCAAAAAGTCGGCATCGCCCCGGGACAACACATCGTCTACAACCGTTTGAATATAGTAAGGGCTTAGCAACGCCAAACCTTGGAGTACCACTGAAAGCGCGATGATCTTGCCGAGGTACGAAGCCAGCTTTTTTCGGCTGGGAATAAAATCCCCTAGCCGCAGACGTCGCTCTGGCCGTTTTGTTTCGAATTCTAGCGTTGGCGATAGCTCAAGTGCGACGCCGGTAAAATGGGCGCTAACCTCGACAATATTGTAGCGTCGCCGCCCCATGGCGGGATCGATAATGACGCAACCTTGAAGGCCCACTTTTTCGAGCACTACATAGTGTGAGTAGTCCCAATGCAAAATGCAGGGGAGTTCTAACTCTCTCAGCTCGTCCAGTTCCAGGCGTACTGCACGCGGTGCTAGCCCGTGTTGAGTGGCTATCCGCATTAGTTTCTGCAGATTAACTCCAGCGTCGGGACTAGGATTCTCCGCCCTGAGACTGCGAAGGGAAATTTCCCGTTTGTGCCAGCTGAACAACATGCTGAGGCATGCAAGACCACATTCGGTAATTTCTGCTTGAAGGACGGGATCAACCCTCGGTCTAAACAGTGCCATCAGAGTGTCCTTTGCCAGGCCTGGATTAAGGGTTCGAACAATCGCTCTACCAGCAGGCTGTCATCCAGCTTTATATCTGCCGTCAGATTCATGCCTGGCTTGAGTCGTGAATACATGGTTGACGATTTGTTGATTGCCACGGTGAGCGCATAGGTAGGACCAGTACCTTCCCAAGGTGCGTCCAATTCCTTTAGCGTGAGTGGGCTTTCGTTGATATGCACGATGGTGCCAGATAGCATACCGTGCTTTTGGTGGGGAAAGGCATCGAGCATCAGGTTCACCTTTTGGTTTTTTTGCAGATCACCGGCGGCGCTTGAATTCGCCCAGAGGCGCGCTCGGAAGTGCGCGGCGTTATTAACCATCGTAATTAGTGGCCGATTGGGTTCAACTGTGGTGCCGGTGTGACTTAAAACACCGGTAATCACGCCATCTGCTGGCGCAACCAACCGGTACTCAATACTCATCTGCAATCGCATGAGTTCTCGTTGGCTGCGTTCTAAGGCTTCGTCCATCTCTCCGAGCTTGCTCTGTAGATGTAGAATTCGCGTAGACAGCTGATGCTCGATTGATTGCATCCGGTCTTTCAGAGCCAGGGTGTCGCGGTGGTTTGCTACGAGTCGTAGTTTGTTTTGCGTGTGTTGCTGTTCGATTTCTTCGAATTCGGCTAACGATAGATGGTTTGCGTTGTGAAGCTCTCGACCTCGCTCGAGTTGTTCCTCACTTAGTGCGATGAGCGCTTTGAGTGTTCGCCGCTCGGCATAGTGGTTTGCACGGGTTGCTTTTAGAGTGTCCATCCGCGCGGTGAGACTTTGCTCATTCGCAGAGCTTTCCAGGCGCGCGTTCGTTTTTGCCTGCTCGAGCCGCAGCGCTTCGCGCTTGAGGCTTGAAACTAGAGCATCAAAACCCTCATCTGAATTCGTGCTCAAATGCTTACTACTGGTAGTGTGTTCATGACGTTTGAGTAGGGCGAGAATTTGACCTTTCTTTACCTGCTCCCCGTCTTTTACGAACAGCTTGCTCAAGATTCGGCGGGTGTCCGCGTAGAGCTTGAGTTCCCCGTCCGCCAGTTCCACTCGGCCGGCCACCGTTTCCTTACGCGCGAGTTTTTGTGAGCTCGCATAGAGCGCAGCGGTTACGACCAACGCGCAGACGCAGTAGAGCAGAAAAGCATTGGTGGCGGGTGAGCGCGCGAATGCGGCGCATTCGCGCCGCTGGCCTGCAAGAGTGGGTTCGATTCGAAACAGTGATTGAGTAGGGCTGGTCACGGGGTGTCTCTGATAAAGGCCCTGCAACCATATTAGTTACCTGGTTCAAGGGTTAGCGGACCCTGCTGATTTCCGTGTGCGAAATCGATTGGATGTCAGACGCCAAATTCCCTCTGCTTTCGAGGGTATTGATTCGGTCAGTGCGATTAACTGCCAATGTCGAAAAGCGGGTCGCTTGATTTTCTGCGAGAGATCTTGCGGCTCTGAGCTGAGACGAAAGCGAGCCAGGTAGTCGCCTTGTTCGGAGAGAATGTAGGCCGCACCTGTACCCGCTGGGAGACTGTTGACTATTTCTAGATTTCTGTTGGTCCCCAAGTTTGCCTGCTCAATAGCAAGCCACAAAGAAATCACCCGGTTGTCATCAACGTAGATGGTGGAATCTCTGCGAATACGTTCCAGCGCCTCTTTGTTTTCGCCGAGCCAGAACTGGGTGCGAGCGACTGCGATCGAGCTAAAATCGATCGCTTCTTCGTTTGCCAGAGCCCTTTTCTTTGCCGTTAGCACCTGGTCAGCGGTTGCGTCTGGATTGTCTGGTACCGCGAGCGCGCCAACCATAGTCAGAACAGGGTTTTCCGAGCGTATCAGTTGATCTACGAACTGGTATGGCGAAGCGTAGATCTGATAAGTAGTAACTGCCCATTGCAGGGTAAGGGCCATAACCATCAGGTTTATAGCCCACTGATATTTCTTGCGGCTCGCCTTAATGGACTTTGTTAATCCTTCGCTCTCAAACAGCAGATAATATCCGGCACCTACGAGGAATCCGGCGATGTGAACCATACCGCCGTAGGACTTGTAGATGATGGATATAGCGATCTCGAAAATCAGGTACACGTATAGGTATTTGTGCTGGGTGATGCGATGAAGTGGATGTAGTCGAGAGTCGTTTTTGTATTGCGCAGCGACTAGAAATCCAGCGACACCCATCACTATGCCTGAAGTCCCAACCACTATTTCAAACGCGCTGAGTTGGGTGCCCACAACAACGCTTAGTATGGCGCTGCTGCCCATTAGCGCGATTAGGCTAAAGTTCGAATAGCTTTTTCTCAATGCTGTGGCAAGCAGCAGGAAAACCGACCAGTTTGCGATCAGGTGCAGGTCGTTTATGTGCAGAAAAGAGTAGCTTAGACTGCGATACAGATCGCCGCTGAGCGCTAATGTCGGATTGTAACCCCCCATTATTAGCCGATTGGCGGCTGCGTAGACTTCGATTGGGTTTCCTAACCAATGCAATGCGGCACACAGTGCAAAGAGCGCGACGAAGCAACCTCTTAAGCCTTCCTTTTCGATTTCTTTGCTAATCGTCGAGTTTTGGGGTAGATGCTCGAGTAACTCGCACCACTGTTCTTCTGTAAACCAGCTACGCTTAATCGATCCCATGCGCGTGCGCGTAGTGAATGCTATCTCGCCGCCAAAGAACGCCTGGTGTTTCCAGTATTCAATCGGTTCGCTGGCTGTATCTAGCCCTCGAAGAATTAGCGGGGCCGGAATCTTAATTGATGGAGAAAACTGCACGGTTCGATCACCAGGAATTCTCCACGTGGCCACCCAAAATGCTGTAGCAACGAGTACACCAGTAACAAGGCCCAGAATCCAAACGGAACCTGTTGAATCGAGATAGACTAGCCCCAAAGTGAGGCACACCGTCGAGCAGGCAGCCATCAGAGCTATTCTTAGAATGATGGACTGCTTCCGTTTGGAAAATGCCTCTTCAGGTAATTGCAAATGGTTTTCCCCCGTGGAGTTGGGAGCCCGGCTCCCAACTCGATTGAAACCTAGCAGTCGGAGTCGCGCCCCGAAGCGCCGTTGATGTCCGCTCCCACCGTCACTATCCCTCTACCTATGTGGTAGCCACCCAGAGCCACAAGGCCCAGAGCAAAGCCTGCGGTTAGGGGTAGAGCCACGAAGCTGGTAACCACCCCAGCAACCAATATTCCCGCCAACTTCGCAATTGTCACTCCGGTTAATATCAATGCAGCACCGTCAGTGAAATCGCTTCCGCCACTAACTTGCTGCACATCTTCGAAACTTAATTCCCGCATGATCTTCTCCTCATAGATTTTGATTGTGTTATCGCTGCGAGCCAGAAGGCTGCAAAGCGATATCAAAATGCTATGGAAGCAGCAGGCGCTAAGGCGATGGGCAATGCGCACCAATTCCTGTGAGAAACCTCGCCATAGTCTCGCGCGAGACAAGCGCTGTAAATTGGTGGCATTTTGATATCACCGCCAGCTCGTAAGTCGTTGACGTCAGATCATGTGAGTCGCCTGCGGACTCAGTGGCGTGTTCGCTTGTTCGGTCACTATTGTCAGCGCTCCACTTCAAGGAGAACGATCATGCGAGAACTCACATCAACACATGTCGATAGCGTAGTCGGCGGCAATCTGGTTACCGGCTGGGTGCCGCCCTATTGGCCCGGAATAACCTTGCTACCTGGCATTCGAGTGTCACCTAAACTCATAGGCGTTAGCATTCCTGGTCTGTCGGCCGTAGGTAACTCGACAGGTCAATTGCCTGCAACCGGGCTTGTTATTGGCCCCTTTGTCCCCTGGCAGTGTTAGAGGCGCTCAAAGATCTAAACGCAGTGTGCCAACACAAGGCTTGGCATTCTCTGTGTCAAAAGTTTAGACAACTCCAGCCTGGTAAATTGGGAAAGGCCTCTTGCGCTGTTTTACTGTGCAGTAGGCAGCTCAACCAGCTCAAAGGTTGACCCCGGTGTACCGATGGCCGTAAGGCTACAGTCGCGATAGCCGGGTTCCACGGTGTAACTAATGTCCGGCTTGTAGATAAAGCCGACATACCCTTTGTCGCAGTGCAGACGCAACTCTGCGATGTCGCCGACGACCTTGCGAAAGCCGAACGTTGGTCGCAGCAGCGAGTAGTTGAAGTAGTTGGCGTCATCAATGCTTCCTGAGACAACGATGGTTCCTTTCGACGTCTCGAACTCATCGATTTCGCGTGTTACTTTTTCGATTTCACTGCGTAAGTCATCATCTATTTCCCGCTTGAGCAAGCTGGTCGCTGTTGTTCTGGCGCTCGAGAAGCGAGACATCTCTAACTCGAGGTTCATTCTAATGGCGAGGAGATTGGTTAGCTCTACGTCGGGTAAGAATCCTTGGTCGCCATCAAGGTAGGTGGCTTGCTGCACAGCAGCATACTGAGCTTCAGGTGATCCCCATTTCCTCTCAAACTGGTCGCGCCCGACTTGAAAGTACGCTTGTTCGTAGAGGGTAAGGCTGCGTCTGCGGAGTTGTGAAATGGGCGTAGGCCCCTAATGTATACCCTCAGGCGTTATGACTCCCATCACAGAGCGGCTGACCCTTGGTTGCCTTGCACGCACAGAAAAACAGCTTCTTGGATTCCTCCGCGTCGTACTTAACAGGCGTGAACTCGGTGTCCTTGTGGGAGCCATCGCAAAACGGCTGGCTGCCAGATTTGCCGCAAGAACACCAAAAGTAGCTTTTGCCGGCCTCAACCTCGACCGGGATGGGGGCATCGCCTGCGCGTACGGGATCAGACATGGAAAGGTCCTTTTGTAGGTAATTCGGGGACAGTTTACCTATATATGGTACCTGGGGTCGGACTCGAACCGACACGGTATTGCTACCACCAGAGTTTGAGTCTAGCGCGTCTACCAATTTCGCCACCCAGGCAGGGACCAGCGATCGTGACCTTAGCTAAAGGGTTGAAAAGGGTCAACGCAGGCCCCACACAGAGCACTCAATGAACTTGAACCGCCGCCAAGGCCTATAAACCGTCAATCCATGCGCCTCACCGATTTTGACTACCCACTTCCGGCTGAGCTGATCGCTCAGACGCCGCTTGCCGACCGCTCGGCGAGCAGGCTATTGGTGGTCGAAGAGAGCGCTGATCGCCATCAACAGTTCAGCGATCTGCTGACTGAGCTCCGCCCGGATGACCTACTGGTGGTGAACGACACACGCGTGCTGAAGGCTCGGCTTGCCGCCCAAAAAGATACCGGCGGGGCTGCAGAACTACTGCTTGAGCGCATCGAGAGCGAGTGCGTCGCACTCTGCCAGGTAAGGGTTAGCAAGTCGCTACAACCCGGGCGAGTGCTGAGTGTGGGGAGCGCGCAGCAAACCGACACCCTCACCATGATTGACCGCGCCGGT
>CAZFIA010000128.1:0-7759 GCA_964519335.1 uncultured Pseudomonadales bacterium
TAGCACTTTCGTCACCACCGCCCATCTTCTGCATTACCATCTTAATCGCCATGCTTTTCAGATCCATAGCCTGAGTCTCCTATTCAAGAGCGGTGAGTATACCCTCAGGAGTGACTGAGGCGTCGGTTTGGATGTGAACGTCTGGAAAAATCTCCGGCGAGATCAGTAGGACGAGAGAAAACTGTCTACCCGCCTGCTTTTATAAGCTTAGTAGCTATAAAACTATTCGCTATAAAAATGGAAGCGGGCAGACAATAAAAGCTGGCGACTGCCAGCCGTAAGCTTATGCCTACCAGTTAGAAGAGCGCTTTGGCTTTTCGTTAGCTTCGTTGACTTTCAACGCACGGCCACCAACTTCACGACCGTTAAGTTCTTCCATTGCGCGCTTGGCACTGTCGTTATCCATCTCAACAAAAGCGAAGCCGCGTGAACGACCCGTTTCGCGATCAGTAATAACGCTCGCCGATTCGACCGTGCCGAACTCACCAAACATTTCCATCAATTCGCTGTCGGTCGAGCTCCAGGGCAGGTTTCCTACATACAATTTCATATCTATATCCTGTCCGCCTTGCGGACTAAATGTCGTACGTATTCCTTGGATTCAACCATGCGCACGGGGTTTCCGTCGATCAACAAAATGAACGATCTATTTGTGTTTAGAAGTGATTGCCGAAGCGCTGGCGAAAGTAAGAACTGGATGTTTTAACTCGCGGGAGTTGATCGGGAAGGATTTTCTAAGCCTGAGGGATTATACATGATTCTGCCTAATTACAAGGGTTTTCTCAGTTCTGGGCCAACAGGCTGACGAAGCAAGGTCCGCAGTTTTTCAGGAGCCGTCTTACGAAAGTCATTAAAGTATATTTCGTGATGTTTACCCTGCATCTGCAATCCCTGGTTGGGAATATAGGACTCATGCATCTCTTTAAGCACTGCACCTTCTTCGCTAAAGGGTCCTTTATGCAGCGTTTGGACGCACTGCCCCTCATCGAGCTCAACGCACCGGAGCTGCTCAAGGCTGGGTAGGCTCTTTTTGGTTCTAACCTTCGCAACCACAGCATCAAACATGTCGGACGTAATCCACGGCGGGACCATAATCATCGCGCTCCAGTCCCACTGCGATTGATCAAATTCTGTGGTGAATACGGCCCAGTTGTCAGCCCACCAGAGCGCCTCTAGCGGCGGCACAACATAGTCTCTTTCAAGCGTCTGCTTTGACAGGAATTTGAGGCCATAGGCGACCGGATAGAGGGCTTCGATGGCCTGGGCAAACTCTTTAGAAGCCGGACCCGCATGACCATCAATCATCAGATAGCTGGTAACGGGCAAATCGATGATCTGAAACTTACCGTGACGGGCCTTGTAGCCCGGCAGAGTTTTCTTGAAGTCTATTTTGTCCACCACAACAAGCCTCTCAGAGCGCAAAGCGTAATCCCATCACCACAGAGGTGTTGCGCATGTTTCCTCGAAAGAGATCACCATTGGGGCGACTCACCGACATGCGCGCCGAATTGAGATAGCGATAGTCTGCCGTAAACTTTAATCGCGAGTTAATCACCACCTCTGCACCAGCCATTACTTGCAACGCTGCTGCCGTGTCGCTTGCGTCTACGAATAACTCTCGACGTTCGGGTCCGCACACCAGATTTGCGCAAAAGCCAAAAACGTCAATATCAAAATCTGCTCGCACAACACCCGCACCAACACCAATGAACGGACGAATTAGAGCCTCCGGCTTGAATACATAAAATGCATTCACCATAAGGCTTGTAGCACGAACGTCTCCGGACGCTGCGTCTTCACCGATGTCTGGTCCAAGCTCGATAACTTCAACCCGGTTAAGTCGGTAACCGCCTTCGAGTTCAAAACGAACACGCCGGTTTAAGTGATATCCAAAAGCGAGCGCAAACGTTGGACCCGGGTCAAAGGCATCAATGGTCAACTCATTTTCAAGCCCCATGTCTTCAGAGAATCCACCGCCACCGCGCAGTGCGTAGTAAAAGCCGGACTGGCGACCAGCATCTGTTTTGCGCGACTTTAAATTTGACCGGGCTCGCGTGGACGCCAGTAAATTCGCTCGATCAGCATCGGGTGCATGAAGTCGCACGCGCAGCCAGGCAGATTGCACGCCATGGCCAAACGAAAGGGGGCTGCCGTCTACTTCGGACAGATCGACAGAAGGTGCTTTCAGATAACGATAATCCGCAGCAAGGTCTAGCCAGGAGGTCACCGGCACAGTGATTCCGGCTATGACCTGGAGGGCAAATGCGGTGTCTTTGTCATGGATCACATCAACTCTGGGCTGCTGTATAAACAAGCCATTCACTGACGCTTCCGAAAACCGCAGATCAACCGTGGCAAGGCCGGCACCAACGCCAATGTAAGGTCTTAGCGCACGGCCAATTTTGAAGTCACGCAGAGCCGAAACCATATAGCTCTTGGTTTTCAGGAAATCGAGTTCGTCAGAATCAAGCTCTAGCTCAGCCTGCGAACCAAACAATATTTCTGGTGTGTTGCGAAAACTCTGCCAGCCTAGTTCAACACGCCAGTCATCGGATAAGCGCGCACCAAGAGAACCTGAAAAGTCATAGACACCGGCATCCAGATCAATCGATGCATCACTCGAGTCGAGATTTATGCTCTCCGGGTAGTCCCAGGCCACACCGCCTTCGACATAAACTGAGTCCCATATTTCACAGTTAGCCGCATGGGAACAACAGGACAACCCAACGACCGCGAGCAGTTTGCCCAGTCTGCGAAGTATCATTGAAACGCTACCCTCAGGCTATCGATTAGGACCACGATTCATCGGATAAGGCTGCCAACGCTCTAGCGTAACCCGCGGCAGCACCGTGGGATTGACGCAGCTCATTGGCCAACGCTTTCGCAGCACCAAAGCAACTTCGCGGCCAACCCGGCGGCGAGTCTCCGGTCGCATGCGATCGGTTGCAGACGCAACATGCGGGGTGACGATTACATTATTCATCGCGAGCAAGGGGTTGGCGGCATCAACCGGTTCTTGCTCAAGAACATCCAGACCGGCACCCGCGATAGCATCAGTCTCAAGTGCCTTTATGAGTGCAGCTTCATCCACTAGCGGACCTCGCGCGGTGTTTACTATCACCGCCGATGGTTTCATTTGGGCAAACGCCCGAGCGTTCATGATGTGGTGAGTTTCTTCATTGAGCGGCGCGTGAATAGACAGATAGTCGCTGCGTTCGAGCAGTTCGCCAAAACTCACAGGTTCGACACCTTCGGCGCCAATGGTGAGTTCGCTGACATAGGGGTCGTGGGCAATAACTCGGAGCCCAAAGCCAGCCGCTCGCTTAACCATGCAGCGAGATACATTACCGAATCCGAGTAAGCCAATGGTCTGCCCCATAAGCCGCGGAGTGTGGTTGAGTTTCGGCCGCCCCCGATACCAGTCGCCAGCGTGTACCATCTCCTCCATTAGTTTGGTTTGCCGTACTACCCCAAGCAACAGCATCATCGCGTGATCTGCAACTTCCTCAATGAAGACATCGGGGACGTTGGTGACAACGATGCCTGCCTGGGTGGCCGCCTCGATATCGACCATATCAACACCCACGCTGCCTACACCGATCACTACACATTTTTCCAGCCGGTCGATAACCGCCTTATTAATAGTGATGCCCCAGCTGGTAATAATGGCATCGCAGTCCGCAGCTCCTTCAGCAAATTCTTCCGGCGAAGACGCCTGGATTTCGTGGATCTCCGCGAGCGCATCAAGCGCTTCCAGCTCGAGTGCATAGCGCTCCTTTAGCTGCTCTGGATTAGCCTGCCGCGGCAGCTGGACAGCAATTTTCTTTTTGTTAGCAGCCACTGAAACTCCTTAGGTTTTTTTCGAGCCAACTGTACATTATTTCACTCGCCGTACCGTTTCTGCGGTCGTTGTCGTACAGTCAATGCTCCTGCTCAGAGAGTAAGTACCTAAATGACCGTCAACGTAAATGGCATCGCTCACATCCAACTCACTGTGGCAGATGCAGCCGCATGCCTGCCGTTTTGGGAGAAGCTATGTAACTTCCTTGAGATGAAAACGCTGGTGAAGAACGACACCACCGTGTACTGCATTGGTAGCCGCACAGGAATATTGGTCAAAGAGGTGCCTAGCGGCGGCGACACCTCAGCCTTTGACCAGTACCGGCCGGGATTGCATCATCTGTGTTTTCGAGCCCGATCAAGAGAGGACATCGACAACATAAGCCAGTTTGTTGTTGAGGAGCTGGATGCAACTTTTGTCCACGGCCCGGAAGACGGTGAGCACTTTGCCCCCGGCTACTATTCGATACTGTTCGAAGACCCGGATGGTATCCGGGTTGAATTCAACTACGTGCCAGGGCAGGGTCATTTTGGCGAACGAGGCAGGCTGGGGCCGAACGGACCTGGGCCCGCGAGCCGATATGGTGATGACGGACTTACTGGTCGTGCGAAAAGTTAACGTACGGCGTCATGTCCATGCCAAAGACACCATAGCGTGCCTTTACTGCCTCAATCGTCTGTTCGCACCAATAGCTTGCGCCGGGCTGGGGAAAACCCAATACGGCGCGCTGATCAAGAGACGCTGAAGCGAGTAGCCTCGCAAAGGCACGATCACGCCGGTATAGCTGCCATGCCCAGCCAACATGCAAGGTGCTAATCCATTCGCACTCGGCTTTTCTGAAACTCAAATTTTGTGCGAGCCGTAAGGTTCCCGGATGCAGTGGCGTGCCGCGGTGCCAGGCATCGTGCCGGTACAGAAGCAGGGTTCCCGGCCGGTAACACACATAACACTCGCGAGCATATAGCGCCGCTCTAAACTCTGCCGTCTCCGGTCGCTCTTTAACCATGTAATCTTCAGCGCTAAGGCGGTCGTTGACGTAATCCAGCTCACCGACCCCCGGTGTGTCGACAATCGGCCAGGGGTAACAAGGATCGTCATCGCCCGTCCGAGGCACTATGGCCGTCGGACCACCACAGTCGTCAACGTCGCTTAGGTAAAGAATAGCCTCCACCGCTTCTGGTCGATGCCAGGGCGTTGGATGAGCGAGCATGTGATTGGGGTAGTCGACGTGAATACGCTGATCCTGATTGTCATAAATATCTCGCGTTTTCCTGTGCGTATCGGTCTGCGTCTCACTCACACCATACTTGGGCCACAGATCGCTTTGGGTTAGCCGTAGGCCGCTTACGCTGGTACCAAGAAGTTCAGCGACCGCCTGCAACAGCGCGGGATGCAAAGTAACGCTGTTGAACGCCATACTTCCTGAAGGAAAAACAAACCCACCTTCGCTACCAAAGTCCTTAATCGCTCGTGCTTCGTTCGAGTCTGGCGGTGGATAAGCTGCGAGCGCATCTGCCCGCAACGAAGCAATGAGATCATCGGGAAACAGCCCATCAACCAGGGTATAGCCTGCTTCGCGCCAGCTCTTGACCTGGTCTTGCGATAGCACAGGCTCAGTGTCACCAACCCCGGCAACTACCGGATCAGGACTTAACAACGAAGAATGCATAAGAAAAATGCTCCCCATAGTTTCGCCAGGCATCAATCTCGGACTGACCTTCTTCTATTACTAACGCCGCATCGGGTACGCTTGCGTACTTGGGTCGCAGCGCATCAACCCGGCGTTGCAGGGGCTCGTAGTATTCCGCCCACGCGTTATCTGGCAAAACAAAACTCTCAACCAGGTCATAACCGGTGTTCAGCAAAAGCTCTGTAACCCCCGCAACATCCGTCATTACGGGGTATTCCTCCCAGTTCTCAACGACCGCATCAGGCAGCTTATCGCTCAAGAACACCGGTTCTGTGAACGCAACACAGCCGCCGGAACGCAATAAAGGACGCCACTTCGCAAGTGCCGCCTCAACACCCAGCATGTAAACAGCGCCTTCGCACCAAATAAGATCTTGCGATCCCGCATCGACATCGAGCTGATTCATGTCTCCTACAACTGCTGTAACTCGATCGCTAAGCCCGTGCTCCTGGCACCATTTATTTACCCGGTCTACAAACACCGGGTGAATATCGAGCGCGGTAATTTTCGCCTTTGGATCAAGCTGGGCTAGATGTTGCGTTTGCATTCCCGGCCCACAGGCCAAATCCAAAATAGTCTTAACCTCACCACCCAACGCTTTTTTCGCGGCAATATAGGCTCGCTCCGCGCTCTGGAAATCGCCGGGCCCTTCTCGCGGATTGCCGGAGTGCAAATCAAGAAACGCATTACGCTGTGTGGGGTTATTCCAGTCCAAACTCAATTTCCAAGTGCCGTCGCTACCCGCGCCCTTAACTCAGGCAAAACGTCGGTAGCAAACCAGGGGTTGCGCTTAAGCCAGATATTATTGCGCGGGCTAGGGTGCGGTAAGGGCATGACGTCTTTACCGTAACTTCGAAAGGACCGCACCGTTTCGGTCAGGTTGTTTCGAACCTTATCAAGATGCCAGGCTTGAGCGTACTGACCGATCACCAAAACCAGGCGCACATTGGGCAGCGTGTCTATTAAAGGCTGGCGCCAGGTATCAGCGCACTCGGGTCTGGGTGGCAAGTCGCCAGACTTACCTTTGCCCGGATAACAGAAACCCATAGGTACCAGGGCAACCTTCGACTCGTCATAAAACAGCTCAGAATCAATGGCCATCCATTCGCGCAACCGATCGCCGCTGGGATCATCAAAGGGAATGCCGGTGGCATGCACTTTTGACCCTGGCGCCTGGCCGGCAACAAGTATCCGGGCGCTTTCGCTCGCCCGAACCACTGGTCGCACGCCATCCACCAGATGATCCGCACAGAGTGTGCAGCCGCGTATTTCTTTCAGCAATAACTCGAGCGAGCGCGTACTTACCACTATCGCGCAGCACTTTCGCAGGACCACTGCGAAACCACTTCCAGCTCATCTCGCTTTAAACTGAGCGTGTAGTAGTTGCCAAGCTGCCACGCAGCGTATTGATTGGAAATAAACGGACTATCAGGCGTACCACCATTGCCACCAGCAATAACAAACTGGGCATGGTCCGGATCGGCCAGATCGACCACCAGCCGAAAAGCAGGCCCGTGATAGATGCGCCAGGGAACAACATCAGAGCGCTTGTTGGCTGACGCTTTAGGGGGTTTTACCGGTACGTCGAGTTCCGGGTCTGCCACGTGCATTGCCATCGCGAGTGTAGTCGCGCTACCGCCCTGCGGATCAGGACCCACGTGCATATGTTGCCAGTGAGCGTATTTGCCCAGACTGTGTTGAAAAGCCACTTTTTGGAGATCGCCGAGTTGCCACCGCGGATAGTCAGCCCCCAGCACACCAATCAAACTCTGCATTGCTCGAGTGAGCGCTGCCCGCACGGCTTTTTGCAGCTTGGCCTGGTGTTTTTGCCAGGGGCTATTGGGGGCAAGGAAGCGAGCGATATCCAAACGGTTTATGCCGGGCGCACCAACGGGCAGCAGCTTGAACAAGGGATCACCCAGCACATCAAGCAAGAACTCGCGAGGCCAGAACTCATCCAAAAAGCGATAGTAAACGCATGCGGCGGCAGAATCGGTTGTGGCCAAACCATCCCAGGACAAAAGTAGCTCACGAGCGGTCACAAGTTCTGGCGCGTCGCTACCTTCAATTTGCCCAATCAACTGCGGTACAAGTTCGAGCGCCCGTAGATCTTTTAAATCAAGCTGCATGGCGGTGAAATCGGTCACCGAGAATTTGCTCTTGGAGGTAAGTAACTCGTTAATGCGATCTGCTCTGGCGCTGCTAATTGGGAAGTTGTGAATGTAGTA
>CAZFIA010000128.1:7859-11992 GCA_964519335.1 uncultured Pseudomonadales bacterium
CAACTCACCAAATTCTTCCGCAGTTTTTGCAAGCGGCAGTCTGGCGAGCGCACCCGCCGAGGTAGGTACATTTTCAAGCGCCCAGTAGAGTGCGGTCTGCGCCTCCGCGTCACTGCCCAGTTCTGTTGGCTGGCTAAGTCCCAGTTGTTGCTGCAGGCTTTCAAGCAATACACCGTGCCCGGTGTGAGTGAGCTCGACATCTTTAGTATCACCGCCTTTTATGGCAATGCTCTCGATGCGTCTCGTTAAAGGCCGCCATCCATCGGCCGACAAATATTCGGGGCCAGACGCCGACCCTCTGCGCACCTTTTCAACATAGACGTCGTAGCTATCAACAAAGCCCGTGGTTAGACCCCAGGCAATATCGCGCGTGTAGCCCATCATAAAATAGGGTACACCTGGAAACGCTGCTCCAAACGCATCCCAATCTGGCGCATGCAGATGCACATAAAAGAAAGTGTTGGGTATCGAGTGAGGCTGATGCGGATCAGTGGCAAGCATTGGTTTGCCGGATGCCGAAAGGGCCCCACGCACAGCCCAGTTATTGCTGCCCGACAGTGTGGTCATAGCCGCACGCGCCGCGGGATCTGTATTAATCTCCGGATAGCAAAGTTGCACGGCGCCCACATCAAGTTCTCGCAAATAGGGCTCGAGCTCTTCCACAAGCTGTGCATCGGTTTCAGAGAAGTGCAGCACATGATTACGGAAGTAGTCGATGCCGTGCGTTGCCATCAAACGGCCAAGCAGCATTTTCTCTGTGAAGGACTTGTGCTGAAACCACGACGTGAATCTATATCGAGCCGCCACGTCTGCGCGGGTGAAGAATCGTGGTTCGGCCTCGGCATGGATAAACTCAGCAGGCACTTTCGCAAGCCCCTGCACCCAGCTGTTTAGGCCATCGAGGTACGCGTCAACCACCCAGTCGCCATCACTCGATGGCAATTCCGTTTGTCCGCCATGAACATTACAGGCTCGCTGCATTGCGTCTTGCACAACCCAGCGCTCGCCAAGCAGAGCGGAGGCTTCGCCATTGGCAAACTCGCAACTCAAGTGTATTTGCCACAGTCGTTCAGATCCCGCCGCATAGCCCATACCGCGATAAGCATCCGCCACCGTTTTGGCATAGACGTGAGCAACGCCAAGCGAATCCCAGACAATGTCAAAGGGCGCTTCAGCCCCGGCGATACGATGTCGCATAACCATCACCTCCCGCTGCTTAATCTCCGGCTATGCAGTATAGCCCTACAAAAATACAGCAATGGAAAAAGACTACGCGGGTTATGATGGTCGGCTATGTCTGAATCATCTACCTTCACGAGCGTTATACGGCCACGCGGCAAAGTGTTCTACGGCTGGTGGGTGGTGGTGGCGTCTGCGGGCATACAGCTCATTGGCGGGTTGTTCTTCGCTCATAGCTTTAGTTTGTACGTTGTCGAACTCAAAAATGAGTTCAACTGGTCTAACTCTGTTTTGTCTTTCGCTTTTGCGCTAACCCGGATGGAGAGCGGCATTCTTGGTCCGCTTCAGGGCTGGCTCGCCGATCGATTTGGGCCTCGCAGTGTACTAGTGGTCGGGACATTAATGTTTGGTGGCGGGTTGATGCTGTTTAGCTACACCAGCTCAATTCTCAGCTACTACATGAGTGTTCTGGCTATAGCGTTCGGCGCAAGTCTTGGCGGCTTCGCCACACTCATGGTGGCGCTGGTTAACTGGTTTCAGAAACATCGATCGAAGGCAGTGGCTGCATCGCAGCTCGGTTACGCGTTAGGCGGGCTGGCCTTACCAGCGATGGCACTCAGTATTCAGGCCTTCGGGTGGCGCAGTACGGCATTTGTGTCGGGGTTTATCGTCATCGCCGTTTGCCTGCCGCTTTCCTGGCTGGTGCGACACCGTCCTTCTGATATCGGTGAAGCGATGGATGGCGTACCACCTCAAAAACAGGAAGATGTAGCAGGCTCAAAAGTTGTTCAGACCGAATTCACGGCCGTACAAGCTATTCGAACCTCAGCGTTTTGGCTTCTATCTGCCGGGCACGCGTTTTCTTTGCTCGCCGTGTCGGCGGTTTTATTGCACGCAATACCACACTTGCACACTGGCCTTGGTTTTTCGCTAATAAAGGCCGCCGGCATGGTGAGCATAGTAATGGTGTGCCAGATCATGGGACAAATAGTAGGTGGCTACCTGGGTGATCGCTACGATAAACGCCTCATCAGCATGGTTTGCATGCTTGGGCACACTACCGCCTTGCTACTACTCGCATTTGCTACCAGCGAAGCAATGGTTGTCGCATTTGCAATCATTCACGGTGTTTCCTGGGGTACTCGTGGCCCGCTGATGGTTTCACTGCGTGCAGATTACTTCGGCACCAAAGCCTTTGGCATGATCATGGGCATATCCTCTCTGGTGGTCATGCTTGGCATGATGGGCGGACCAATCGTCGGTGGGCTTATGTCAGATCACTACGGAAACTTTGTGTACTCGTTCGCTACCATCGCGCTCGTCTCATTGCTTGGCGCTATCTGCTTCTACTTTGCCACGCCACCGTCCAGGCTAGCGCGCGGTAAAGTCGGTTAACAGCTCTATCATCGCCTCGGTGCCTTGTTTCAAAGTTTCCACACCTATTCGCTCATCATTGCCATGTACGCCGCGATAATCACCCTGCGGTACCACAAAGAAACCTAGTCCATAGCTGGTGATACCGATTTTTCTGAAGAACTGGCTGTCGGTGAACCCGGTGGAGACGCTGGGTAAAATCTTCAAGTTCTTGAAACGACGCATCGCTAGTTCCTCGATCTTCGACCAAAGTTCACCACGTGCGGGTGAAACCGCAGGGCTCAGGCTCATTATTTTTGCCACCTCAATGTTTGGGTCGTTCACCACGGCTTCAATTTGCTCAATGAACTCCCCCTCGTCCTGATCTGGCAAGATGCGGCAATCCAGTTCGAGAACCGCCTGGGGCGGAATCACATTAATCTTACTGCTGCCTTCCAGCACAGTGAGCGAACACGTATTGCGAACCAGCGCGTGCTGCGACGGACTGGCATTTTCCAAATAGCGCAGGAAGAGATCATCCTTCACTGCGTTTACGATATTTGCAAAGCCTTCGCGCAAAACCCGGTCCTCCTGATAAGGCGAAAGACCAAGAAAGAGTTGCTGTACGGCTGGAATCGCGCGGGCAGGAAAACGCGTATCTGCCAGGCGGTTACCTGCTCGCAGTATCCGAGTAACTGCTGTTGTCCGTGTGGGCGACGAGCCGTGGCCGGGCCGATCGGTTGCGGTAAGGCGCAACCACACTGGTACCTTCTGAGTAACTTCTACCAACAGCAACGTGTCTTCGCCGGCAACCGTTGCCGAGCCGCCCTCGTTTAAAAGAAAGCCAGCCCCCTCAAAGATGGATTTACGATTTTCAGCGAGCCAGCCCGCGCCATACGCTCCTCCAGCCTCTTCATCAGCCGTCGCTACAAACACCACATCACGTGACAATCGGGCCCCTTTCTCTACAGCAGCATGCAAAGCAAGAAACGACTGCAACTGAGCGATCGCGGTGCCCTTCATATCCAGCGCGCCGCGCCCCCAAATGTAACCGTCTTTAACAAGGCCACTCAGAGGATCAACGCTCCAGTGTCTCGGATCGGCGGGAACAACGTCGATGTGGTTTAGTAACACAATGCCCGGTTTACGGCCTCCCTTGATGCGAGCCCAGATGTTACCCCGGCCCGGCGCAGACTCGGCCGTCTCGTAAGCAACACCGGCGTCATCAAAAATTCCTGCAAAAAATTCGACACCGCGTACTTCGTTACCGGGGGGATTGGTCGTATCGACCCGAATATAGTTGGCAAGACGCTCCGGAGCCGCTTCGACAAAAGGGCGGGTCTCAGACGCTCTGGCCACGCTCGCGAGCGAGATCGTCAGCAAAACAGCGTTTAGCGTAAGTAGCCAAAGCGCTGCTTTAGCATTAGCTCTAGCGCCAAAAACAGAAACAGAAACAGAATCGGAGACCGACAGAGGGACACAAAATGAGTTCGACAAAAACCAGCTCCAAACGGCGATAACAAGGCCAACCCTGCACAGGGCAGCCCCTTTATACGCCCGCCACCAGCCAATACCACTCTCTACCATCAAAGAGGGTTTTT
>CAZFIA010000129.1:0-11720 GCA_964519335.1 uncultured Pseudomonadales bacterium
GCATGAAGGGGCTTTAGAGCCCCTAGCGCGCTCGACATCGCCGAGAAATCGACCTGTGTAAACAAGCGTTATCAGGGTCAGAGTGACGCCGACACGCAATGCCGTCTTAAGAGTCATTAGATGCAACGTTATCAGGAGCGTCTTTGGCAGTTGCCAAGCCGTCGGCATCCACGGAACTTTCAGTCACTGGAAACAGATCCGCGACGAGTTGTGGGCTTGAGCGCTGAAAAAATACCATCGCGCTAACCTGCAGTGAATCCAGATAGTGATCGGTGGGGAGCGCTTGACGCTCAACATCCGGGTATGAAAGGCAATTAAAAAGCTGGTCGCGGGTGGCCACCAGGTTCTCGTGTTCGCGCGAAAACTGCACAAATTTCAAGGCTCTTTGGCTTTCATTGCTGGGTTGCTTCAGGTTTGCCAGATAGGTTTGGCCCGCAGGAGTGTCTGAGCAGTAGTTCTGATTGAGGTAATAAAGATCGCGAATCTGTTTCCACTTCTCCCGCGATACAACGTTTGAATTTAGTAGTCCGCGATCAATATGAAATCGACTGTACCAGTAGTCTTCGCGCTCTTGGTCTTCGGCATAGAGTCCGGCACCAAACACCAAAACACTTGATACCTTTGACTCGCCAGCGGTAAACAGACGCAGCGCCTCGGTGGCGCCTTGAGAGTGCCCCATCACTACCGTGTTTGTGCAGCCACTGAGTGCCATTTGATTGAGCACTGACTGACTTAGGTGAGCCGGATCCCAAACCGCTGTGGGCGCGTCAACCGACGGAGCAGGGGATGCACCAAACCCTGGATGATCTACCGCAAACAGGCGCTGTCCAGCCTGTATGGCAGCACGGCCAATAGTCCTCGCTGTACTTTGCAACGAAGCCGTGCTTGCGGCGCCGTGAAACAACAGGGCGCAATTCTCGCCAGTTTCTGGATAGCGCGACTGCCAGTACACGCTGCCCGGTTGGGCGCTGCCCGTTGCACTTCCCCCCAGGGTTCTCTTGTAAAACCAAAGTGGTGCGGCCCCTTCGGGCTGCAGATTCACAATTTGTAAGAGAGAGTGGTTAGTTACGTAAGTCTCGATAGGAGGGCGATAGTAACGCTCAACTAAGAACCCACAGCAGATCAAGCCCGCGATCAATACGAACTGATGTAGTCGGATCCGCGGTTCGCCCCGAGTGTTGTATCTTGAGAGCAATAGACGAGCGGCCAGCTGGTCAAACACTGCAAGTGCGACAAGAAAGATAATCACGGGCGGCGTCTGGCTGTACCAGACCAACGCTGCACCAAACAGCAGCTCAAAACCTATCAGCGGAATCCAGCGAGACTCAAACTTCGCCCAGAGGATGCCTAGCGGCAAGCACAGCAGTGCCACATACAAAGGTGTGCTGTATCCCGCCCAGGCCGCTGCAGCCCAGAGCCCAAGCAGGCGAAAAAAGCCGGACACCGAACTCCACCCCGCGAGCATGGCAAAACGGGAAGCTATATAGCCGCCTCCCGCGATAACCATTAGCGGTAGTGCAAACTCAATCATTTGAGTAGACCTTCGTCGTTGTACCACTCATAGGTTCGGCGCAGGCCTGTGTCGAGCGGTACGCTCGGGTGGTAACCGATGAGCCGGGTCGCCTTGGCTTCTGTGAATGCGCGATCCAGTAAAAAGAACTCTACTCTCCGGGGATACAACGGGGCCTGAACGCCGATGCGTTTGCAAATCCAATCGCAGACATGTGCGGCCCATACGACCGGCCAGGCGGGTATCCGAAAGCGCGGAGTGGGTTTGCTCATAACGTTTGCTATGCGCTGGACGAGTTCATTTAGGTCAGTGTATTCCGGGCCACAGAGGGTAAACACTTCACCAATGGCGTCAGGATGGCTGGCTGCCAGCAGCATCCCGTCGATCAGATCGTCAATATAAGTTAAGTGATAAAGCGTTTTGCCGTTGCCGATCATAAGAAAGACACCCTTGCCGATCGCTTTATAGAGTTTGAGAAAGCGCGTATCCCCAGGGCCATATATTCCAACGGGTCGCACAACGCTTACGCCTAGACCAGACGCTGCAAATTCCAAGGCTACCTTCTCGCCTTCGAGCTTGGATTCCTGATAGTGATCACCGGGATTCATTCGGTAGTCTTCAGCCGCAGGCGGTTCGGTAATTTCTCCTTGGACCCCTACAGTTGAGCAATGTACAAAGCGTTTTATGCCTGCATCTTGTGCTGCCTGCAATAGCGTCCGGGTAGCCTCAACGTTGACGGCGAAAAACTCGGATTCATCGGCAAGCTCAGTTCGATACGCAGCGGCGACGTGGAACACGGCCGTGATATCGGCGCCGCTGAAAACCTCTTTAATTCTCGCTGAATCCTGCAAATCGACGACTACGCACTCAACACCTGCTGCAATAAGAGCGCTTGTGTCTGAGGTCTCGCGCACTAGCGCGATTACGTCTTGTCCATCTGCGCGTAGACGCTGGGCTAGTGCACCACCGGTAAATCCTGTTGCGCCGGTTACTACATAACGACTCATAAGCGAGATCCATCTAACCATTTGTCTGACCAGGCCTGAAAAACGATCAGCGACCAGAGGCGGTGACTATGGTTAGCCTTGTTTGCCATATGCTCGTTGACCAGGCGTTGGGTGTAGTCGGCATTAAATATGCCTTGCTTCTCTAACCTCTCCCGAGACAGGAAGTTATCGACCAGCGATGAAAAATCGTTAACCAGCCACTGTTTGATGGGAATACTGAAACCTTCCTTATTCCGGTACACGCAGCTGTGGGGGACATGTTGCGCCGCGAGTTCTTTAAGTAAAGGTTTGGTTTCACCGCCACTGAGCTTGTGCTCACCCGGCATGCGAAACACGGTTTGCATGAGCTCTGGGTCGAGAAACGGGACTCGAGTTTCCAGAGACACCGCCATGGACATCCGATCAATCTTTGGCAAGCAGTTATCAGTAAGGTAACTGTAGGCGTCGATGTAGAGGGCCTGGTTAACAGGGTCAAGCTCATCACATGCGTTTCGTAGCCGCTCAATGTGGCCGTAAACGTCTTGCGCGGCGGCGGCCTCACCGACCATTTGTTCTTTTAGCTCTTCTGCGGTAGCGAACAGACGCCACCGGGCGTGACCCAGACGCTCCGGTAGAGAGCCCCCCTGAGTGAAGCGCTTAATCTTGTTGATGACTCCCTTTTTTTGTGACGTTGGGGGCAATAAGTCGGTAACAGAAGGTATCAACGAACTTCGCAACAGATCGGGGAGCTTGTCGTAGTAGGCACCGTAGTGCTGAGCAACGTAGGTATCGTAGCCGCCAAACATTTCGTCGCCACCATCGCCCGACAATGCAACCGTGACGTGTTTTTTGGTCATACGGCTAACCAGATAGGTGGGGAAGATGGAGAAATCTCCGATGGGATCATCCATGTGATACATAAGTTGATCAAACAGACCAAGTGCATCCGGGTCGATCACCTCACTGGTGTGATCGACCCCCAAATGATTCGCTACCACGCGGGCGTACTCGAGCTCATTGTAGGAAGGGTCTTCAAAACCAATGCTGAAGGTGCGTGTTTGCTCCCTGCGCTCTCTTCCCATGTGGGCGACGATGAGAGACGAATCAACACCGCCTGAAAGAAACGCGCCCAGCGGGACATCGCTGACCAACTGGTCTTGCACTGATCGCTTAAGCATGGCGCCCAGTTCATCCCGCCAATCTTCGCGGCTACGAGAGGGAATCTCTTGAGCGTTCGCGATAGACCAGTACTGATTGATGGTGCTGGTGCGCTGGTTTAAGTCAAAACGCAAAAAAGTGCCAGGGCACAATCGACGAACGTCTTTGAATAGCGTGCGCTCTTCGGGGACATACTCCCAGGCCAGAAACTCTTGCAAGGCCAGAGTATCGAGTTGACGCGGCATGCTGTGGTACGCGAGAAGGCTCTTGATTTCTGACCCCCATACCAGTGTGTCAGCAAGTTGGGCTATATAAAGGGGTTTTATGCCTATGTGGTCTCTGACAAGCAGCAGCTGATTACGCACCTGATCGAAAATTGCGATCGCAAACATGCCGTTCAGGCGCTCAAACAGTGACTCCCCCCAGGCTTCATAGCCGGTTGCGACTACTTCGGTGTCAGAGTTAGTGCGGAAACTGAAACCTGCAGCGATGAGTTCAGCGCGCAGTTCCTTATAGTTGTACAACTCGCCATTGTAGGTAATGACTGCCTTATTATTCGCTGAGGTTACCGGTTGATTGCCGGATTTGAGATCAATCACAGCCAGCCGCTGCATTCCCATGTGCACGCCAGGGTAGTAGCCGAGCCCCTGATCGTCGGGTCCGCGATGTTGAATCCGCTGGCACATCTGCGCCAGCACTTCCGGCGCTGCAGAAAGTGCACCTGCACCAGCGATTCCTGCTATGCCACACATCAGGTAACTAGCTCGAGCAGCCGATTCAGTTTTTGCGTGTAAACAGGCCTGGCGTAGTGCTCTGCATAGTGAGCCTTGGCGGCATCGACCAGCTTCGTGCCTAGTTCCGGGGTATCAAGCAATGCCCTAATGCCATCCGCCATGCCTTCTGCGGTGGGTTCCACCAGCACTGCAAGGTCATCGGTAAGCACTTGTGTGTGCGAATAGATTTTGGTCGCAACCAGTGGCACGCCGCACGCAAGCTGTTCGTATGTTTTCAGGGGCGTGTTTGTGCCTGAACTGCGCGGCGACAGAATAATATCGGCGTTAGCGGCCAGGAAACGAGCGTCTCGCGGAATGATCTGACCTAAAAACTGGACGTGCTCTGATGCACCGAGTTCGTCGGCCATTGCTTTGAAACTCGCGACTTGCTCTTCGGAGCCTCCGGCAATTATTAAGGCGAAGTCGTCCCGCTGTGCGGCCAGTTGGCTCACGCCTTTGAGCAGAATGTCTATGCCTTGATAGGACTCCAGAGTGCCCGCGTAAACCACCGCAGTTTTGCCCTTGGCGAGCAGTTTTGGATCAGGCGGGTTCGTGCCCACGCCATTACATGTTGGGCTTGTCGGTGAGGCGGAATTAGGGTTGGTTGTAGCGACCGGCGTTGCCATAACCACATCTTCAAAAATCGAGTTTTCGATTAGTTCGTGCTTAGGCATGGCCCAGGGAGCAAGCTTTGCAACTTGATCGCGCAAGGCCGGGCAAATGGTGATGATGGCATCTGCTGCCCGCAGTGAACGCACTTCCAGAAACTCAAACACATTTTTCAACAATCGAGACTTGGAGTAACCAAAATTGTCGAGCTGTTCCGGCAGCGAGGAGTGCATGTCATAGATCAAGCGATAGCCAAATATTGGCTTCATGAACGCAGCAAAAAACACGGCCTCTTCATGCGCATGGACGACGTCGTATTTTCGACTTATCACGAGCCACAGAAACTTGAAGAACATAAACCCATCGTGCACAAGTTTTGCCGCGGATGGTCCGGTCTTCACCGGTCCTAGAAAAGAAAGCCGTGGACCGCGAATCAGATCCACGTTGTCGATAGCAACATCTGAACCCTGACCGTAAGTTAACAAGTCTATCTCGTAGCCAAGTTCTGCGGTGACCATTGAACGGTAGTAGACGGAAAACGGCGTACCCCGGGGCGAGAAAAAAGGCTGTGGAGCAAGCACAAGCATTTTCTGCTTTTGGTTCTGCTTCCGCTGTTGGGACTGACTGTTCTCAACCACTAGAAGGCCACCGTTTGCGTTTTTGCATTAAGAGTTGGTTGCGTACAAAACGCAGTAAGGACTCGCCCTCGCCAAAAGACTCAGGCGCTGCTCCGTTGGCGATAAGGCTTTTCATATCGGCAAACGGCGTATCGTTAGTGACTTCGCCTTCGACAAAGGCGCCAAAGCTTGCCACCTTATGTTCTTCACCGCGCATCGGAAGTGGGTCACTTCCAGACAACAGGCAGTGCCCGCGCTCTAAGCCGTCGAGCAGCAAGGCTGGTGTTGGTGTCCCGTTCAATCGACCACTGTTGTCACCTAATAAGAGCTGGGTTCCAAAAGTATCGAGTAGCGATGCCACAAGCGTGCCGCGAGCGCCTAGCCATTTACCAAAACCCCATGGCAGCAGCGGAATGGCGCCAGCGTCCAGTGCGGCTTGCACTACGACTTCGGCAGGCTGGCCATCTGGGTACTTGGCGTTTTGTCCGAGCATAAGCACTTCGATGTCTTCTGCCGTTATGCATTGATGTCCGGCAATAACCAGTAGCTCGGCGTTGTCGGTCTGGCGCTTCAGTCTAAGGCTCTGAGCTTCTTCTGTCGGGAAGCACTGCCAGTTCGTCTGCGCCAGCGAATCGGGTTCTAACAGGGACCCAAACCAATTGTCAGTTGCGCTCTCAGCCATGCATAAAATACGCACGGCATGACCTTCGGACTGACGTTCAAAGCCCGCGCTCGCTGCGTCGAGAAAGCGCTGGGTGTCATAATCCGAATAATAGTGTACGTGGGCGTCTATTAGTGCACCGGAACGCATCCAGGCAACTCCCTCCAATGGGGCTGAACTGTCGCCCGAATGGCGGCAGCAAGGGTTAATCATTAATGCAGGTATTGTAGGGGCGCAGACCAGCATGTCCTATACACAGTTCCAAGTTTCCGTAGCGCATGGCAATAAAGACCGTCATTCAAAAAAGTGACGGTAAGAAGCCGGGGCAAAGGAATAGGTGCACAGATTTTTGGGGCTTGGTTTGCCTATTCCATGCAAACTACGTCCCACGGTTCTCAGTCAGTTGCCAGCGCTTACATTTCTTAGGGTCTTCTCGTCTCAAGCCTTGGTATCATGCGCCTTTCCGGGGCCTAACAGGCTCTTTTTCAATTGCATTTCCGACACGCATAGATCGTCATGGCAAAATCTGGCCTAGCCAAAGGTCTTCAACGCATGCTCACGCCGTCATTTGTAGTCACGGCGTACTACCTGCTCAAGTATGGAGCCAAGGTGAGTCCGCGCGCGGAAGTGGATTTGTCAAAAAATTTGCGCTTTGGCAAAGACTGCACCATCAGTTCCTTTGTAAAGATCAAGGCAATTGACGGACCGGTCACCTTTGGCAATCGGGCTGGCATTGCCATCGGGTGCTTCATCGCGGCAGGCGAGGCGGGCATTCAAATCGGCGAGAACTTTATATGCGGTGCAAACGTAAACATAGTTGCCACAAACTATAATCACAGTGAAATAGGCGTGCATCTGGAAGATCAGGGCTCGAGCTCTAAAGGCATCACCATTGGTGATAATGTGTGGATTGGTTCAGGGTGTACTATCACTGATGGAGCAGTAATTGGTGACAACGTGATCGTTGCCGCGAACAGTCTCGTGAACAGACGGTATAAGAGCAATCTTATATTGCAGGGCAACCCTGCAAAGACCGTTTTGAAACGTTAGAGGATCACCGTGGCGTCAATTCCAACTACATCCGGCAGCCTGCCGAGCAGCGAACAAATCCAGACAATCATCAGCGATGCGATCATCGAGCTGAACGAAGAGCTTGACTACGACCATCTTCGCGCGCCAACCGCATCAACCCCCATTTTTGACGGCGAAGACTCGCTGGATTCTCTGTCACTCGTATCGCTCATCGTTGATATTGAGGCTCGCGTGGAAGACAGCTTCGCAACAGAAGTGGTGCTTGCGAGCGAAAAAGCAATGTCGATGAAGAATAGTCCGTATCGAAGCGTTGGCTCGCTCACCGAATTTGTCCTGCTGGAGATGGGAAACACACCGTCTCTAGATGCAGCGGCGGGCTAACAAGAGAAGAAGGCCTAACAGATGAACGCGCCTATCCTTATTACCGGGGCACGGAAGGGTATCGGCCGTTTCCTGTGCGAGCATTATCTCGATGCAGGCTATTCTGTTATCGGTTGTTCGCGCGATGAGTCAGACCTTACCCACGAACGCTATCAACACTACTGTGTAGATGTAGCCGATGAGCGCGGTGTTGGAAAGATGATGCGCAGCATTCGCAAAGAGCACGGTGCTTTGGGTGCGTTGTTAAACAATGCGGGAATCGCCTCGATGAATGCTGCTGTGCTCACGCCGATGAAAACGGTGGAGCGGGTATTTACTACCAACGTGTTTGGTAGCATCTTGATGTGTCGCGAAGCTGCTAAGCTCATGATTCCCAAGCGAGCTGGTCGCATTGTGAATTTTGCAACTGTAGCAACGCCATTACGCCTTGAGGGCGAATCTATATACGCCGCCTCAAAAGCAGCAATGGTCAATTTCACCCAGGTATTGGCCAAAGAACTCGGTGGTTACAACATTACCGTCAACGCGCTTGGGCCCACGCCAATCTATACCGATCTGTTGCGCGGTGTTGCTGACGACAAGATCGAACGCCTCATCGACCGCCAATGCGTAAAGCGGGTAGGGGAGATGAAGGACGTATCCAACGCCGTCGATTTCTTCCTGCAAGACGACAGCGATTTCATTACCGGCCAAATCGTCTATCTGGGCGGGGTGTTTTAGCAATGCCTTTGGCCACGCTTGATGCGCGGCTGCGAACGCACGCAGAGGCCGATAAGTCAGTTGCGCTTGTTACGGCGGAGAATTCCTTAAGCTATGCAGAGCTTTTATCTGCGATTAATGGTGCAGAAGAACAGCTGGCGAGTGCCGGTATTCGCGCGGGCGATCCTGTGCTTATGTCATGTGGGTTCTCGGCAGAGGCCATTCCTTGTTTTCTCGCCGTCTTAAGGCTCAACGCCATCGCCGTACTTTGTGCGCCTGATGACCCAAAAATCGACCAAAAACTTGAGGCGAGTGGGGCGGTATTGCATCTTCCCGGCGGCAGCCTCGATGGGCTGAATGTAGACGCTTCCAAGCTTAAAAGGCCCGCCAAAACTCACCCCTTGATCTCGAGATTGCTCAAAGAGGATGCGCCAGGCTTTGTCGTTTTTTCCTCGGGCAGCACGGGGGAGGCCAAGGCCGTTCTGCACAACGCCCAGCAATTTTGCGGCCATCTGGAAGGCGTTAAGAAGGCCAAATCGACTATTGGTTTTCTCGCCTTCGATCACATAGCAGGCGTGGATACGCTGTTCTATACGCTGTTTGCCGGGGGCACCTTGATTGTGCCTCGTGATCGTTCGCCGCGGTACGTATGTGAGGCAGTAGAGTCGAATAAAGCTGAAGTGTTGCCTGTATCTCCTTCATTTTTAAAGCTTTTACTGGTGTCTCCGGCGCTCCAAGAGGCGGATCTGACTAGTCTCGAGATCGTTACCTTTGGGTCTGAGCCCCCCGACCCCACAGTTATTGATCGTTTGTCTGAGCTGCTACCCAATACCCAGTTACTGCAGAAATACGGCACCTCAGAATTTGGCGCGCCACGCTCAAAAACCAAACCCGGCGACAGCCGCTGGTTAAAGCTTGAATCTGATGACTTCAAGATTCGAATTATCGACGAGATTCTTTGGGTAAAGGCCTCTGGCACCATGCTCGGCTATCTCAATGTCGAGCCTGATGCGGCAAGTACTGCACTTGAAGCTGACGGCTGGTTTTGCACGGGAGATCGTGTGGAGCAAGACGGTGAATGGCTGCGCATCCTCGGTAGAGATTCTGACCTGATAAATGTCGGTGGTGAAAAAGTGTTTCCTGCCGAAGTTGAAACCGTTATCGAGGCCTTGCCCGAGGTTATAGAGTGCGCCGTGAGTGGCGAAGAGCATCCGTTGATGGGCAACGTTGTGGTGGCCAAGGTTCGTCTGAATGAAGATCTTGATCAGGCTGAAGCTAAACGACTCATACGCGCGCATTGCAAAGGAAAGCTGGCGCGGCATGCCATTCCTGTGAAGGTGCTGGTGACCAGCGAGAGCCTGACTAGCGAGCGTGGGAAGCGGCTTCGGCGGTAAAGTAAGCCGCGATGATCCCAGTATTCAAAGTGCGCATAATATATATTATGTTAAATTAAATATGAGGTCTCAAAGCGCCGAATAAGCGGACTGGCGGTCCTTCTCTGACTATGAGGTGATTGATCTCGTGCTGGCCAGGACTATGTACCCACACATTGCTCTGATCTTTGGCGTGCTAGCACGTACTCAATGTCGGGTACATATCTCCTGAAATCATCAGAGTACAATTTGATTCTAAGGAATCGTTGACAACTTTCCCGAAATTGTTTGCTTGATCATTGCTGACATCGTCAGCCAGCACCATGAGTTCCTCTTTAAGTTTGTGGAGTTCCGTGTTTCCGATTTCCATTTCTTCACCATACGAAAGCCGAGATATACGTCTCAAAATGGATTCTTTTCCTGCAGGCAGATAGAAAATCAACTCGTAGAACTCTTGATCCAAATAAATCAACCTATCTTTCCAACTAAACTCGACGCCAGATCGCTTCCGACACACTAGAAAAGCCATTGTTAGCAAACACCTAGTTGAGTTGGATAGTCAGTCGCAATGTAACAGGCTTGCTGATAACACAGATAGAGGCTCAACGATCTCGCCGGATCCAACGTAAATTGGACACTCGTAGACGATATTGTGAATGTTCGCTCTAGGATTCGTAACCTGCCTTCTTGAGTTGGTTTGCAGGATCCCAATGTTCCGGTGCTGCGGTTGATTTGCTCCACCACTTCATCCCATGACGCTTCCACTCTTCACGCAGACGCGAATGTTCTTTGAGGCTATCGTCGTAACCAAATTCAGTACCACAAGAGGGGCAAATCTCGAAGCTAGCGCAACCATGTTCATCATAAGCTGGCAAATCTAATGTCCCATAACCGCATACCGGACAGGTAAAGGAAGGATTAGGGTGCAACGAAATAGACCAGGTTGGCTAATAGGTACGTTTTCATATTACTAGGGTGCCAAATGATCTTCGGACACAAATACCCGCTCATCAAAGCGCCGAGGTTCCGACAGCACAACAATCTTTAAGATCCCGTCAGCTCTGATCTCCCGAATCGAACCATCTTCTTCTAATCGTAACTGCAGAAACTCGCCATCGCTTCGAGTTCGGGTGGTTACCGCCGTACCGCGCAGTGAGCCCCCGCGCAGCTGCACCTCAATTAGATAGCTCTCCATGCACGCCAGTTCGAGGTGGTCATAATCAGCGCAAGCGATACCTTGATAGTCATCCTGCGATTCCGCCTGGGCAAATCGAGCAACAACGTCCCCCAGTTTTATCTGGCCATCGCTTACAACCCTTGCAGTTATCCCGCCGTGCCCGCGCATGGCGTTGTAGCCGCCAGGCCCAAGCAGGGTTTCCATGCGGCTGCAGGGATGACAAAGGCCTGTGCCGACGAGTTCAACCGAGCCGACATGGAAGGACTTGTCTTTCAGTGCCAGTAGATTAATACCGCTTACCAGCAGATTGCGCCTTAGCAATTCGGGTGGAACCTCAGTGCGTCCGGTTAGGCTTGCAATGACGGGTAGGTGCTCTGCTTGCACCAACGTAACTTGGCGTTCACCCGAGCGCCCGTTGTAGCGATCTCCTACCAGACCCAGCTTTGTAGACAGGTCAGCCGTACTTTGACTGCGCATCTGCTGCTGCCTGCCCGGCCTGGTGGCAATCCATTCCAATTTGCCCAGTTGTGGCAGCGTGTCGAGCAATTCCTTGATGGAGGCCATGGGTTTTCTTCAGCGTAGGATTAAGGGAGTCGAGTTGCGGGGCAAAAGTGATGCATTTCACGCTTCATCAGATACGCCATAATTTTGGCGCCATTGATTCAGTCTAAGTTTGGCTTGCCGACGGCTCCCCGAATTGATGCGCCAAACAGTACACACAAGCAAAATTTACCTAACATTCGG
>CAZFIA010000130.1:0-11701 GCA_964519335.1 uncultured Pseudomonadales bacterium
CCGCATCTTTGATGGCGCTCTGATCGTCAGTAAATTCGGCATACACGATAAACGTACTCCATGGCGGATGTCGTGAGGCTTATATTCGAAGCGGATAATTGTAACAAATACCACTTTTGAGGAAAGGGGCTGCAGAGAACCAGTTCACGTTTTGGAGAGATATCTGCGGCTTTTCGCGTACCTATTTTCACGTACAATGCGCGACCGCGAAACGCACCCCGCCCGGGTGGCGAAATTGGTAGACGCAAGGGACTTAAAATCCCTCGGTAGAAATACCGTGCCGGTTCGATTCCGGCCCCGGGCACCAGTAAGATGCGGCCACTGCCCAGGTGGTGAAATTGGTAGACACGCCAGGTTTAGGTCCTGGTGCAGGAAACTGCGTGGAGGTTCAAGTCCTCTCCTGGGCACCATTCTCTATTCCGTTTGTACCGGTACTGATTTAGGTCCACCGGTACAGACAGGTTTCAGACGACCCGATTTAGGCACTGTCAACGTTTCAGCGGGAACGTTTCAGCGGGAACGTTTTTTAGGTCATGATCTGCTCCATGGAATCACCTACCAAAGACCTCAGAGTTCACGGTCATGTCGCCACCGGCTTCGAGGAAGTCCAATCCGTCTTCGAAGCCAACTTCACCGAGGGGATAGAAGTTGGGGCGAGCCTTTGTGTGCGCTCAAAGGGACAAGACCTCGTAAATCTCTGGGCAGGCTATCAAGACCAAAACGGCGAACGGCCCTGGCAACAAGATACGCTGGTCAACGTTTACTCCGTGACTAAAGGCATAGCCTCGCTGGCCGTTGCGGCTATTGTCGAAGACGGCCACTTTGACTACAGCAGCGAGGTTCGCAGTATCTGGCCAGAATTTGTGGCCGCGCAGTCTGGTCTCACGGTCGGCCAACTGCTCTCGCATCAAAGTGGTGTGCCGGGTGTGGATGAACCTGTAGCGATTGAAGATATGTACAACTGGCCCCGGATGATTGGTTTGCTTGAGAAACAGCAGCCTTACTGGCCCCCTGGATCCGCGGCGGGCTATCACGCGCTGCACTGGGGTTATCTGATAGGCGAGATCGTACGTCGCGCAACCGGCAATAGCCTGGGTCGGTGGGTAGCTGAACGAATTGCAACGCCGCTGATGGCCGACTTTTATCTGGGCTTGCCGGAGGCATTGCACGAGCGCTGCGCAGACCTGATTGGTCCCAATCGAGCGCGCAAGCAGTCTGATGCCGCTGATCCACCTGCGGCGCCGTCGCCTCCTGTTCCACCACAAAACCCCGAATTATTCTCGGTAGCTCTACTAAATCCTTCAGTGCGCCCCTGGAAAGATGCCTGCTCGCCTGCCTGGCGCAGCGCTGAGATTGCCGCCGCTAACGGTCAGGCCAGCGGGCAGGGTATCGCCACTATTTACGACGCGGCGGCGAACGGCGGTATTGCGTCTGGCGTGAGAGTGTTAAAGCCGGCGAGCATTGCAGCGCTTGTCACTGAAGAGGTGGGTATGACCGACGATCTAATTTTGGACAAACCCATGCGCCGGGGTCGGGGGCTGATCCTTAACACCAACGGCGAATACGGTCCGAGCGCCGCCGCGTTTGGGCACTCGGGAGCCGGGGGCGCGCTCGGTTTTGCAGATCCCGAGACCGGCATCGGTTTTGGCTATGCCATGAACCAAATGGACACAGGCATGGCCGAAGAGACCCGAGCCGGCCGCTTAATTGCCGCGCTCTATAGGGCGCTGGGCAAGCGCCCTTAGGGTTTCTTGCTAGGGTTTCTTGAAGAGCAGAGTAAATCGATCGGTGTTGCCCGTAACCGAGCGGCGTCCCACCTCGTAGCGCAGCTCATCGTCAAGCTTGTAGTGCAGGTCCGAAAAGTCGACAAATTCAAAGCCTGCTGCTTCGATCTCTTTGATCGCGAGCACGGGATCCATGCGGCGGCGATTTTCGGAGTCGCTCTTCTGCATGTGACGACGGGTGTGATCGACAACGCCATAGAGTCCGCCGCGCTTTAAGGCGGTAAAGACCGCTTTATTCATAATCTCGCGGGAGGACTCATCGAAGTTGTGCAGGTTGCGGAACGTTAGCACCATGTCTACGCGCTTCACGCCAAGATTCAGCGCCTCGATATGGGCAAGTCCACCCCGACGCTCAAATTTTGTGTTTTTCGCCAGTACTTCTACTTTGTCGAAGCCGTCATTATCGAGTAACCGCGTCTCGACGCCGTTTGTGCCCAGGGCTACGAAGAGTTCGCCGCGGTCACGCAGAACAGGGGCGAGCAGGCGGGTATACCAGCCACCTCCCGGCAGCAGCTCAACCACTCTCATGTCTTCTTCTAGGCCAAAGAACTCTAATGTTTCTACGGGTTTACGGTTCTTATCTCTAACCTTATCTATGTCCGGCCGAGCTTCATCTGCCATCGCTGTTTCAAGCGCTGCTGCCAGTCCGGTCGGGCCTTCTGTCTCCGCCTCTGCGGCTTGCGCCCTCAGAGCAGGGGTGCTCAGCAACGCGAGCGCTGTGATCAGGCAGGAAATTCTAAGTAAAGAAGCCATTAGCTGTCCTTTAATAAATCTAGAAGAGCGCATGAAAACCCAGTTAGGCGCCTTTGTCGTGCAAAATTTTCGATGATTCGTCAGATTCGGTTAGCTTGCGCAGTTCGAGCAGCAGGTCATCCATTCTGAAGGGTTTCTTTAAACAGCTTTCGAGCCCGAGCTCCTGCACCTGCATCAGATCGCTGGTTTGGGTGTAACCCGTAATAAGAATCACGGGCAGGCTCGGACGCAGCTCTTTGGCGCGCTTCGATAGCTGCAAACCGCTGACCTGCGGCATGATCTGATCGGTGACCAGTACGCTGAGCTGATCGATATTTTCTTCCAGATAGGAAAGCGCTGCGCTTGAGTCGTTAAATACGCGCACGGCGTAGCCGCCGTCTCGCAGCACCTCGGCGAGAAACTTGCTCACCGAAACGTCGTCATCAACGACAAGAACTTCGCCTTCGATGCCTATGGCCGATACTCGAACCCGTGGTGCCAACGCTCTTTCCGCGGTATCAGCATCAGGCAGCAGTATGCCAAATCGAGTCCCCTTGCCGGGCGCGCTTGTGAGTTGGATGTGACCGCCATATTCGTGCACCAGGGTGTGAATAAGCCACAACCCGATACCCGTGCCCTTGCCGGGTTCCCGCGTGGTGACATACATCTCGAAGATCTTTTGCAGCATCTCTTGCTCGATGCCTTCGCCGTTGTCGGTAACGCCCAGTTCCACCCAGCGGCCTTTAACCTGCGATTCACAAGAGGCGCAAGTTAGTGGCGTTTTGATGTTGGTTTCGAGCAGCTCTACCTCGACATCACCGTGACCCTGGATGGCGTCCCGCGCATTGATCAGCAAATTGATCACTATTTGTTGCAGCTGTACTGGATCGATCAATACCTCTGGCGTTTTGGCGTCAAAGGTTGTTTTGATATTGATAGTGGTGGGTATAGCGGCTCGCAACATTCGCGAGACCTCGTCGATGGTATCGCTCACGCGTATGCGCTGGGCGTCGCCTCGTATGGCGCGGGTGAAGGTGAGCATCTGCGAGATAAGCTCGCGCGCGCGCTTACCTGCATCAACGACCTCACCCAGGTATTTTTCTATGGTATCAGGGGTTAGTCGCTTGCGAGCAGTCTGTACCAGCTCGGTATAGCCAATGATGCTGGCGAGAATGTTATTGAAGTCGTGGGCAATGCCACCCGCCAGCTGGCCGATAGCTTCCATTTTGGAGGCTTGCTGCAGTTGACCTTCCAATCGCAGGCGATCTTGCTGGGCGCGCTTTTCGTTTGTCACATCACGAATGGTCGCAAGCACTGCCTCGTCGCCGTCGAGATCGATCAGTCGACCCGAGATATGGAAGTAGCGCATCTCCCCCATAAGTGAATGCTCGATATCTACCAGTTGCTGCTCGCCATCGGCGCGCAAGGCTGCGATAAACGTGGCCCGTTGTTCTTTCGTGGGCCATAGGTTTTGATCGGTAGGAGCGTCGCGCTTGTACTCGGGCAACTCCGCCTCGATGGCCATGGCTATACGCCGAAAGTTCTCGTTGCTTTCAAGAATCTGCCCCTCATCGAGCGTAGAGATAAAAGCCGCGTCGGGGCTATGCATAAACAACCCCTGAAACTTGCGTTGGCTTTCGGCAAGTTGCCGCGCGGTCCTGCGGCCCTTGGTGACATCGCGCAAGATGCCATAGGTGCCGGCGAAGCTCTCGGTTGTTGCGTTTGCGTCCTCGTACAGTCCTATGGCTGACAGCTCGAGAATATGGGCAGCACCCTGACTATCTACGTAGTCGAACTCAAGCTGGTGCGTCGCGCGCTCGCCGGTGCGGCGTTCATTAAAATGGTTTGCGATATTGTCTGGCAATTCAGAAGTGAACAGGTTCTGCCAGGGCTGGCCCTTAAGCGTTGCCGCGTCGTAATCGAAGAGATCGCGCAACTGATTGTTGGCGAGCCGAAACTGGCCTTCTTCGTCGAGCACGTAGATTAGATCGGGGGACGCTTCGATCAGAAATCGGTGTAAGCGGTTCGATGCATCAGCCCGCGCGGAAATCTCCGCGTTTTCGCGTTCCAGGCGGCTCTGAGCCAGCGCCCGATTGATGCAGGCGATAAGCGATTCGGGCTCAAAGGGTTTGCGAATGAAATCATAGGCGCCCAGACGCAGTATAGGTGTCACGTTATCAAGCGATGATTCGCCAGATAGAATGATTGTGCGAGTGTGCAGGTTGTTGGCGCGCATACTCTGCATGACCTCAATGCCAGGCATGTCTGGCATATCGAGGTCTAGCAGCAACAGGTCGTATTGACCCCTGTTGAGCTCATCAATAGTGGCTGTGCTCTGGTGCAAGATCTTGACCTCCAGCCGATAGGCCGCCAGAAGCTCTTGCACGCTGCGGGCGTGAGCCGGGTCGTCGTCTACAACCAAAATGGTTGGTTGTGGGCTTGTGGTGAGTTCTTGCGACAGAATGCGTTCCCTGGATTCAAGCGCGAATCGCGGGATACTAGCAGAAGAGATCGAAGAGGTGAGAGCGTGATCTGGATCACAGCTCGCTGAAACCCCGCCAATCCAGAGGCCTTGAGGGGCGTCATAACAATTCTATAACACTGGCGGGGTCACAGAACGCCGACGGCAATGCAGGTTTAATAGCTTCGTTGATTAAGAGAGGGTGACCGGATGCTGGTCCTCACGAGACGAGCCGGCGAGTCGATCATGATTGATGATGAGATCGAACTCAAAGTGCTGAAAATTCGCGGCAGTCAGGTGCATCTAGGTATAGAAGCGCCGAGACGAGCCGCTGTACATAGAAAAGAAGTCTGGCTGCGCATTCAAAATGGCGACCCCGACGAGCGTGCTGGCAACCGTCCGCCCGCTAATCCTCTAGCCGCTGGTAAAGCCAGGGCGTCAGGCGGGGAATAAACCCCGGAGATTCGCAGATTGCATAGGGGCGGAGATACTGCTCCTGAAGCGCCACACGCTGCGTACGAACCGACTCTACTTCCTCTCGCAATAGCTGCTCATCCGAGGGCTTAAGCTGAACCGAATCAAGCTCGGTAAACAACGGCGACACTTCAGTTAACTGGCCCAGCTCGACCTCCGTCATATAACGCTTCCCCGATAGCTCAAGAACCTCAACCGACTTAATAAACGCCCAGTGGCTGAACGCACAGTTGTGGACGTCCTGACCTTGCTTTGCCAGCAACATTGGCACCTTTAAACCGGCCAGCTGGGCGCGGTGGACATCTCGTTCGGCCACAAACCAGGGATGCTCGTCTTTAAGTCGTGCATCTGCGCCAGACGACAACAGCGAATCCAGGGCTTTGTCCACCACTATGGTTGCGTAGCAGAACGGGGTTGTTCCCGCCTGAAGAGATTCGTCGCTAGTCACCTATGCCTGCCTGCTGCATGCGTTGTCCCTGTTTGGCTCGCCAGTGTATCGTAATCGCTCATTTTGAGCGTTCTGGCCCTTTTTGCCCCGGCTCCATCCCAATACCGCGCCTCCGCCAGACTATTACGCCGACAATCTTCTAACGGTTGTGGCACAGGTGCGCGCACACAGCGCCGATTTGCTCGGATCGGCCGAACACCCTGTGGGCGCGTTAGCACTATTGAGCCAGAACGCGTGCCGACTCATGGCCCGGTTAATGATGCGCACGACAGACGTCATACGCGAAGATTCACTGAATTACACCGAAGTAGAAGACCGGGCGAGTGCGATCTCCGAACTTGAGACTGCGGGTCTAATCGAGCGCGATGCGAAAGTGTCGGCTGCACACCTACTCCAGCGCCTGAAAGTAGCCGAGCTGAAATCGCTGTTTGCTGAACTTGTTGAAAAAAAGGATCGCAAGCCAGATCTACTGGCACGCATTCAATGCGCTTACACCGACGAAAACGTTCGCCGACGCTGCGCGAGAAGCCTGCACTGGATCACAGTAGATCCGCAGAAAATCCTTGAACGCGTGCGGCTTGCCTACTTTGGCGATTTGCATCGAGACCTCACCGAGTTTGTGATGCGGGATCTAGGTATCAGCCAATTCGAAACTTATGAGCTTGGCGATTCTGCGCGGGCGTTTGCCGATCCGGCTGAGCTTGATCAATACCTGCAGCTGGCCGCACTGCAAAGGCTCTCGCCGCAACGACGTGCCTCTGCGTTGAGCTGGTTATTTGAACACGCGGCTATTGCGTCTCGACACCTGGAAAACCGCAGCCTTTTAAGGCGTCGCAACAAACTGTTGAATGCCTGGGGGCGAGATTTTGAACGCTGGCATGAGCCCCACAACGCCCATGCCTGTTATGAGCGTTCTACGGCGCATCCGGCGCGTGAACGCCGCGCACGGCTTTTTTCCAAAGCGGGCGACACCGGCGCAAGCGAGCAGTTGCTTGGTGAGATTAAGAACACGCCCTGGTCGGCAGAAGAGTCGCTGTTTGCTCAGCGTTTTCAAGCGCCCCGCCCAAAGAAGGGTGTGAACGTTCGACTGCCCTGGCAAGAAACACAGTGGGATACCCGCGACAAGCAAATAACCAACGTGGAGTTACGCACCGCTTTGGCCCTTACCCACAACGGCGGTCAGGCCTGGCATACCGAGAACGCCTTATTGCAGAGTCTGCTTGGGCTTGCCTTTTGGGACATCGTTTTCGCCCCGGAAGCCGGTATGTTCACGCACCCGTTTCAAAGTGGCCCGCGTGACTTGTACTGGCCTGACTTTCGGCAGAGGCGCGCCGCACTCATAGATGCTCGTCTTAGGGAGTGCGGCGAGGAAACCCTGCTTTGGTCACACATCGAGCGTAGCCTGGCAACCAAAGTGGGCAAGATGACCCGATTGGTCCACTGGGGTCTGATTACTCATAACGCCTGCGAGATAATACGAGCGGCAAAGCAGTGCTTTTCTGCACAGCAATTGCAGGGACTGTTCGATTACATGCTGGATGACCTGGGGCAGGTGAGAAGCGGCATGCCGGACCTGTTTGTGGCCTATGGACCGCAGCAATTTGAATTGGTTGAGGTCAAGGGTCCGAGTGATCAGCTGCAGCCCAACCAACGAGTATGGCTAGCCAAACTGTGCGAGCTAGGTATTCCTTGCCGGGTGCTTAAGTACAGGTATGTCGCCATAAAAAAGCAGACCATTCGTTGAAAGCTCCAAAGGCGCTTGCCGTTAAGACGCTTGCTGAAGAAGTGCATAGGTCGGGAGACATTCATGTGCGTTTTGAGCGCGGCACAACAGGTGCCGAGGGGATTGCCACGCAAAAACGCGTGCAAGCCAAACTACCAGAGCCCTATATTCGCGAGCGAGCGGTTGCCTTCGATTTCTTTGTCGAAGAAGAGGCCTGGCGCCTAAGTGGTCGCATCGACGGCTGCGATGTTGTTGCTGGGCTGGTTGAGGAGTACAAGACTACCCGGGCCGATATAGATGCCATGCATGCCCACATTGGTGACGTACATCGAGCGCAGCTACATCTTTATGGTGCGATGCTTGCTCTGGAACATCCAGAACAAGACAGCTGGCAACTCGACCTGTGTTACTGCCACCCCGACGAAGACAAGGTTAGCCGGCGCATCGGCGAGCGCTGCTCAAGTAGCGAGCTCATTAAATTCTTGCAAACCACTATCGAAGTTTGGTGCAAACGCCAGAGAGACCTCTATAGCTATCGCAGGGAACGCAATCGAAGGCTACGAGAATTGCCGTTCCCTTATGAGAAATTTCGGCCTAATCAGCGCGCGATGGCAGGCAAGGTCTATACCGCCCTCAAAAACCGCACCAACTTGCTGCTTGAAGCGCCAACCGGAACAGGCAAGTCTTTAGCGACGCTGTACCCAGCCTACAAGGCCCTTGGTGATACCGAACTGGAGAGCATCTTCTTTCTAACGTCCAGAACTACGGGGCAGGATGCCGCGCAACAAGCGGCCGAGCTCTTACAATCAAGTTCCGCTCGCGGCGTCACTATTATTGCAAAAGAAAAAGCCTGTCTTGTGCCGGGGATGCCCTGCGATCCAGAAGGCTGCGAGTTTGCTCGTGGTTACTACGACAGGCTTCCAGCAGCACTTGAGGATGGGCTGGCAAAGGCCCACAACACCCCAGCGGATGTAATGGGGCTCGCCCTCAGCCACACAGTCTGCCCATTTGAACTCAGCCTCGATCTCAGCCGCTGGTGTGATCTGGTGATCATGGATTACAACTATCTGTTTGACCCGATTGTCCGCCTGCAGCGTTTTGCAGCAGTGCCCGATGCAACGGTGCTGATCGACGAAGCACACCAGCTTGATGCGCGGGTAAGGGACATGCTGAGTGTGAGTCTTGCGTATCGTGAAATTCGCGCGGTTACCGCAAAAGACTCTGATGCGCCTGAAGCAATTAGAAAGTGTGCTCAAACTCTCGGACGCAGTTTCAAACGAGCGAGCCGCGCGATATTGCCCGAATCGGTCTCTAAGCAGTGGCATGACGTGCGCATCAAACCTCCCAAAGCGTTCACAGAGCGGGTCGCTGAATTTGTGGCTGCAGTTACCGAGATGGGTGATGACGGCTTTACATCAGAGACGGTGACCGCCCTGTTGTTTAGCACACTTCGCTGGCAACGAGCTCAGGAGTGGCTGGATCTCAATACCAATGCCGGCGCGTTCTTCGACAAATCGAGCAATACGCTGAAGCTAAAGTGCCTCGATCCTTCAGCACATATCGCGGCCACCCTTGAAGCCCATGGGTGCAACGCTCAGTTTTCTGGCACCTTGTCGCCTCTGCCGCTATACCGCAGTTTGCACGGCGATCTTGATGCTGAAGTGGCTCGTGTCGCCCCTGCTGAAATCGAAAATCAGCTGGGCTTGTATGTGGTCCCGGATGTGCCCACCTGGTTTCGGTCCCGCGAGGCATCGCTACCAAAACTGGCCGCCCTGGTTAACACGGTGATCAGTGCCCGCGAGGGCAACTACTTCGTCGCCTTCCCGTCGTTCGCATACCTCGAGCAGTTTGTCGATTTCTTTTCCGAACACTACCCGCAGCAAAACACGAGAGTTCAGGAACGGGGTAGCGATCCAAGCCAGCGCGCTGCCTTTGTTGAGCATTTTCGCGAGGCCAGTGAGCCCACACTTGGGATTGTGGTGCTTGGCGGAGTGTTCACCGAGTCGCTCGATTTCGCAGATGATGCGCTGCTTGGCATGATCGTGGTTAGCGTTGCCTTGCCGCCGCCGACTAACGAGCGCGAGGCGATGGTTGAGTACTACAATACGCATCAGGAAAACAATACCCAGCAAGAAAACAACATGGGCCAGATTGTGGCCTACCGTCAACCCGCAATGGTGCGTGTGGTTCAGGCCGCGGGGCGTGTGGTGCGTAAAGAGACCGATAGAGGTGTGGTATGCCTGGTAGATGCACGCTTTCAGGACGCCGCATTTCAGGCCCTGCAACCCAGTCATTGGCAACCCGAAACTGTGCACGCTGAAGCGCTCAGCGGGGTGCTGCAGGAATTTTGGGAACGCCGTTAAATGCAATTGTCACATATTTAGTAGATATTGCCGCGGTAGCTAAAAGGACAGTCATGAGCATCAGACGAACCAAGGTTATCTGCACGATCGGCCCGGCGACGGCGAGCTTCGAAAAGCTGTCTGCGCTTTATGCCGCTGGCATGAACATAGTGCGGCTTAACATGTCGCACGCTGACCACAAGAGTGCGAAAGAGATCATTGGCTGGATTAAGACGCTAAATCGCAAGGTGCGTTACCCGGTACCTGTGCTGCTAGACACTCAGGGCCCAGAAATTCGTACCGGCAATCGAAAATCGCCGTTGCAACTTAAGAAGGGGGGTTCCGTTCGGCTGTCGGTAGCACCCGCGAGTGAATCCAACCGCGCCCTTGTGTATGTCAATTACCCAGATCTGGTGACGACGGTGGGCGAAGGCGATCGAATCACTATAGACAATGGGCTGATGAATCTGCGAGTTGTTGATAAAGGCCTGGATTCCCTGGATTGCGAAGTGCTGGACGGAGGCGCGCTAGGCAGTAGGCGACATGTGAATCTGCCGGGATTACACGTCAACCTTCCAGCTATTACCGAGAAAGACCAAAAAGACATAGCATTTGGCGCGGAAAACGACATTGATTTTGTGGCGCTCTCTTTTGTACGTAGCGCAGAAGACATCACTGGTTTGCGCAAACTTTTGGGACGCAAGGCAAACGCTATAAAGATCATCGCGAAAATTGAAGATCAGGAAGGGGTCTCTAACGTCGATGACATTATTGAGGCCGCCGACGGCGTAATGGTGGCCCGCGGAGATCTGGGTATCGAAACGGACATTGCTGAACTGCCTAACGTTCAGCGACAAATCGTGCGCGCTTGCGCCATGGCGGGGAAACGCTGCATTGTCGCGACCCACTTGCTGGAGTCAATGATTGAAAATCCGATACCCACCCGGGCTGAAGTTACTGATGTGGCCAACGCCATTTACGAAGGCGTTGACGGAATCATGCTTTCGGGAGAAACCAGCGTCGGTAATTATCCCGAGCGCTGTGTCAAACAGCTGGATGCCATAGCCCAAAGCTCTGAGCGTTTTCCGGGTCTTGGTTACGAGAAAGAACTAATCGCCACATCTGACAAGCAACACATTGCTATTCATGCAGTCGCGTTAGCCGAGGCGATAGGCGCTGCTGGCCTCGTGGTGATCACGCGGCGCGGCATCACTGCTGACCAGATCACCAATTGTCGGCCTTCAAACGTGCCGATCTATGCGTTTACCAACCAGAGTCAGACTCGACGTCGACTGGCTCTAAATCGCGCGGTGTACGCTCATCGAACACCATTTAGTAAAGATCCTGAAAAAACCATACAGACCGCGTTCAAGGTGCTGCGTGATCGGGAGCGCCTGGCCAGCTACTCCAAAGTAGTAGTGATCTCAGATGTACTGGCTGAAGGGGATGCCGATGCAATCCAGATACGCACACTCGAAAGCTAACCTCTTTTGACGCCCTAGGCTCATAGCTGCGAGCTGTAGAGCATTCGGCTCGCGACCAGGATCAACAGCACCCCAAACCATTTCTTTAGTCGAGCCGCATCGGTTTTGTGGGCAAAACGCACTCCAATGGGGGCCAGGATGACCGATGCGACTACCAGCGCAGCGGCGGCCGGCAGGTAGATATAGCCCACCTGGCTGCTGGATACCGGGCCTTGTAGGGCATAGCCGAGGGCAGCCGCCGTCGCGACCGGCA
>CAZFIA010000131.1:0-11472 GCA_964519335.1 uncultured Pseudomonadales bacterium
TTTCGCCATACGAGATTGCCCGCTTATGCGTTGGGTGCTGTTGGCGAGGTCGTCGCCTGGCATCGTGGCTGGGTTCTGCCGGATACCAACGCTCATCTCGGACTAGAAACGCCAGCGCATCTATACGGCGTGGCTTTTCCGGCAGAAGTCCTTTATGGCGCTGATGCTGAGCCGGGTGTGGTTGTGCATCTTGATTTGTTTGAGCCATATCTTGAACTTGCCGAATCTGATCAGGGAGTGAGCTAAATGTCTTCTTCTCATGAACCGCATGACCCAGTGGCGCTGCGCGCGGAAGCCCTTGAGTCGCTGCTTGTTGAACGGGGCTGGCTAAACTCGGCGCAGGTTGATGATGTGATCGCTCGTTACAACGAACGTGTTGGGCCAATGAATGGTGCTCGCGTAGTGGCGCGCGCCTGGTGTGATCCGGAGTTTAAGAGCCACTTGCTCAAAGATGGCACCGACGCCATCTCAAGCTTTGGGTTTGATGGTGCGCAGGTAGAGAAGCTGGTGGTTGTAGAAAACACAGCAAGCGTTCATAACCTGGTGGTGTGCACGCTGTGCTCCTGTTACCCGTGGGCGGTGCTGGGTTTACCACCCAAGTGGTACAAAGAACCCGAGTATCGGGCGCGAGCCGTGCGGGAACCGAGAGCGTTGCTCACCGACTTTGGCCTCACGCTTGATGAGCAAACCGAGATAAAGGTGTGGGACTCAAGTGCTGAAGTTCGCTACATGGTCTTGCCTCGACCACCCGCTGGTGAGTTACCTGCCGATGAGGCGAGCTGCGCCGAGCTAGTATCTCGCGATGCCATGATTGGTGTGGCTGTTCTGTGATACTTTTTTGGATAGTGCTTGAGTGACTTCTGGTGTGCCAACCAACGATATGGAAGCGGCGAGCGATCCCTGGTCGCAGCTACCCGAGGCTGTAGCGCCACCGCAGGCGAATGGCGAACTGTTGTTCGATGCACCCTGGCAAGGTCGTGCTTTTGGCATGGTGCACACGCTGGTAGACGCTGGTCGATTTAGCTGGGACGAATTTAGAGAGCAGCTAATCATCGCACTCGACGGCGGGGCTGCATCTGCCGATGTGTATTACGAACGTCTGTTGCTCGCGCTCGAGCGCTCACTTGCGCTCCACAAAGGATCTACTGCGCCAGATAGCGCAGAAATCACCCAGCGAGCCGATGAGTTGGCGGCGCGACCGCACGGCCACGATCACTAGTGATAGGGTTGGATTAGCCGCGCGGTAAATACGGGCTAGCCGCCCGCTAAACTCGCGCTATAGACTGTACATAGTCGATAACTTCTGTGGCATTGCCTCGAAAAGCAATACGTTCTGTCTTCTTATCGAGTTGGTAGTCGTACATCGGGTCGTAGTAGGAGTCGAGAAGCCCCTTAATCCAGGCGTAGTGCGTATCTATCGAGCCCGTATCGAATGCGTCTGCAACCTGGGCTTGTAGCTCACTTGAGCGCGCCCCGCCCAGCCGACGCGTGATGCGTTTCAGCGCATCGAGATATTGTGCTGCAAGGTTTTCGTTGGTGGTTTCTGCGCCGACGTATTCGCCAAAAATGTGCTCTACGCGATACTGCTGTTCAACTTCTAGCTGTACCAGAGGCGATTGCTGCATGCGGCGGTGCCAGGATCGTGGCAGGCCAAGACGACCGATGGTTGAACCTTCATCCTCGAGCACAACTTGCGAACTGTTGTGGATAAGACTGGTGCGAGCTAACTCGTTTTCGAAGTTAACGGGTGTGGGCTGGCCCTCTGGGTAGCCGCCAAATGCGGAGCCACGGTGGTGGGCGTGACCCTCAAGGTCGATGCTGCCCTCCACCTGGTTCAGCACCACGGTTTTACCCGATCCCGTTCGACCGCCAATGAGTATCCAGGGGGTTTGCAACTCGGCAAACTGTTCGATCTGTTGCAAACAAAACTGCCGCAACGCTTTGAAGCCGCCATCTACCCGAGGTAGGTCAACGCCTGACTCGCGGAGCCACTGCTGTGCAATCTGAGAGCGTTGTCCGCCGCGCCAACACATGGCAACGCAATTGGGGTGCGAGAGTGCGAGCTGTTGCCATGCCCTGATTCGAGACTCTTTGATCTCGCCGCTGACAATTTTGTGCCCTAGAGCAGTGGCGGCTTCTGGGCCGTTGCTCTTGTGGCACACGCCTACTCGGTGGCGTTCGCTGTCGTTAAGGATGGGCAGGTTGATCGCACCCGGCAGACTACCCTGAGCAAACTCAGCCTCGGCGCGCACATCAATATAGCAAGTCTCCGTGCGTATCAGCTCGGCGTAGTCGCTGGTTTGTGCCGGCACTAGGGCACCGGGTCGATGATCGCCGTGTTTTCGGTAAACAGCTTCAGATGTGCGTTGAGCTCTTCGAGATCACCTTCTTGATCGCGATCCTTGGCTGCCTGCAGCGCTTGTTTTTGCAAGTCTATGGCTTCGTTAAACTTGCCGTTGGCGGCATGTGCTGCGGCCCAGGTATCGAGGAACGCTGGATTGCCACGCGCCTCTTCGTCGGCGCGCATCATGCGATCCATTATGCGTAACGCGTAGCTTTGGTTTCGCAGTTTTTCGATGTTAGTTACGGTCAGAGTCCACGCGACTTCGTTCACGATGTTGGCATCGTCTTCTGCTGTGGATACCGCAGACTTAAACCAGCTAATAGCTCGACGAAAATTCTGTTCTACGCTAATGCCCTTGGCGTGTAGGTTACCCAGCATTAGCATCGCTTCTGGATCGTCGTTTTTAGCAAGCTCCTCGAGCCAGGTGTAGGCATCGTCGGTGAAGACGCGTTCGTTGTTGGGGTCGAACAGAAAGCGGGCGTACTGCATGCGCGAGCCCCGACCGCCAATATCTGCTGCCTTATGGAAGTAGCCTTCCGCCGTATCGAGATTTTTTTCGACGAGTTCACCGCGATAGTGCATGTGCGCAAGCAGCAGTGCCGAGCTTTCATTGTCGATCTCTGCGGCCTGCTCTAGTAGCGCAACGCCCGAGGTTTTGTTGTCGTCGCCAAACTCACCCCTAAGGTAAATAGAGCCCAGCGCAAACATGGCCTCATCGGATCCCAACGCAATCGCATGGGTGTAGTTGTCGAGCATCTTATCGCGGTACTCGACACGCTGTGATTCTTCGCTCGCTTGCGCTTTGCTCCAGTAAGCCCGGGCCAGCATGAGATTGGCGATTAGGTTGCCGCGTTGGCTGGCGGCTTTTAGCCACTCAATGGCATCGTCAGTACGCTGTTCAGAGGCCATATAGGTGCCAATGAAGGCTTGTGCAGCGGTGTCGCCCTGAGAACCAAGATAGGTAATGAGATCAATAGGCGCGAACTCGCGCTCGGTTTCCTCTTTTTCTAGTTCTGTCTTGGCGGCGCGGTAGGCGTCTGATAAATCGAAGTACAGGCTTTGCAATCGCACGGGTTGCGCTTGTGGTGCAGGCGCTGCCTTGGGTTGACCTTGCGCACCGTTGTCGTTCTCTGCCATGACCAACGGACGCGCGCTTGCCAACAGCACAAAGGGGTGGGTCTCGCGAGTGTGGTACATCGACCCTATGAGTTCCAGATCGCGACTCAGCAAGTAGGCCTCGGCCTCAGCCGCTGAATAAACGCTGTAGGGTTCAGCGATGCTGCCAGCGTTTTCCTCAATCAGTGCCTGTAGTTTTAACAGCCATTCTTCATGAACGGCGGCCGATTCCGCAGATTCGAGATGCGTGTAGAAACGTTGCAGGGCCAGATGCCCCGTAAGGCTTGCGTAGTTGCTTTCGAGTATGGCGTTGCCAATAGCGCCGAGCCGCAGCGGCTGATCGACCATGAGCGCCAATGCCTGGCGCTCGAGCTCGATGATTTTTGTAAGTTCGGCGGATGCGTCTGCGCGTTCTATAAACGCTTTCCGCAAACGGCTGGCCTCAACGGTTTTGCCGTCTACAACCTCTTGCGCCAGCACATCGTAGGGGGGCACGCCAGCGCTCTGGCAGCCGGCCAACAAGACAAGGCTCGCGACCAGAGCCAAGGCCTGGGTGCGAACTATCCGCGCTGTTCGTCCGCGGTTCGAGGGAAGGGGAGCTGCCATAATCGAGTTCAGTCACCAAATACGGTGGAGGTAGGCGGAGTCTACCAGTCATCGTGCTGAGAACTATGCCCCCGTTCAGTAAAGAGCCTAACAAATAGGCGTTTGTTGGACCTTGAAGGGGGCCGCCGGAGGTTGGCCGATGGACGTAAAACGGGGGTCTAGAGGGCGCTGGGAGGGGTCCTAAAGGCGTGTTTCCTGACACTTTATGACTAGCTGACCCGGGTTTTTTCGGCCCCGCAACGCGTACAGCGCTGAATAGACACGAGTTTGCCCTGTTTTACGTCAAATTGTTTTCTGGCCTCGTCCGCCCATTTATGGAATCCGCGTTTGCACAGGGTCACACCCTTCGCTCTGGATTTGACGGTGCTGCTGCGTGCCTTCTTACGCTTTGCCGGAGTTGATAAATCTACGACTTTGTCGCTGGGGGGCTTGCTCATAGGATTGATTGTAGCGGCTGGCCGCGGGGTTTGCGGGCTGGATAACTGTGCGGCGGATGCCTAAACTCGGCGGCCCCCTAAGCTTGGCAACAAGGCGCTTAGTGACTTCATCTGTAAACTCTTCATCTGTAAGCAGGACAAACCCAGAGGCCAAAATAGTCGGCATTGGGGTCGACTTTGGCACCAGTAACTCTGCCGCTGCAGTGTTTGACGGAGACACGCTGCGCTTTGCCACGCTTGATGCCGGGACCGACATCATGCCATCAGCGCTGTATCTCGATCGAGATCTGCAGCGCTTGACCGGTCAGGCGGCGATCGACAGGTACGTCAAGGACAACACAGGCCGAACGGTTGAACTGATTCCGGAAGTGATTGGTGAGAGCAGCGTGCTGGTAGGTGGTGCACCTGGCAGCTCAGCGCCACCAGAAACGTTGACCAGTAAAATTTACGGGCAAGCGACCACAGATGCGGGTCTTCAGGGGCGGCTGTTTCGCGGCACCAAGCGGTTGCTGGGTGATCCGAATGTAATACGGCTAATGGTGTTTGATCATCCTTTTCGTTTGGTCGCGCTAGTCACACCCATCCTTGTACATATCAACCAGGGAATTAAGACCTTGCCCGGGATGAGTGAGGCCAGTCGCGCAACCATTGGTCATCCAGTGAACTTTGAAGGACGGGATTCACACAAGAATAAGCTTGCCCTCACTCGCCTGCAGGAAGCCTACAAGTACGCAGGATTTGAAAGCCAGGCGTTTTACCCGGAGCCAACTGCCGCCGCGGTGAGCTATTTGCACCAGCATCCCAACGCAGACTTTGAACACCTTTTAACGCTCGATTTTGGCGGCGGCACGCTCGACTTCTGCGTACTCAAACGAACCCGCGATGGCTTCGAGGTGGTCACAACCCACGGTATTCCACTGGGCGGAGATCATCTTGATCAGCAATTGTTTCGCGAACTGCTGTTCCCACTGCTAGGCAAAGGTGAGCGCTATTTGCGCCGCGGTTTTGATCGCGAAATTGACACCAAGTTTCCGTTTGAAGATTACGAAGATCTGATTATTAACTGGGCGGTAAGTTATTCACTGAATCAAAATCGATTTACCACGCCGGTCATGGAATGTCTTGATACCGCGCAGGGTGAGGTTCGAATCAAGTTTCGGCGTCTGCGTGAGCTGATAAAGCAAAATCTGAGCTACACCGTGTTTCAGATTCTAAAAGACTTTAAGGCAGAGCTTTCATACAACGAGCGGGCGACGCTCGACATACCCGAGCTTGATATCGAAGTGCAGATGTCGCGGGCAGAATTTGAATCTCTGATTGCAGACGCGCTTGGTAAGGTTGAGCAGGCCGTAGACGATACGCTGTCTAAAGCGAGTCTGCGCGCAGACGACATTCAAATTGTGTTGGGTACGGGAGGTTCGAGTTTGATTCCGGCGGTGCGCAAGATTCTGACAGACCGATTTGGCGATAAGGTTCGTGATCACGATCCGTTTAGCAGTGTGGCCGCAGGTCTTGCTATTGCAGATTATCAGCTGCAAAAAGGTACGCTTGCGGCCTCTTGAGCATTTGCTGTATCGCTCCGTCTATAGCTCGATCTATAGCTCAGAAGGCGGTTGCCAGTCGCTGTCGATGATTTCAAAGAAAGACTTCAGCATGCGGTACGTGAGTCCCCAGACGAAGTGTCCGCGAGGTAACCGGTAGCCGTTGAAAACGGTTGGCGTGTTTTCTAAGGGTTTTGTTTCGGTGTCGTGCCAGCGGTTTGACATCAGCTCGGCGAGCGGTGCCCATACCACCTCAGCAACTTCGTAGTTGGGCGTTGAGTCGGGTACTGCCGGCAGTGCAAACACATGGGGTTCGATGATCATGTTTAGTCGTGGTCCGCGCGGCGCCGCAAACTGCTGGTCGACCACGCCCAGATAGTCGGCGGCATCCAGATCAACGGCGATTTCTTCACGAGTCTCGCGCATGGCGGCTGCTTTCAGATTTTGATCTTCGGGGTCTAAATGCCCGCCAGGAAAGGCCATCTGTGCCGACCAGGGGTCGCCCTCGCGCGCTGAACGTTGAATAAATCCGAGCTGAATGTCGGTGCTGTGCTGGTCTGGTGCACAAAGGATGATGGCGACGGCGGCTTGTCGCGTGTCGGCTGTGGGTTGTGTAGTTTGCTGGGTATGGGACGCAAGGGCTTTTGCAATGGTTGCAATCGAAATCAAGAGGGAAGAATCCGCTAGACAGGTAGCGCTACAATAACACCATGACTGATCAAACCGATGCGCAAAGCAGCCAAAACCTCACCGATCTGAGTTCAAATGCCAACCAGTGCTTTGTGTGTGGGCCCGGCAACCCCTATGGGTTGCAGGTGTCGTTTCGGCTCGACGACGATGTTTGTCGCGGCGAGTTTATGCCCGAGGCCAAACACATGGGCTACGACAATGTGGTGCATGGCGGGCTTTTGTTTTCGCTGCTCGACGATGTGATGGCCAACTGGTTGTACTTACGTGGCGAACGCTGCTTTACAGCCCGCGCTGAAGTGCGCTATCGCGATAAACTGCCGGTGGGTACGCGGGTGCGCCTCGAAGGCCGATTGGTAAAGCGCCGCGGGCGTTTGGCTGAGCTGCATGGGCAGGCTATTCGCACCGATACGCAAGCCGTGGTGGTTGAAGCCACTGGGCGCTTTATGATTGGCTAGCTACAGAGCTGTGGCTCAAGCGGGTAAGTAATTTTTTGGACAGGGGAATGATATGGGTTTGGTAACGGCTGTAGTCATGTTGGCGCTAATTGAGTACTTCGTTTTTTCGCTACAGGTAGGGCAAGCGCGGGGGCGTCTCGACGTTCCGGCGCCGGCGACCACGGGTAACGCAGAGTTTGAACGGTACTTTCGTGCCGCTGCCAATACCGGCGAACAGCTATTGATGTTTATCCCCGGTATGTATGCCTTTGGGAAATACGTTAGCCCCATTGGGGCTGCATTGCTTGGCGTGGTGTTTATCGGGGCACGGGCCTATTACTTTAAGACCTACACAGAAGACGCTGAGAAACGCGGCCCAGGCATGATGGGTAGTGTGATTGCCAACGCCATACTGGTTCTGGGCGGTTTAATCGGCGCGCTTGTTAGTTTGTAATTGCCGCTAGCGCCGAGCAAGCCAGTCGAGCATTAGTCGGTTCGTTTCTTCCGGGCGTTCCTGCATGATCCAGTGCCCGCAATCGAGGGTGTGCAATTCAAGATCTGTAACCACGTCGGCCAATTGCGGGTTGGCTGGCACCATGTCGTGCGCGCCGTGAATCATTAGTACGGGCATCTGTACTTTCTCGCGGATTGATTCATCTACTTTGCCTAACAATGCCCAGTTCCGGTCAAAGTTGCGGTACCAGCAGATGGGGTACTCAAATCCGCTGGTAGTGAAGCCATCCACAAACACTTTAAGCTCCGCTTCCGTCATGCAGAGTTTTCCGGCAGGTGCGTCATGGGTTGCTCTTTGCACCATGGTCATGCCATCGAATGTTGTGTGTGCAGGATCGAGCCACTGATCCGTGCGATACATGTTGCGCAGAAATCGCTCGGTGTTGTCTTCAAAAACTCTGGCAGCCACGTTGGGCTGGCGGTTGAAGTGCACAATGTAAAAATCGTCGCCGAGCATTTCATGCCAAAACTCAACCCAGGGCTTGGGACCGCGTTGCAAATAGGGCACGCTCAGATTGATAAGACCGGTCATTCTTTCGGGATGCAGCTGAGTCAGGCCCCAGGTCACTATGGCGCCCCAGTCGTGGCCGGCAAACAAAGCCTGATCGTAACCAAAATGATCAAGCAAACCGCATAGATCGTCTGTGAGTGCGGTCATGTCGTAGTCGGTAACGTCCGTGGGCTGACTTGAGTCGGCATAGCCGCGCTGGTTGGGTGCTATAACGTGATAGCCCGCAGCAACCAGAGGTTCGATCTGATGGCGCCAGGAGTAGGCAAGCTCGGGCCAGCCGTGGCAGAGCACTATGGGTTTGCCCGGCTCTCCTGCGACATGTACCGACAGCTCCACGCCATTGGTTTTAATGCGCTGCGCCCCTGGAAAGTCTGTGCTCATGGTTCTGTTTACCCCTGCGTGTTTTTGTTGGCTGCTGTCTGTGGTCTTATAGGGCCTGCCGTTACCGAAATAGCCCCTATGCCTGCACAATTTACCTCAACTATTGCTCTGCTTTTTGGCAACCTGCTGCCAATTGTCGGGGTGGTGCTATGGGACTGGGATGTGCGCTCCATTATTACGCTGTACTGGGGCGAAAACCTGATCCTTGGCGGCATCATGCTGCTGAAGATGGGTTACCTGTCTGGATTCAGGGCGATACCCAATATCCTGTTTTTTCTTGTGCACTTTGGGGCGTTTTGCGGTGGCCACGCCATATTTATTAATGAACTTTTTGCCGGGGACATTCCTGGTGGGCTAACAGGAGAGGCGCAGTCGGCGTTCAACACGGACAACCCGTTGAGCATGTTCAGCCATGCAGCGAGTTCTATCTTTGGCAGCGGCGGCACGCTCTGGTGGTGGGCCTTTGTCGCTCTAACGGTAAGCCATGTGGTTTCTTTTCTGCTTAACTGGATTGGTCAGCAGGAATACCTGCAAGACACGGAAGGATCGCTAATGACAGCACCCTATCGGCGACTTATGGTGTTGCAGATCACCATGATTTTGGGAGGGCTGGCTGTCACCGAGTTGGGATCACCTGTGTATCTAGTTGTTGTTCTGGTGTTAGTGAAGATTGGGCTTGATCTCATGATGCATCGACGCGAGCACAGTGCGCCAGGCCGCGCGTTTCATCGTAGCGCTGAAGCCCCAAGAGGTGGAGGGCGTGACTATGGTAGTAACTAAAAGGAGCTGGTCATGCTAACTGTTGCGCTACTTGGCCTTACCTTTGTTGGCAGTCATTTCTTAATGAGTCTGCCGGAAGTGCGCGGCCCGTTGGTTCAGCGGCTAGGCGAAGGTGGGTTCCTGGGTGTCTACAGTCTGGTGTCAGCGGTGCTGCTGGTGCTTATGGTTTTGGCCTACGGCGAGGCTGATCGGTCGGTCTACTGGTGGTATCCCGACCCCTTACAGGCATCGATCGCAACGGCAATCATGTGGTTTGCCGCGGTATTTGTTGTGGGTTCGTTCATGGCGCCAAACCCGTCGAGTGTCGGTATGGGCGACAAAGCAAAGGAAGGGCCGCAGGGTATGTTGCGAATAACGCGCCATCCACTGCTGTGGGGCATAGGCATATGGGCGTTTGCGCATGTGCTTGCCAATGGCGATGTGACCTCGGTGATGTTCTTTCTTAGTTTTCTTGTGCTGGCAGTGGTGGGTGCTGTGGTGTTAGACCGCAAGAAAGTAAGCCAACTGGGTAATGACTGGACCAGTTTCATGGCGCAGACATCGCTTGTCCCTTTTGCTGCGATCCTGGGCGGGCGCACCAATTTTGTGGCTAGAGAGTTAGTTGCGCCACTTCTGGTTGGCAGCCTGGTGTATGCCGGGCTCTATTGGGCGCACGAGTGGCTCTCCGGTGTTGACCTGCCGGTTCCCTGGGTTTCCTAATTTTTCTCAGGGCTTCCTAGGTATTCCTAGGTAACAGGCGAGAGCGTGTTACCAATCGCACTCGATAGCAGATCGACACTCGCGCTGAAGAAGTGATCTGCACCCGGTAGCACTTGCGAACTGCTGTTGGCGGGTAGAGCTGCAAGGTCGCAGTAGTCATCGCGATCTCCAACGACAATGTGTGTTGCAAGAGGGGATTGCGCATCGCTCTCATCACTAGAGAAAGGCATAGCCGCGGTGGGCGGCGCTATAAGCACCAGCCGCGAAAGCCCTGTGCAGCGCAGGCGCGCCGACCACGCCATTGCTGAGCCAAAGGAGTAGCCGATGAGGGTGAGCGATTGCCATTCGTTTTGGGCCCGTAACCATTCCCAGGCGGTAACCAAATCGTCTTGTTCGCCATTGCCATCGTCAAAAGTTCCCGAGCTACCGCCTACGCCGCGAAAGTTAAAACGCAGATGGGCCCAGCTGCCTGCGGGCTTAGCGCTTTCCAATGCCGCTGCTGTCACAGCTAGCACACCGTCGTGCATGTTGCCGCCGTAACTCGGGTGTGGGTGACACAATAGAGCCGCGTTTTGGGCCTGTGTCGGATTGTGATAGCTTGCTTCCAGCTCGCCTGCCGGGCTGCTAATTTTCAGTGTCATTTGTTGGTCCTCTTCTGGTGTCCCGATCGGGACACTAGCTGACTATGCCAAACAAAGTGTCTAACAGGGCTTGAAATTTTCCCCCATTTTCTTAACTTTCCGCATTTCAGAGCGGCAATAAGGCGAGATATTTTGCTAGAGGTCAAAAATCTGAGTCGAAGCTACGGTGATTTCATCGCTGTCGACGACGTTTCTTTTTCTATCGGTAGTGGCGAGATCGTCGGTCTGCTGGGTCATAACGGCGCCGGTAAGACGACTATTATGAAAATGCTCACCGGCTACATCGAGCCTAGCTCGGGCAGCGTGAGCATAGGCGGTCGACGTGTCGAGCGCGAGGCAAAGTCCATCCAGGCCGAACTGGGCTATCTACCTGAGAATCTGCCGGTCTACCCTGAGATGAGCATCATCGATTACCTGGATTACGCGGCAACAATGCGCGGGGTTTCGGCTATTGATCGACCTCGAGCGGTTGGGGCCGCGATCGCCGCAACTGAGCTTGCAGAGCGTGCGAGCTCACCCATTGCAACGCTGTCGAGGGGCTTCCGCCAACGCGTGGGCGTCGCGCAGGCAATCGTGCACGATCCGAAGTACGTGATTCTTGACGAGCCGACCAACGGCCTTGACCCAGCGCAGACCCAGCAGATGCGCAGCCTGATTAAGGAGTTATCAAAAACCGCTACTGTCATTCTCTCCACCCATATCATGCAGGAGGTGAGTGCTGTGTGTTCGCGGGCGATTATCTTGCGCAGCGGTTCTCTGGTGCTTGATGAACAAATGGC
>CAZFIA010000132.1:0-11458 GCA_964519335.1 uncultured Pseudomonadales bacterium
GGATTTGCCCGTGTGTACCAATTGCAGAAACTAATATAGATACAAGGATAAGAAGGGAACCGACAGCGCCAAGAATCTCATAGCTCTCTGGATTGAATCGGCCATCGGGAAAGGCTTCTGATGCGAGCGCTGGGAAAATGAAAAAGAACATTAAGACCGTCATGGTGTTGCCACCCGTCCAGCCAAAGTAGTAGCGAAAACTCAAGAGTGAACTACGTTCGTGATAATCCTCTGTCAATTCAGGTGCAAGGGCCGAGCTTGGCGTTTCATACATTGTAATGAATGTGCGTATGAACACGGCCAGTATCAGTAGATACCAAAACATCGCAGCCTGAGACAAGTCAGCGGGCGGATTCCACAAAAAGAAGTAACTCAAGGAAACGGGCAGAGCGGCCGCGTACATAAAGGGATGTCGCCGACCGAGTCTCGACCGCAAGTTGTCTGACCAATAGCCGACAATCGGATCGCTTAACGCATCAAACACCAGGGCAATGGTTATCGCCGTGCCGACAAGGCGCGCATCAAGCCCGATGACCTGACTGTAGAACAACAACAAGAAGTAATCGAAACCGTTGTTCTTTATGCCATAGGCAGCGGAGCCAAAACCATAGGCTGCCTTTACCCCCAGCGACAGCTTTCGCTGTTCTTCTATCATGTGTGTCTCTCGCGAGTGTCAAACCAAACTGGCAAACACCCGATCTAACGCATCGACTAATTGGCCTTCATTGTCTCCATTAATTTCCAGTCGCGGCCGGACTTATAGAACATCACCGAAGCCACCACTCAGGCCAATCAAAACTCCTTCCCCTTCATAGCATCTGGAATTTACTCGCAAATGTCTACAGCAGGGTTGAGGCTTAACCCTAGGGCACGAGCACAACTTTAATGCACTTACCTGCCGCTTGATCTGCAACCGCCTGATTAATCTCGGTTAGCGGATAGGTCTTGATCATCTTGTCGAACGGCATCCGTCCCGCGAGATAGTGGTCCATCATTTCGGGAATAAACTCATCCGGATCGCTGTCTCCTTCGATGATGCCTCTAATGGTGTACCCAAAAGTTACAAGATCTCCAATCTCGCCAGGTACTGGGGTACCCGGTGGTGCCACCCCGACAATTCCGAACACGGCTTTCGAGCCCAGACACCCCATAGCAGATTTCAATACGTCGGGTATACCGCTGGTGTCGATCGCGTAGTCAACACCAACGGGTACGATGGCCCGCACAGCCTCAGCCAACGCTTTTGTTTCCGCGGGATCAATAACATGGGTGGCGCCCAGCTCCAAAGCCATCGCCCGACGCGACTCGTACGGCTCCAACACGATGATAGTGCTGCACTGTTGAATCTTAGCGCCCATCACGGCACTGAGCCCAACCGCACCGCCCCCTAGGATAAGTATTGACGAACCTTTTTCCGCATTGAGCGAACGAACCACACTGCCAACACCGGTTTGTATTCCGCAACCCAAAGGGCCCGCCAGTTCTAGCGGAACCTCCGCCGGCACCTTAACTACATTGCGTTCGTAGGTGAGTGCATGAGTACCAAATGACGACTGGCCAAAGAAGTTTCCGGCGACCTGTTCGTCTTTATTCCTGTAGGCTTTGCTGCCGTCGTTCCGATGGCCCGTAAAATTCAGTTGCGGAAAGGTTCGACAGTAAGGGGCATCACCGTCGCCGCAACGATCACATTCGCCGCAGGATCGAAAGCTAATGGCCACCCTATCGCCCGGCGCCACCTTGGTTACGCTACTTCCTACTTTTTCTACGATGCCGGACCCTTCGTGCCCCAGTACTGCCGGAAATGGATACACGTCCGGTCCCGCAGACTTGAGCACCAAGTCAGTGTGACACAATCCCACACCAACAATTTTTACCAGAATCTCATCAGCTTGAGGGTCGTCTATCTCAAGCTCTTCGTAGGTAAATAGGCTTTCTGGACTTCGTGCTACGAGCGCTTTAACTTTCATTCAATACCTCTTTTTTGTCTTATTGTTTTCAGTCGAGGACCACAACCAGCAACCAACTAATTTAGACGGCAATCACCGGATACTGCTCACAATCAAGCGGACCGCCGTTGGTGAGCTCAGGATTGAGTAACGGCTTACTAATGCCTGGCCGGTCATCATAAGTAACGTCTTCCCCAATATAACGCACCGCGTATCCGCGCCGCCTCCGGTCGTGGCGGGAATTCCCAGGCGATCCGTGCACCGTCATCGCGTGAAAGACGTAAACGTCTCCAGGCTCAAGATCCCAGGACACAATGTCATAGCTTTCCCGGTCGGCCTCTATATCAGGAATAGTTTCGTAGTCTGGATTGCGTTCGTACACACCTATAGCTTCAGTGATACCGAAGGTCTCCGGCTGAAACCAGCGATCCCAATTGTGCGACCCCGACACAAATTCAAGGGCGCCGCTGTCGAGCGTGGTGTGATCGAGCGCTACCCAGAAACTAAGCACTTGCCGGCCAAGTATGGGCCAGTACGGTTGATCGTTGTGCCAACGGGTACGATTAACCGTCGCTTCGGCTTTCACAAACAGCTGGTCGTACAAGAGATTGAGCTTTTTGGCATTAAGGAACGACTTTGCAAGCGCCGGTAAGGGTGAGTTCAGGCAAAACTCTTCGAAGGCAGCATCGTTTTGCCACACCCGCAAGTTGCCATGAAACTGCCCGCCATCCGGCGCGTCGTAGCCATGAAAAAACGGACCCGGATCCGCAATGTCACGGTCGATCGCCTGCTCGAGACTATCGAGCCACTGATCATCGACCACATTGCGCATTACCAGTGCGCCGTCTTTTTTAAACGCAGATAATTGCTCAGCAGTCGGTTGAATCGCAGGCTGTTGGGGTAAAGTTCGCTTTGCCATCGGCCATCCACAGAATCCCAAAGGTTGCAGTCTATGCCCAACACAGACACAAATCTCCCGCCCTACGAAACCGTATCACGGGGGCAGGCCAACTACGTGTTGGCGGTGCTGTGCGGGGTGATCATGCTGAACTTCCTCGACCGGCAGATCATTTCGATTCTGGCTGAGCCCATCAAACAGGAAATGGGCCTTAGCGACTCTCAGGTGGGGCTGATGACGGGCGTGTCATTTGCACTCTTCTATACCACGCTTGCGATCCCGGTGGCCGCTCTCGCAGATCGTTGGCACCGCAGCCGCATCATCGCCATTGCCGTGGGTATCTGGTCGCTTATGACCATTCTGTGTGGCGCGGCAAATAACTTCATTCAACTATTCCTTGCGCGAGTAGGTGTGGGGGTCGGCGAATCGGGGTCGAGTCCCGCATCGCATTCACTCATCGCCGACTATTTTCCGCCCGAGCGACGCGCCGGTGCGTTAGGCATATACGGGGCAGCCGTTCCAGTAGGCGCGTTCATAGCGCTCGCTGCAGGAGGCTGGATTGTCGAAACCTTTAATTGGCGCGTTGGGTTTTATCTCGCCGGTTTTCCGGGAATAGTAGTTGCGCTGGTCGTTTTGTGGACGGTCAAGGAGCCCCGCGGTCCCGTCAGTCTGCGAGAGGCATTCAAACGCCAACCCGATCAACTCACGCTAGGAGAGGCACTTTCTGAGCTCGCAACAAAGCCTGCGTATTGGCATCTGGTCATGGCGGGTATTCTCATCCAGTTTGTTGCTTACGGTACCGCTGCGTTTTACGGCAGCCTGTACATCCGAGTCTTTGACGTGGGCTACTCAGAGCTCGGGTTGAAACTTGGCATGATGGTCGCTATCGCTGGGGTATCAGGGGCGTACTTTGGCGGCAAAGTCGGAGACAAGCTCGACAAGCACAGTCCGGCAAAATCTTTACTGTTGGTCGCAGGCACCTTCCTTATCGCAACACCCAGCACCTTTGCAGCCGTCAACGTTACAAACGTGAACCTCTCTATTGCCCTGCTTGGCGTAACCACCTTCGCGGCCACTTTCTACTACGGGCCAAATTTCTCGCTAATCCAAGCGTTGGCAAGCGATAGAACCAGAGCAATGGCGGTAGCGATCTACCTGCTGTTTAGCGGTTTGTTTGGGCTCAGCCTGGGCCCGGTGTTTGTAGGTGCAGTCAGCGACTACATTTCGGGCGGGAACCCAAACCTCGAGGCAGATGGTATTCGCGGCGGCGTCGCAATGATCTCCTTATTCAACCTCTGGACGGCGGTGCACTTTTGGCGTGCCCGCCATCACGTGAGAAAGAAGGTAGCAACTTAGCCGCTTAAATTTCAGAGACCTTGCGCAAACCCGTAGATCGACCGCAGCGTATCTGCAAACACATCGGGAATAACCGCACCAAACATTTGATCACCGGCGTGGGGCGTACCGTGAATCGTTTTGGCAACGCACGGAACGCCCGCGTCTAGCACCTTTCGATAGTAGGCAAGCCCTTCATCGCGCAGGGGGTCAAGCTCATTAACCGTAATAAAGTGTGGCGGTAAACCCGCCAGATCTTCCTTGGTTGCATTTAACGGCCACGCAAGAGGATTGCTGCGATCGTTGTCGTTGGGTGTGTACACCTGCACCATCGCCGCCATCATTGCGCCATCAAGGACGTAACCGTCGTTCTCAATGAGCGAGGGCAAGTTCTCGGGCGGTGCCCCATAGGCACCAGAAATATACGGGCACATGCCATACACTCCGTCGATACGGTCAAGCGTGCCATCTTGCTTCGCCTTCAGTGTTGTCGCGAGTGCCAGGTTGCCGCCTCCTGATTCTCCCGACACAACAATCTTTGCAATGTCGAGCGCATCGCGCTGCTCATCTGCCCACTTAACCGCACTACTGCAATCGTTAAGCCCGGCCGGAAAAGGATGCGGCCCGAGCTTACCGCCGCCGTTGCGAAATTCGGCGCCGATAACGACCATGCCCATGGCCGCCAACGAGTTACGCAGCAATATGAAGCCTGGATCTTCGGCACTCATAATCACCATGCCGCCGCCATGCAGATGCACTAAACAGGGTAGCGGACCGGTCCGCTCCTTTGGTTGGTGCACAAACAGGGTGATGTCGTTGCCATCAACGCCTTTGATAACTTCGGTTGTTGCGCTGACTGTCGCAAACTCAGGCAACCCCGCCAACATCTCAGCGTTAGCGGCGCTGCCCGCAGCCTCAACCGTTTGGCAATACCCCAGCGCTTCTTCATAGCTAACGCCCAATGGGGGAGATTCGGCGCCACCGGCAAGCCCAGGCATAACCTCAAGCAATGCCGCGAGTCTGGGATCAAGCCGAGGATCGGTCGCGAGATCCATTTTTGAGTTCCCCAGTCTGCCGGGCTGTAAATAGTCGTTCATAAGTCCTCGCTTTGGATTCCTGATAATGGAACTAACCTAGCAAGCGCGCCTGAATGACGCTAGCCAAGAATGTCATCGAGCTTGTACAAAGAGATCGCGTTGTCGCGTAGAAAAGCCGGCCAAGTTTCATCCGTATGCGGCACATCATCCAGCTCTTTGAAAATGCGATCATAGCCAATGCCTGGAAAGTAGCCGGCAAAGAGCACCTTGTCCCTGCCGCGCTTGTTGGCGAATTCAATGATGTCTTTCGGATAATGTTTAGGTGCCCAGGCAGACGTGGAGTAATACAGGTTGGGCCATTTCAATAGCAATTTGACGCATAAATCGCTCCAGGGATCGCCACCGTGCCGCATCACCACCTTAAGTTCGGGAAAGAAATAGGCGACTTCATCAAGCAGCCCCGGATACTGACACTTGTAGGGCACACGCGGCCCGGGCACGCCAACCAACATGTTGATAGGGATATCCAGCTCACAACACTTCGCGTACAGCGGATAGAAAGTTTTGTCATCAATAGCGACTTGTGGATTCAGCAAACAGGGGGCTGCAGAAGCTGCCTTGATGTTGCGATGCAGTTTCACCGTGGCTTCAAGCGATCGGACCGACTTCATGCCCGCGTTCGGATTAACTCCCACCTCACCAAAAAACCGCGTGGGGTGCTTATCAAACATCGCCAGCGCGCCTTCGGGGTTACGCGGATCAACCGCCACCTGCGCCATCTGCACACCAAACGCATCCATCATGGCAACCACGGCATCCGGGTCCTGCGCGATGCTCATGCGCTCGCCGGCGTCCTTGAACAAATATTGCGCGGGGTGATGGCTAAACTCATCAGTGCCGTTGTCTTTGGTAAGCGCTCTTGCCTCTTTCATGCCCATGCCCGATGTTCCGGTGGGAATTTCAAGCATCAGGTCGATGGTGCGAATATCTGTTGGTCTGGTCATGCAAAAAGTCTCTCGCCAAGGGATTAAGTTTATCTGGCATAAGGTCCAGCCAGCTGAACCTTGATGCCGTCGGGATCAAAGAAGAACGCAATACTCACTTCAGCGCCACCGCCCGGTGGACCCAGTTGTTCAAACCCAAGCGCTTTCATGGCAGGAATAACCGGGCTCAAATCTTTGACGTAGAAATTAATTCGATCAATGCCCAAATGATTAACCGGTGGCGGATAGGGAATCGCATCATCGTAAGGGCTTATCCACTGCCGCAGCTGAATTGTGGCGCCGTCAGTACCCTCCCCCAAACTCACGTCTACGCCCTCAAATTCAATGGAGCCATCTAATCCGTGCGCCGCGGCGAACTCACCCGAGCCCGCCATCGATCGGGGTTCTGACTCAGTGAAGCCAAGCAGCCGATAAAACTCCCGCGACCTTTCGAGATCAGACACATTCATGTTGGTGTTAACGAGGCGCACCAGATGGGTACCCTCAGCCGATTCAACAGCAGGGGATTCTCCGGCGGTCGCCTGAATTAATTTTATAAAAGCACCGTCCGGTTCTTTTAGAAACACAAACCGCTCACCGTCAGGCGCATTTGCGGGTGCCGAGACAAACTCAATACCTTTGGCCTTTAGGTAGTCGTAGTCACCATCGAGATCGGTGGTGGAATAAGTCGCGTAGGCCATGCCGAGGTGATTAAGGTTGGCATATGGCGCTTCGCTGCGAAACGAATTTTCCCTGAACTGCACCGTGTCGACGAAGGGCGGTACCGGCGGATCGTACAAACTGGTGAGGGCCACGTGAATCAGATAGTCCTCAGGAAATCCTAACGATTGCGCAAAAGTTTCACTGGTTTCTGGCCCCGCCGGATAGATCTCGCCCGTGAAACCCAAAGTTTCGTAGAACTCGCGCTGACGTTTGATGTCGGTGGTGTTGAGTCCAAAGTAACCCTGCCGTTCGAGACCAAGATCGGCCTGGGCGTGTTGGGTGACACGAACGCCAAGTTGCCCATCAGGCAAACCAGGCACCCGCACTTCAATGGTGTTTTCTTTCTTAAGGACCAACGGCAAAAAAATCTCGCCGCTGGCCGCAAAGTCTTTGCGCTCGACAACGCTCTGGCCGTTTACCTTGATCCATGCATTGTCGACGCCGGCGTTGTGTAGAACCAGCTTCGCCGCCCCTTCAAGCGCTTTAAAGGTGCCTGAGTAGGTGGTCGGCTTGCCCTGAATCAGCGTGTAAGTCTCTGGCCCAAAACGAGTCAGGTTGGCGTCATGCATCGTGCGTACTCCCCATTTATTTTTCTTCTTCGCCTATTATGGACTAATCCAAATAGGAGAGGACCAGGCGCGCTCCTGAAGGGTGACTTTTAGGCCGTCACGCGGTGCAACCCCGGCCCGCACGGCGTCCCAGGTTGACCAGCGGCAGGTGGGGTTCTCTAGCACACGGGCGTAGTAGAACGCACCCTCATCTTCTGAATAATCGGGGTCGGTCCAAACGGTCTTTATTTCGGCAGTGCCCTTATCTGCGCTAAACGCACAATTCTCGAGATTAACCGTGGCACCATTGTCTGGGCAGCGATGAGTAACCGGATCAACCGCCAAGCCATCCGAGCAGGCAACGTCGAACACTTGTTCTCTGGGCTCACCCTTATCCAACCAACCCTTGATTACTTGCAAACGCTGCAACGGTGCCGACTGTGCATCCTGGGTTGCCCACAGCAGAAAACTCGGGCTGCTACCTTCTTTCGCAAACAGCTCCGAGCCCATGGACACCCCTGTCGAGTAAGCCGCCGCGACGCTATCGACCTTTAAATCAAATCCTGCAAAAAATCTCAGACGTATACGAGGGCCAGAGGTTGCAAATGTTTCCTTACGACGAAACGCATCGTAAATTGAATCTCGCGTGTTCGATTCGGCCCACACACCCGTAAGCCCAGATGCACCCCAGGTTTCAAACTGACCCTGGGTGTACTTACCTTGCTCGGTATCAACAATCTGATACCGTCCAGCGTCGGTCACAATTTTCTCCTGTGCTTCACTCAGTGGCACCGAACCCCGGTAACCTGCCCGTCCATCCATCAGAGCCACTTTCGAAAAGTAGTTGTCTTCCTCGATAGAGGCAGCCGCCGTGTGGGTATCCGAGGCGCCAACAAAACCAAATTTGTAAGGGTTAAGCGCATTCTCTTGTTCCATCGCGAGCCCATTTAACAGCGCTTCTCTGACATAAGAACCGCTCGGCTCGCTGGGAATTGTGGTTGCTACCCGAAACGGCATGATCTCAAAGTCTGCCCACTCATCAGTTTCCGAAAGCGCCGGGTGTGTCTCGCTCGTGCCCTTAATCTGGGTTATTTCGACAAGCGGTTCATTGCGCAGGCGTTGACTCACATAGCTTTCGTCCATCGGGTCACCTGCCCAATCAACCAACTTAAACATCTGGCCATTAGAGCCGTTGGAGTTGTGCGGAATGGCTAATGCCTCGGTACCTTGATCCCGAAGCGCATCCATCCAATCCCAGAGTCCTTCCGGATCCTGGCTGTGAAATCTTGAAAACGGAATAGCCGGCAGGCGATCGGAGCCCCGGAAAATCACATTGCGATGCAGGTTGCCTTGATCATCCGAGCTCGTGGTGTACTCGTAGGCAACAAAGGTAGTGAACTCATTCGGTGAATTATGACGCTCGGCTGCACCTACAATGTCTCTCCAGGCTCTGCTCGACGCCGCATTCAGAAGTTCTACGTCCAGCCCTCCAGTAACCAACTGGCGCACAGCGGTTTGCAAATAGGTACCAAAGGTCTGACCCCGAGCCCCCATGCTCTCATCGTTTAAGTTGCTCTCTGCGTTTAAGTTGTGCAGCGATGCATTGAGTTCAAGTTGCCCAAGCGCTGTGGAGGGATCAGCACCCTCTTTAAGCGCCCCCAGAAACGCCCCATGATCTGTGATGGCGTAAAAATCGAGCGGCTTGTTTAGTTTGACCTCATAGCCAGAGGGATGATTGATCGCTTCACCTTTCGCATAGCGATAGCCATCGTCGGGCGTGGCGATGGTGCCAAAGGCAAACGCATCAAAGGAGTACGCGGTATGCACATGCAAATCACCAAAATAGGCCTCGCGGGTGGCATTGCGCGTTGCATCCGTTGTGAACATTTCGGTATCACCCGCAAAGGCACCCTCGATAAATTTGCGCGCGGCGATCTGCGCGACGCTCGAGTCAGGAACCTTATCGAGGGCTACTACCGCTTCTTCGTCCTGTGAACAACCGCTAGCTAATAGAGCGCCGCCTAAAATCGTGAAGAATAAGAATGACTTCATAAAGCACCCCAAAACAGAACAAAGATATCCGCCAAACCTGCGGCAAGAGGTAATTCTTGGTGAAACCATATTATAGGCATCATATAATTAGTAGGTACTTAAGCGCATCATCCCCATGACACCATCCGTTCGACGCAGACTATCACCAGAGGATCGCCGCAATCAGCTTCTCGATTGCGCGCGTGAGGTCATCGTAAACGAGGGTTTGTCCGGGTTAACGATGGAAAAGCTCGCAACGGTTGCGCAAGTGAGCAATCCCCTCATCTACAAGTATTTCGACACCAGAGCGCAAGTTTTGCAGGAGCTGCTGGTGCGAGAATACACCGCCTTTCGCAAATCGATTACTCAGCGCACTGAAAACGTTGCAAGCTATCGAGACGCCGTTCGCGGCTATGTCGACATCAACTTTCAGCAGTTTGCGGGGGGCGGCGCCCTGAGCATTTTGTTGGGTCAACCAGACGTACGCCAGGCGATCGACAAGCAAGAAAAGTCTCGCCACGCGCCGTTCTTTATTAAGGAGCTTTCGAAGGAGTTCAAAATTCGCCGGGGGTTGGCCCAGAAGATCCTCGTGCTTGCCTCAGGTGCCTCCATAGCGGCCGCCGAAAACTACAACCGATTCGGCGGCAACCGAGACCAGCAGATTGATCAGACCGTAGCCTTTATATTCGGCGGTATCGAGCAGCTTCTTGCTAGTGCCGAATCTGACCCCCGCTCGCCCTACACCTAAGATACGGCGCTAAGCCCAAGATAATCCTCATAATTTTTACTGTAGAAACAATCTAGCTCTTCGGGCGTGGCGTTCACTGCGTCCAGGCTGCGCTCATAGGCGCCAAACGGATCCTTGCCCCCTTCAGGGTGTGGGTAGTCGGTATTGAACATCAGTATGTCTTTGCCGACGTTCTTCAAAATCCACCCGGCATCCTCAGTATGCAGCGGGGCTACCCGAATCTGGCGCTGAAAATACTCCGACGGCTTGAGCGAGAGTTTCTTCAGACCCTGATCAAACTTGCCCAACAGCGATACCCCCATATCAAGGTTCATGATTGAGGCCGGCACCCAGTTGGCTCCGAGTTCAACGAGCCCCACTCGAAGGGTCGGAAAGCGTTCGAGCACGCCGTCGTAAATCATGCAGGTGAGCCAGCGTTCGATCGAATGGTGGATCACCGGAAGATCCTTGGGCTTGGTGGTTTCGATGTTGCCAACATTGCCCTTGAGTACACGTTCGACGCCGGTGTTCATATAAGCCGAAGGCATGTTCTGGCCGCTGCCGATGTGCAAGGTTACCGGTACTCGCGCTTCCTGCATCATGGCCCACAGCGGATCATAAGCGATGTGTGATGGCGCCCGTCCATCAACAGCATCTGATGCAATCCAGATGGCATCAATGCCTAACTCAAGCGCCAACTTAAGCGACGCCTGCGCGCGTTCTGGATCTCGCAAGGCCAGATAGCCAACAGAGTGTAGGCCGGTGTCATCGGCACAAAAGTCTGCCATGCCGCGGTTGAGTGCATCACAGCCACCGTAGACAACCTCCATATCTTTAGAGCGCGCAAATCGGCCTGCGCCAACCGAAGGAAACACGAGCTGCGAGGCAACCCCCATAATTTTTAAAGCATCACTGCGCTCCGTTTTCTCAACCGCTCCGTAAGCACTCCACATATTGCGCTTACCGGGGTGGCCAAAGAGATCAGACTTAAGCGCCTCGGTGAGCTCGGGATCATCACCCGCCAAACGTTTGTTGGCGGCTTCGATGATGGGGTCGAGCGCGGGCATATCCAGATCAAAGACGCCCTTGTCCAGGTTCTTGCGAACGTAATCGCTCGCATAGCTTTCAAGCCACCCCCGCCCTTCAATGATGTGGCTATCGGCATCACGAATTATTCGGCCTTCGGCGTGCGACATGGTTATCTCCCGACTCTAAGGTATGAAATTGATC
>CAZFIA010000133.1:0-11184 GCA_964519335.1 uncultured Pseudomonadales bacterium
CTGAGGGCAAAGGCAGCGGCAGCAGCGGCCAATCCGATGGCGGCAACGGTCAAACCGGCAGCGGTCAGGGAGGCCAATCTGGCGGTACCGATCTTGATCGCGCCCTCGACAAGGCCCTCGATGATTTTGACGGTGGCATTCTTGAAGAGCGCGAGGCAATAGCCAAACGCAATCGCGGCACCGGTGGCACAGGTCCCGTGACCGGCAATGGCGGCGGCGGCGGTGATGGCACCAGCGGCGGCAGCGGCTCAGGCGACGGTCCTGGCGGCAACAACAGCACCGCCTATATTCCTTCACCTCGCAACGCACCCAAAGCACCCCCACCAGGGTCTAACGGTGGTCGCGTGCCTAAAGACATACCTGACGCCAAAGACGACGACGTACTCGCACGCCAACTGCGAGAAGCCGCTGTCAGCGAAACAGATCCAGAACTTAAAGAGAAACTCTGGGAAGAATATCGCCGGTATAAGGGCAGCTCATGAGCCCAGTAGCCGCGTCGAATTTGTCGGATAGTTTCCCTGCGCACGGCTTCTTGTCTGCGCACCGCGCGGGGATTCGGGTAATCGCATTACTCGCTGGCGCATTACTACTCAGCGGTTGTCTATCGCAAACCGTGCGTACTGTGGATATGCGCCCTCCTGCTCAGGCTGCAGAGCCTGTCGAAGAAGAACTGCTGCTCGACATTGGCATCTCTGTTTTTGACGCCAATATTCCTGACGACTATGACGAACAAATAAAACAAATTGTGCAGCCCGAAATACGCCGTGCTGAAGCCAACTACATGGCGTACTTCCAGAAAAACCTGTTGCAGAGCACGGGCAATTGGGGCGCCGTTAGAGTTGTTCCAAGAGACACCAAGGCGGTAGACCTTGTTGTGTCAGCAAAAATTTTGCGCTCCAACGGCGAAAGCATGAAGCTCCAGGTCGAAGCCGTCGACAGCCGCGGGCATGTTTGGCTCAAGAACACCTACGAGGCTCTCGCCAGTAAATACGCTTACGATGACAGCGTACCTCCCGATATCGACCCGTTTCAAAAGATCTACAAAGAAGTCGCTGATGATCTGTTGGCGGTTCGCGAGAACCTGAGCGACCAGCAGATACTAGAGATTCGGAGAACCTCCGAGATGCGTTTTGCACAAGAATTTGCTCCTGATGCATTCGCAAGCCATGTGCAAGCGGATGACCGCGGCGAGTTTAGGGTACTACGTCTGCCCGCCAGCAATGACCCTATGCTTGAACGGGTTCGAAAGATTCGCGAGCGCGAGTATCTATTTATCGACACTCTCGATGAGCACTACAGTACTTTTCATCGAGAGATGTACGAGAGCTATCAGAACTGGCGCAAGGCCTCTTACGACGAAGCTATTGCCTATCAAAAACTGCGCGCTCAAGCGCGTGCTCGCACCATTGCGGGCGCCGCGGCCATCGCAGGCGGGATAGCAGCCCAGAGCAGCGACTCGGCTATAACCCGTATCGGCGGTTATGGCGGCATTGTCGGTGGCGCCGTTACGCTGCGAAGCGCGATCGGCAAATACGCGGATGCGAAAATTCACTCTTCCGTGTTACAGGAACTCGGGATTTCCGCCGAGGCCGAAATTACGCCGCACACAATCGAACTGGAGAACGAGTCGCTACGCTTGCAGGGTAACGTTGATGAGCAATACGACGAGCTTCGAGAAATACTGAAACAAATATACGCAGACGAAGTCGGGTTACCGGCTGACGACGCCTAATCGGGCACTGCGCGCCGTGACTGATCCTATTGTCATTAAGCCGCGAGCGGCACCGCTTAGCGACCCTTCGAAATCAGGAACCCCAGCAGACGGAGAGCCAACCCCGGGAACGCCGCTTGCGACCTCTAGCGCACCCGACACCAGTCGCTCAAGCCAGCGCTTGTTTCTGTACATCGCTGGCGCTCTGGTTATCGTCGCGCTGTATTGGGTTTTTGTCGTACTTCCGAGTCACACATCACTCTCGGGAAGAGATCGTGCTACTTCAGAAACAGATAGCAGCGCCGCGAACGAAACAGCCGCGCAGGCAAACCAACAACAAGATGCACCGACATCTGATCCGACAACGGCAGAAAGTCCGCCCGTCTCCCCATTTCGCGATGCCCAGTTAGCTCGCGCCAAAGAACAGGCAGAAAAAGAGCTCGCCAACTTTGTTGAACTACAGATCGAACTCGAGGACAACCTGCAGATTAGCGATTGGGGTCAGAGCCGCTACGATGCAGTTAAAGATCTGGCAACCGAAGGTGACGTGCAGTTTCAGGGCCGTGAGTTTGAGCCTGCGCTTGCGACCTACAAGAAAGCGACACTGGCACTGGAAGAACTAAGGGAAGCCGGTGAAGCTGAGTTCGCTGCGGGGGTAGCCGCCGGGAACGCGGCCATCGCCGATTTTAACCAGCTACTCGCCAAGCGCGAATTCGAACGTGCATTGTTGATAAAACCTGACAATGCAGATGCTCTTGCTGGCGTTGCGCGCGCTGACAAGTTACCGCAAATTCAATCGCTATTACGTAAAGCAAGGCAGCTGGCTCGACGAGGCGACACCCAGGCCGCCACCGAAACCTATAACGAAATACTAGCCATCGACCCGCAGACAGCAACGGTCAACACAGCGCTGGCTGAACTATCCAAAGCAGCAACCCAGGCGGACTATCAGGATCATCTCTCTCGCGGCTTTGCAGCCCTTGAGAGCCGACGCTACACCGCAGCAAGAAGTGCGTTTAACTCGGCACTGGCCATAAAGCCAGGCGATTCGATGGCGAATGGCGGCTTGCAGCAAATAGCCCTCGAGACAGAGGTAAAGAGCTTGCAGAACTTCCAGAGTGTTGCACGCAAGGCTGTCGAAGAAGAGCGCTGGGAAGACGCCGTTAAAGCGTTCAATAGCGCGCTCGAAAAAGATGAAAACCTGGCATTTGCGCAAACCGGCCGACGCGATGCCACCGAACGCATGCGACTCGCGAAAGGCATGAATATCATTGTTAGTCAGTCCGACAAGCTATCGGATAACAAGCGGATGCAAGAAGCCATCGCGCTGCTACAAACCGCTGCCGCGCTACCTTCTGCCGGACCGCGCTGGAACACTGATCTCGAACGAGCGCAACAAACGGTTAAGAGCTATCAGCAACCCGTTGCGGTGCGCCTCACCTCGGATAAAAAGACATTGGTTACCGTATACAAGGTGGGTCGACTAGGCACCTTTGCCACTCATGACCTTCAACTGCGCCCAGGCTCATACACTATCGTCGGTAGCGCCGACGGTTGCCAGGATGTTCGCAAGGAAGTGATCGTGAAGCCAAAAATGGGGCCCGTCGAAATAGTGTGTACCAATAGACTCTAGGTCCGTGCCTTGCAACCAGAATGAATCAACCCATTACACCAACGCCAAGATCGCATCCTAAAAATCCTGAAGTCATTGCGCCCGGCGCCTTTGTACCTAGCAGCAAAACCACGGGCACGAAAAGTCGGCTGACGTGGAAAGTTCTGCTGCTTTTGATTGCCGCGCTGGTTGCTGTACTGGTGCTCGGGTTTTTGTTTACCGCGCGCTCTGTTAGTTTTCAGTTTTCGCCCGCCAATGCCGAATTTCAACTCGACGGCCTATTGAAGTTCGAACTCGGTGGAACCTATCTGGTGTTTCCCGGTGACTACCAACTTCAAGCTAGCGCGCCAGGCTACGAAGACCTGCAGCAACAGGTCGCTATAGCCGGAGAACGCAATCAATATATCGAGATAGCTCTAGTTGAGTTACCAGGTCGCATTAACCTAAGCACCAATCCTGCAGGAGCCACTGTTGTAGTAGATGGCGAAGAGATTGGCGTTACTCCACTAGACCAGGTGCTGTTGCCTCGCGGTGACTACAGCCTAATGCTGCGGCGCGCCGACTACGAAGATCATCAATCGGTTCTGAACGTTAAAGGCCTGGATCAAGAACAGTCGCCAGAAATAGCGTTACTCCCGGACTGGGCGGACGTCGAAATCACCACAGACCCGCCAGGCGCCATTGTGTCTATAGGCGGAGAATCATCCGAGCTGACAACTCCCGCAACCGTTCCGGTACCTAGCGGTTTTCAGGAACTGACCCTTAAGCTTGATGGCTATAAGAGCTGGACAACCGACATCGAGGTGACAGCGCGCGAACCGCAAACGCTTCCGCCCGTAACACTCATTCCGGCGGATGGTCTAGTAACCGTCATCACCAATCCACCCGGCGCTGGCGTTACCGCCAACGGCAAATTTTTTGGTGAAAGCCCGGCGGAGCTTGCCCTTCGCCCTGGCAAAAACTACAAAGTCCAGGTTTATAAAGCTGGCTACGGTCAGGTATCGCAGACGCTGACAGCGACCAAAGGTGAGCGCACCTTGAACCTGCAGCTTAGAGCTCTGCTCGGCAAAGTTGCCGTTGAAGTTGAACCCAAAGACGCAGTACTTACCGTTGATGGCCGTGCTCTAAACTCAGCCAATCAGACTCTCACTCTTCCAGTTGGTGAACACACTTTCACAGTAACCAAGCCGGGTTACGCCAGTTACAAAACCACATTGCGCCCAAAGGACGGACTTACTCAACAACTACGCGTAAAACTGCTTACGGTGGCAGAGGCGCGCCTTGCCGCTCTTCAGCCTAAGCGCACCAGCGCTGCGGGTGATGAACTGCTTCTTTTCAAGGAGGGTGCACTCACCATGGGCGCATCCCGACGTGAACCTGGCCGGCGTGCAAACGAAGTGTTACACCCCGTCTCGCTTACGCGCCCTTTTTATGTCGCCACAAAAGAAGTGACCAACAAGCAATTTAAAGAGTTCATTAACGGTCATGATTCCGGCGAATTTGAAGACTCAACGCTTGCCAAACCCGATATGCCTGTCGTGCAAGTGCGTTGGGCCGACGCAGCGATGTACTGCAACTGGTTGTCGAAGAAGGATAACCTCGAACCCTATTACCAATCGAAGCCCGGCGAAATCGTGGGTGTAAATCCGAAAGCAGACGGATATCGATTGCCCACCGAAGCGGAATGGGCATTGGTTGCGCGATCCCAACCAGACGCCGATGCCCTCTTACGCTTTCCCTGGGGGCTAAGCTTCCCCCCCCAACAGGATCGCCACGGTAACTACGCCGATCGCTCAGCAACGCACGTGGTGGGCCGCATCATCTTCGGCTACAACGACAACCACATTGTAGCTGCGCCGGTGGGCACCTTTGAGCCAAACGCCAACGGCTTGTATGACATAGGCGGCAACGTAGCCGAATGGATCAGCGATTTTTATGCTCAACCCACTGCGGAACCGACTACCGATCCTCTAGGTCCAACTACAGGTGACTACCACGTGATACGCGGCTCGAGCTGGCGTCACGGCACCATCAGCGAGTTGCGACTGTCTTTTCGCGACTACGGCAAAGATGGCCGACAAGACCTTGGATTTCGAATCGCACGCTATGCAGAGTAAGTAACAGATCGCTATGACACATCACTTGCCAAATCAGATTTCGTACAGTGCGAATTACACAGCAGCCTCCGCACTCAAGACAACGTTCAAGACAACAACATTGAAGGTGCTGTGCTTTAGCAGTTTGATATTGAACACCTCCGCTCTCGGCGCAGCAGATGCAGACCAAGAGTCTGGCGCCGACACGTCGAGCAGCGAACAGCGTACGCAAGAGAATTCAACAGAGACTCAAGCGAATTCCACAGGTTCACAAAAACGGCAAGCCGGCGACAAAGGAGGCGTGTTTTTGCCCTCGGAGGACATCTCCGAAGACGTCGCCATAACTTTCCCAGTAGACATTTAAGAAGAGACTAGCAATAGATGGCTAATAAAAAGAAATCGAATCTTCCCGCTGAGCTCATCTATCAAGTTGGCGCTCTGCTGATTGCGGTTATTATTGTCCATCTGATATATGTCACTATAATCAGGCCCAATGCTGATGCCTTGCTTTCCGATCAGGCGGAGCGTTCAGCAGCTGGTGAGGCCTTCGTTCCACAGCGTTCGCTCTACGTTGTCTTAAGAGACTACGAACAAGAGAGCTGCTTCATTCTTATGTTCTGGTCTCTAGCAATTATGGGTTACAAAGGCCGAAACGCGCTGCGCGAACGCGCCCTCCTGCAAGAAGACGTTGTTGAGGTTGCTGAGGGTATGAGCGTGCTACCCGAAGACTCCCGCGAATACTCTCGGCCTATACAAGCGCTGTCGTCACAAAGCCAAGAAATGTTGCTGCCTCGAACCTTGCTATCAGCGCTACAGAGGTTTTCTTCCACCCGCAACGTACAGGATGTATCCGAGGCCGTTAAATCAATTTGTGAATCCGAATCTGATCGTTTGGATAGCGAACTGTCGCTGGTGCGCTACATTGCCTGGGCAATTCCCAGCATCGGATTTATCGGCACGGTGCGCGGTATTGGTGATGCGCTCGGCCAAGCGTACAAGGCTGTCGAAGGTGATATCGCAGGAGTCACCGCAAGCCTTGGCGTGGCTTTTAACTCCACGTTTGTGGCCCTGGTAATCAGTATTCTCATCATGTTCTTAATGCACCAGCTCCAGCTTATTCAGGAACGATTGGTTCTGGACACTCAAGCCTATGCCGACCAGCGACTCATTCGCCATATGCAGGTACGTGATATCTGATGCAACTGCTGGAACTCAATGATCTCAATTTGAGCTGGTATACCCAACAAGGGACCCGCATAGCCGAACCCGGGGCTGCTCTGATAGAAGAGGGTGTGGCAGTGTACGGAGACGCCGCCCTCGCTCGCGCCCGTCTTGCCCCGCGTGGCTTTCAAGATCAACACTGGCAACTCTTGAACAGCGACTCTCTTGCCGTCAATGCACCCGGGGTGAAAAACAATGCAGATCTTGTGCACCAGCATCTGCAGCAGCTCGCGGGGGTGGCATCAGGTTCGGGACAACCCTCTCACGAGGTTATTTGTGCTGTACCGGGTACGGTGAGCAACGACCAGCTAGGCCTGTTGCTTACGATCGCTGCAGAAGCTGGAATAACCATCCGCTCATTCGTGAGTAGCGCTGTGCTGTACTGCCTTAACATCTCACTACCGGGTGATGCCTGGTGCTTAGATGTCCAGAACCGGCGCGGCATCCTGACTCGACTAATACGCGATTCGACGACGCTGAGCAGCGCCGACATCATCGAACTTCCCCAACTCGGTATGAATGGCTTAATAGATGGCTGGCTTCATCAGCTAACTGATCAATTCGTGGCACGCTCGCGCTTTGATCCCCTGAGAGTTGCTGAGACAGAGCAACAACTGTTCGATCAAGTACGCGCCTGGCTGCCTGTCGGCGGGGCACTGAGTGCGGCCGTTGATCATCAGGAACATCAACGCGCCGTTGAGCTTAGCTTCGAGGACGCCGCAAGCAAGGCGAAGCAGCGCTATCGAGAAGCTCTTCAAAAACTGCCCGCGCAAGCAACCGTAGTGCTCACGCCATCCGCCAGCATGTTGCCGGGTTTCGCTGACTATCTTGACCAGGACGGACACACTCTGCTGAAGGCCAACGCAGCAGACCTATGGGCCAATGCGACCCATTGCGCAGAACTCAAGAATCCGGAGGCAGTCCATTTCATTACCTCACTCGCAACCAGTGCTGCAGCCGTTGAGATCTCTGTGGACAATGCACACGCAACCCATGCCTTAAACAATAACGTAGCCGTTCCATTAGCCGTGATCGCACAACAATTGGCAACCCTTGCGGGTTCAGAAGATGTGGGTTACCAGGTCACCGCCCAGAGCGACGGGGTGACTATCAACGACAGAGACAGCGTTAGCAAACAGCCGCTAGCACCCGGTGATCGATTAACGGTAAGCGATCAAAGCTACACTTGCATTCGAGTTGAACATGGCAAGACGGCGTAAATTCAGCGTTTTCTCTCTGTCGTTCCTCGACATCATGTCGTGCGGATTTGGCGCCGTGGTGCTTATCTTTCTGATCATCAATCACGCCACGGAAGTTACCGTTAAGGAAGTCAATAGAGACGTGCTCGCAGAACTGCGAATGCTCGACTACCAGGTGCTCACCGGCGAGAAGGATCTTGTCGAAGAAAAGAAAGAACTGGAAGAACAGCTTAAGAAGTTGAATGAAGCAAAAATCGCTCTGGCAGCATTAGATGTCGACATAAAGACCCGCGTTGATTCCCTGGATGAATTTGACGCAGAGACCCTCGCTAAGATCGCTAACGTCAATCAGCTCAAGAGCGACATCGAAGTTCAAGAAGAAGAGATCAAACGGCTGCGGGCTGCAGAATCGGCCAGCGCAGGCGGCAATGTGCGACAGGTAGAGGGCGAAGGCGACCGCCAATATCTCACCGGCCTAAAAGTCGGCGGTAAACGCATTGTGATTGCCGTGGACAAATCGGCAAGCATGCTCGATAGCTCACTGGTAAACGTCATTCGCCGACGCAACATGTCAGACCAAAACAAACAGGCTGCCCCGAAGTGGCGACGTACCGTGGCAACGGTGGAGTGGCTGATCGCGCAGCTACCCATCGCATCGCAATTTCAGATCGTTGCCTACAACACCACAGCCGATTCACTGGTGAGCCCTGGCGACATGACCTGGAAAGAAATAGACGGGCCAAATGTACTTAGTGACACCGTAGACCGCTTGCAGGAAGTTGTGCCAGGTGACGGTACCAGCCTCGAGAATCTGTTCATCGCCATCGGCAAGATGGATCCAATACCCGACAATCTCTATTTAATTGCAGACGGTTTGCCAACCCAGGGGACCAAGCCACCGCGAGCCACTACCGTTACGGGCAGAAGACGCCTGCAGCTGTTTGGTTCAGCAGTGCAACAGCTCCCCTCGCCGATGACCGTGAACGTCATCATGTTTCCAATGGAAGGTGACCCTTCTGCATCGGCTGCCTATTGGAATTTGGCACTAGTTCGAGATGGCGCCTATTTGTCACCTTCCCGCGATTGGCCTTAGTAGGTAAAAGGAGAAGTTCATGGCTAAGAAAAATGGTCGAAGAGAAACTGAAGAGTTCAGCATGTCCTTTCTTGATGTCATTTGTTGCGGCTTCGGCGCAATAATTCTCTTGTTGATGATTACCAAAACCGCTGAGCCTATTGTGCTCGAGAAATCCGCAATCGATCTCGGCGGACAGGTAGCTGCAAAGGAAGACTCGCTTTTTGAAATTCGAGGACAGGTTAAAGAACTTAAGCGACAAAAAGACGAGACAGAACAAGCACTAGCCAACCTTCTCGCCGAACTCACCACTAAGAGAAAAGAGGAGAGTGAGATCCTCGGCCAATTTGCAGTGACCAAAGACAACTCAGATCAAGCAAATGAAGGCCTCGATCAGCTAGCAGCGGCCAAGCAGGAACTAACCGAAGAGATGGAGCGGTTATTGGGGCTCGGATTCAAACGAAGCTCTTCGACCATCGGCGGCATTCCGGTTGACAGCGAGTACATAATATTTGTGATCGATACGTCCCAATCTATGCAATCCAACGCATGGGGTGCAGTGCTACGAAAGGTCAGCGAAACCCTCGCAATCTACCCTGAGGTAAAGGGTATTCAGGTGATGAACGACATGGGCGACTACATGTTCCCTACCTTTCGCGATCGTTGGATTCCTGATTCACCTCAACGTCGTAACTCTATTACGCAGCGATTACGCAATTGGGCGCCGTTCTCCAACTCTTCGCCCGTAGAAGGTATTGAAAAGGCCGTTTCGACGTTCTATTCACCGGATCGAAGAATCAGTGTCTACGTGTTTGGAGATGACTTCACCGGTGGCTCGATCGAGAGCGTCGTCGATACCGTGGATCACATCAATCAACGCGACGCCAGCGGCCGCCGCCGCGTCCGAATTCATGCCGTTGGATTCCCCGTTTATATGGAACGCCCGGGCGGCCGGGCTTACCGTTTCGCAGCATTGATGCGGGAATTGGCGTATCGTAATGACGGCACCTTTGTGGGGTTACCTAGCTATCGTTAAACAATCATTTAAAACACTGTTTTCTGCATCAGCTTATCTAGCGATATGGGCCACGCTCGCGGGCTGCGCAGGCGCGAACGTTGCCGTGCAAAGCACCCGACTTCCCGTTCCAGTGGTGAAACCGCTGCCGATTTCAGTGGCTATCCACATGTCCGACGAATTGCGCACGTTCAAGCATGAAGAAGCGGTTCGCGACTACGGTACCTTCCGCATCTCCCTCGGAGCGGCACAAGAGCTCATGTTTAACAATCTTGCACAAGGCATGTTTACCAACCATCGCCTTGTCTCAAGTGCCGAAATTTCTTCTGGTCTAAACCCCAACAGCCTCAACCCGGCAGATGCAAACTCTTCGAAAATTGACGCAATACTTGTTCCAAACATCAGCGAATTGCAATTTAGTATCCCAGCACAAACCAAAAGTGATTTTTACGAAGTGTGGCTGAACTACAACTTTCGACTGCTTACGCCCGATGGCAGCGCTATCGCGGAATGGCCAATGAAAGCCTATGGCCGAGCCAACAAACGCAACTACGGCATTTTGGAAAACACCGAACATGGTGCTCTGCAGGAGGCCTCCCGCGTCGCGTTGCGTGACGCGATGGCCGTATTCACTTTTAAGTTCAAACGGGTGCCCGGAGTGCAGCAATGGTTGCAGCAATACACCGGTACCGAAGAGCAATCAGCTCCGGCAACAAATTCTCAGGATTCCACTTTTAATCAGACTCTTAAGCAAAGTGGGGAATCAAATGTTGATTCGCTCACTGCGCCAGCATCTACCGGCGGAGCTGAGCTTGGCCAATCAGGAGGCTACGAATGATCTTTTCTATTTCCCGACAATTCTCTCAATCCGCGCCCGGATCTCAGGCCAAATCTCAGAATCGAGCAAGAGCTACTGCACAGCTCGGCCTTATCGTCGGACTACTGTTGGGTCTAGGAGGCTGCGTGACAGCCACGGTGCAGGAAGTGCGTGAGGCGGCAACAGGCATGTCCACAAATGACTCCGTGGTCGTTATGGGCCGCGCGGGCACCGTTCGTGGCGCAGAGACCGAAGAAGATTTTGTCTCCTGCATCGGCCGCAACATGGGTGGCGGCGGTAATGCCGTTGCCGTTGTTAGTCAGAAAGAATTCCAGGACGCTATGTTTCCCTGGTTTGAGCCTCGCATAGCTCCCCTTGCCACTACAGATCTCCCGGAGCTTTTGTCCCAGCCCGAGATGGCCAGTCGCCTCGAAGAAATTG
>CAZFIA010000134.1:0-11108 GCA_964519335.1 uncultured Pseudomonadales bacterium
TTGCCATATGGCACGTAGCATTGCGATAGGTTTCGCTTGGGTAGGCCGCGGCCAAGATATATATAACCTGTGGTATAGGCAAGTGGCACATTAGTCTGATTCTTCAGGATTGAGTGTCATGTAGGGTAGAGCATGCCAAACTATCAACCTGCCCTAATTTCAATTTGCTTTGACGCGACGGTTCCAAGTTGTGCGATTGATATTGTCCATTGATGCCCTTCATTTGCCCTTAACTGGCATTGGCTGGTACGCCCTTGAGCTCGCGCGAGGTTTCGCGGTGCATCCGCAAGTAGAACAGCTAGTCTTTACAGACGGACGCCGTTACCCCCTCCCTCCACCTGATTTTGCGGCTTTTGATATCGGTCAGGCGGGTTCGGATAAAGCAGCGCCAGATGGTCCCGTGGCTGTTTCCCGAAAGGCCCACTTACTGCGGCCAATCCGCGCGGCCGCAGGTCGACTAATCGCGTCTCGCACTCGCGCACGCCTTGAGAAATTGGAAGATTTTGTCTGTCACGGACCTAATTATGTTGTTCCGCGGCGTGGGCCGAGAGAGCGCAATGCGGTCACCATTCATGATCTATCGGTACTGTGCTTTCCCGATCTGCATCCGGCCCAGCGTGTGCGATACATGCAGATACAAATGCCCAAAGCCATCGCAAACAGCCGCCAAGTGATTGTCTCCTCACGTTCGGTTGCTAACGAGGTGCGCGAAGCATATGGCGTAGCTGATGATCGAGTGTCCGTTGTTCCCCTGGGGGTGCGATCGGTATTCTCCGAAATAACTCAGCCATCGGATGTCGACTATCTTGGGTCGATCGGCGTGCAAGAAGGATCATTCTTTCTGTTTGTGAACGGCGCCGATCCTCGCAAAAATCTGTCGAGCGCGTTGCTTGCCTTTGCGCACGACAAACGAAGACAGCGGGACGGATTGCGGATGGTAGTAACGGCCCCAATGCGAGACTACGATCAGCTCGTTCGCTCTTTGGCGGGTCAGTCCAACATCATAGTGGTTCCGTATCCCAGCGAATCAGAGTTAGCGATTCTTTACAGGGGAGCGTGTGGGTTGCTCTTCCCTTCCCTGTATGAGGGCTTTGGCTTACCGGTCGTCGAAGCATTGGCGTCGGGTACACCTGCGCTGATTTCTCAAGCCGATACGCTTCTAGAATTTGCAGAGTTGCCGGGAGTGGTGGCTGTCGATGTTTCGGATACCGAGGCTTTCAGTGACGGCATTGATCAACTGCTTTCAAGTCGAATCTGTGATGCGGCTTTGGCCGGAGCGCAACCAATTTCACATCGCTTCTCGTGGCAGCAATGTGTTAACAAGACCTTCAGCAGCTATTCTGAGCTCTTGTAGTTCTCGCACATCCAGCTGAGGAGTTGCCTCAGGGCGTTTCCAGCATCTTCCTCAGGGTCAGGCAAATTTAACCTGCGTGCGAGTTCGATATCACCCGCGATAAGTGGGGGGTCATTTTCTCGAACGAATTCTGGATTTATTTTTACTTCAGGCTGGTGCCCTGTTACCTCATTTAGTATTTGCATGACTTCAGCAAGAGTGAAAGCGTTGCCGCTGCACAGGTTTACCGTGCAGGATCCGTAGTCGAAGCCCAGTAGTGCAGAGTAGTTTTTAACCGCCCAGCGTACGTCGTTAAATTCGCGGGCGACGTTTATGTTGCCGAGTTCAATAACTGATTTGCGTTCTACGAAATGACCGACCAGTTTTGGAATTAAGAAACTGTGAGGTTGCCCTACTCCGGTGTAGTTGAATGGGCGAAAAATAGCGAGATTTTTTGCTGGGTTCCGCGACAACGCGATGTGTTCTGCGGCGAGCTTTGATATTCCGTAGTCGTTTCTTGGCTGTGGAATCAGTGATTCTTTAAGCAGAGACGCGTTTTGATCGCCGTAAACGGCAGCGCTACTCGCTACTATGAGGTGGTCGAGTTCCAGAGCCGACTCTTCGATAGCGCGAAGTAGGTTTAGAGTGCCCAGCACATTCGTATCGTAGATATTTTTGATGTCGCCGTGCATAGCAAAGCTGATAGCGGCAAGGTGGATAATTGCTCTTGGTCGATACTTTGCGAGTTGCATGCGCATCGCTTGCACGTCAGTGAGTTCAAACGTGATCTCACCGTTGTTTGGGGTGCTGCTTCGTACTCCCGAAATCGGCTGCCACCCTGCAGCTTCAAGCTCTGGAATAAGATATTTGCCGGTGAACCCATCGCCTCCGGTTACCAGTACGCTCATATCTCCGGATTCCGTAGTGCTAATGTTCTTAGGCTCGCTCGCGATCAAGATCGGCAGCGACCATTTGCTCAACCAGCTCTGTTATTGAGGTGGAGGGAGCCCAATCAAGCTCTGTTTTTGCCTTACTGTAATCGCCTAGTAATAGATCGACCTCTGCGGGGCGAAAGAACTGCGGGTCGACGAGCACACGGGCGTTACCTTCATTGTCAATACCTCGCTCGTTGACGCCCTCGCCTTCAAACTTGAGCGGTACGCCTGCGGAAGCGAAAGCAGCGCTGACAAAGTCTCTGACTGAAGTTGTCTCGTTGGTCGCTAGTACGTAGGAATCTGGTTGCTCTGCGACCATCATGCGGTACATTCCGTCGACATAGTCGCCAGCGAATCCCCAATCACGTTTTGCGTCCATATTGCCCAGCCGTAACTCCTGTTGTTTGCCGAGGGAGATGCGAGCGGCCGCTTGGGTTACCTTCCTGGTGACGAATTCCGGGCCGCGCAATGGCGATTCGTGATTGAAGAGTATTCCGCTCGTCGCGAAGATATCGTACGACTCCCGATAGTTGAGCGTTATCCAGTGGGCATAGAGCTTTGCCACTCCGTATGGACTGCGAGGGTAGAATACGGTTTCTTCGTTTTGCGGTACCGCCTGAACCTTGCCGTACATTTCAGACGACGAAGCCTGATAATAGCGGATGGAGCGATCGACGATACGGATTGCTTCCAGCACATTTAGAGCGCCGATGCCGGTTGCATTTGCGGTGGTTACTGGTTGATCGAACGACACACCCACAAAACTCTGGGCTGCCAGGTTATATACGTACTGGGGGCTGTGTTTTTCAAGCATGCGCACGGCGGAGCCTGAATCTGTCAGATCAAACTCGTGGAGGACCAGTCGCTCGTGATCCTCAATACCAAGTTCGGCAAGACGCCAGAAGTTTGGGCTACTGGTACGGCGATAGGTACCAACGACGGTATGGCCCAAATCCAGAAGTTGTTTGGCTAAGTAGGCGGCGTCCTGTCCGGTAATGCCGGTGATGATACTCGTGGTCATTAAGGGGTAATCCTTAGAGTTAACATGTTTCTCGAAAGCGGTTTTCCTGCTCGCGCTTGGTTATCCCTGTAATTGTCCATCAGGGCGAGCGCACTATACCGAAGGTTAGGTGGCTAATGTTAGCCGGAGTTTTGGGTTAGAGTCCTGAAATTGCCATTTCAGGATGGGTGTGACGTATTGACTCGGGTCAGGTAGATTTCGAGCTGTGGACCTAATAAACGACAGAATTCACCTCAATTCAGCGCTGCTCGTGGCTGCCTTTCTTGCGGTGCTGCTTTTGAGTTCCCAAAGCGCTTCTAGCATGGTGTCTTATGTGCTTTGCCTTGCGATGCTCGTTCGCTTCAAAGATTGGCGCGACGTATTCGAATGCCCAATGGTGTGGCCTATTTTGGCAGTATTGCTCTACCTGTTTAGTACAAGCTTCTGGTCTGATGGCTTAACCCCACGAGAGGTTTTCTCTCAGGCAGTAAGAGTGTTGCTAACCTTTAGTTTTGTAGTCGCGTTTGCTGAGTGCCAATTGCGAGGCGTTTTGCAGCAGTGGTTGTTCACTGCTCTTGCCTGGGCAGGCGCCTGTGTTGCCTTGGTTTGCATTGCTCTGTTTCTTTATGATCCGCCGTCAGATGGACGGCTGAACGGCCTGGGGCAATTGGATACTCAGGTTGTCGCTGGCCTGGTATTTGGATTTGCGGCACTAGCCGTATTGCATACCTCCTTTACCGGTAACTCGCGCTCAATTTGGCTCACTGTATTATTGCTTGTGCCGCTAGTTGCTGCAGTGTGGCTAACTGGATCGAGGAACGCCATTCTCTCGCTGCTCCTTGGCTTTTCAGTACTTGCCGTTGCCCACCTGAGATCTACTGTGCGCAGCTTTGTCTTGATCCTGATTCCGATTGTTATTGTGGTTGGCGCTATTATCGCTGTGGGCTGGATGGTGCCTGAACTTCGAGAGTGGTTTTTCCCTCGTGGTGATAGCTTTCGACTCGTCATCTGGGATCAGACGCTGCAAAGATTGCAAGAATCACCCTGGTTTGGGCTAGGCATACTTAGCTCGGATGACTTGTTAGTAAATGGCGCGCAGTTTCATCATCCACACAATCTGTACTTGTCCGTTGCTTACCAGGGTGGACTGGTGGGCTTGTTACTCTTCTGTTGGTTGCTCATACGTGTAGTGCGTGAGCTACTTGCGTCGTTTGGTCAGGTTGACGCCAAATTTGGACTCGGAGTGTTGGGATTGGCGCTGCCGGCCTATGCGCTCGACGGCCATGAGTTACTCGATAAGATTGGCGACACCTGGTTTCTGGTTTGGTTACCGGTGGCGATAGGTTTGGGGATGCGCTGGCATCCTAGCTACAGGTGATCGCAGCTGATTGGGGCGCCTTCTACTGCCTGATGAAACGCAGCGAGGATTTGTTCTGCGCAGTCGCGCCAGCCATATTGTTGAGACATCTTTTTTGCAGCAGCTGACAGCGCCTGCAAATGCTTCCGGTCTGTGCATAGACGCTCTAGCGCTGCACTGATAGAGGCTTCATCCAGGGGGTTTACGTATTCGCCTGCGGCGCCGGCAACCTCTGGCATAGATGCTAGATTGGAGGTAAGCACAGGTTTTCCGAGCTTGATGCCCTCCGCAAGAGGTATGCCGTAACCCTCGTGCAAAGAGGGTAGTGCAATGAACTCCGCGCCACGAAAAATCTGTGCCTTTTGCGCTTCTGAAACATCCTGCACTAGATGTACGTAGCTACCAAGTCGATGAACTGTTTGCAGGGTTTGTTCGTGCATCCAACCGCCACTAGAAATCAATACAAGCTGGTGCGGAATATTGCCAGCGGATTTAACTCGTTCAAACGCAGCGAGCAGCCTATCTACATTTTTTCTCGGCTCGAGCGTTCCCGAGAAAACAAAGTACGGCTGGTCGAACCTCTGTGTGGCAGCGCATTCTGTGCGTTCTTGTGGCTGCTCGTGCAGCGAGCTGCTGAGTAGGGTAACCGCAGTTTTGGAAAGGTTTCCCGGATAATAGTGACCTATTGCCTTCTTCACCGACGCAGAGGAGGCGAGCAAGATGGAGCTGCGACGCATGGACGCGGGTGTTAGCAATGCTTCTAGTAGCCTGCCTGAGCGCCGCATAGTTTCAGGATGACTGCGAAACACCAGATCGTGAATTGAAAGCACTGTTGGCGTACCCGCGCGAAGCAGCAGTGGGAGTTGATGGCGTGGCGACCAAAAGAGATCGCAGTTGTCTTGCTTTGCCCACCTCGGAAACTGCCATTGTGCAAAGGCAGTTGAAACGAGCGAGCCTTTGAGGTTGCCTTTGCGCAAGGTTGTTTGCGTTGCATTCAATTTCAGAAAGTCGGGTACCTCAATTGAGCGATCGGTATAGAGAAACCAGTGATGATCTTCGAGATCTTGCATGTGCCGCAGAACATCTCGGAAGTAGTTGCCAATACCGTTCCGAGGAGTTGCGAGAGGTCTGGCATCTACAGCAATTCGCAGCTGTTGGGGAAGGCTGCTGACGCTTATGATCTTTTCCTAATCGCGGTGGTAATCGTCGGCTCGAGTAACTCTGGCTTTGGCGTTACGGAGGTTGGCAATTGCACGGTTGGTTGTGTTGCCGTTTCTTCGTTTCCGAGCACGTTCTGGTACAACGACGTATAGCGTGCACCCATCAGCCGACCCGTGAACAGGGCTTTATATCGCTGTTTGGCCTGTGCTCCAAGGTGTGCGGCTATCTTTGGATTAGCCACGATTTTTTCCATAGCCTTGCGTAAATCTGCGGCTGAGCCAGGGGCTACAACGTAGCCGGTTTTGCCATCGACATTTACGTGTGATGTTCCGGACCCCACTTCGGCGGATATCAGCGGTTTTCCAAACATCGCGCCTTCGAGCAGCGTTACACCGAAGGCTTCAGATCTTAAATAGGAGGGAAAGACAATGCCTACCGACAACTCGAAAAGGCAGACTTTTGTAACCTCATCGACCGAGCCAGCAAAGGTGACATTCTTTAGTCCAAGTGACTCCGCCTGGGCGCGTAGCTCTCGCTCGGTTGGACCAGAGCCTGCAATCACCACTTGAATCGAAGAGTTTTCAATTGCCTCCAGCAAGATGTGCAGACCCTTGTAGTAGCGCAGCACACCGACAAAAAGGAAGAAATCCCGACCGTAATCTTTCTCTACTGCGGCAAGCTGGTCGGCGTTGGGATTGGGATAAGAGTCCTGGTTGAGGCCGATTGGAATGACCTCCACCTTGTCGGAAAAGCGTTGCAGAACGTTGCTGGTGGCAAAATAATTTGGTGATGTGCAAACGATCCGATCAACCGAGCTTAGTAGTCGATTCATTAGGGGGCGGTAGAGCTTGCCGAGTAGTCGTTGGCGCACGATATCGGAGTGGTAGGTGACGATGCAGGGTTTTTGCACCGAGTGATATATGTGCAGAAAATCGGCAAACGGCCACGGAAAATGATAGTGCACAACATCGGCCCAATCGACTAGCTCGCGAAACCTGTTGCCTGCTTTAAAAGACAAGCCGCAGGATGCGATTTCTGCGTGTTGTTTAGCCCGATGGACCTGGGCTTCGGGCTGATCAACGACTTCCGGATCATGCGTCTGGGTGAGGGCAAATACCCGGCTCTCCACACCATGATCTAGAGAGTTCAAACAAATTTGCCGGATAACCTCCTCGAGACCTCCCTGAGTGTCTGGAAAATACGTGCGGTACACGTGAAGAATGCGCACGACTGGGTTTACCTCTGAAGGTGGTTTTCTTTACGATTGGAGGCAGGCGAAGCGCAGAACTCTAGCAATGGCCCTTAGGCTTTACAATAAAATGCTGCGACCAGCGCGAATCGCATTTCTCTGCAATTAAGGCTAGTTTAATGACAAATATAGTGCCGGTCGTTCTGGCCGGTGGATCCGGAACTCGCCTTTGGCCGTTGTCCCGAAAACTCTACCCGAAACAGTTTCATACGCTTGTTGGGGAGCTGTCTCTGCTCCAGGCCACGCTCACTCGCCTTGCCGGGGTTACTACTGCGGGGCCGGTTATTGTTACCGGCGAAGACACCCGTTTTCTGGTGGCTGAACAGTGTCGCGAGTGTGATATACAGTGGCAGAGCATTATTCTGGAACCTGAGGCTCGCAATACTGCTCCGGCTATTGCCCTTGCGGCACTCTCAGCGCTACAGAACGACCCCGATGCGGTGTTGGTTGTACTATCTTCCGATCACGTCATTCGAGATACCAAAGCCCTCGAACGTGCTGTACAGAAAGCGGTAGCTGCGGTTGCAGACGGTGGATTGTTGACCTTTGGTATCGAGCCCGAATTTGCCAATACTCAATTTGGCTATGTTGAGGTTGGGCGCGCTTTGGACCTGCAGGGCGCTGAAGGGGTTTGTGAAGTAGCTGCGTTCCATGAGAAGCCTGATCAAGCGACTGCAGATAGTTTTGTTGCGGGTGGTCGCCATAGCTGGAATAGCGGAATGTTCGTATTCCGAGCGGCAAGCTATATGGCGGAGCTCGAAAAGTTTGAACCGAAAATTCATGCGGCTGCTTCTGCAGCCCATGCGGCCGGCAAGGCGGATCTCGATTTTTTTCGACCGTCCTCGGCCTTTGCTGCAGCGCCCGACGTATCCATCGACTACGCCGTAATGGAGCGCACCGAGAAGGCGTTGGTATTGCCCGTCGACATCGGTTGGAGCGATATCGGCTCTTGGTCAGCCCTGCGCGACCTCATGGACAAAGATGATGAGGGTAACGCAACGGTTGGTGATGTGCTGACCCACGACACCAAAAACTCCATGCTGTTCTCTCAATCGCGATTGATTGCAGCCGTTGGTGTTGAAGATGTGGTGGCTATTGAAACCCCAGATGCCATCCTGATTTCTTCCCGGGAGCGTGCCAAAGATGTGGGTGCGCTGGTAAAGAAAATGCGCTCTATGGATCGCGCCGAGCCTGATACCCACACCGAGGTGTATCGCCCGTGGGGCAGCTACGAAACAATTGAACTCGCGGAGCGATATCAGGTGAAACGCATTCGCGTTAAACCCGGGGCAAGCCTATCACTGCAAATGCACCACCATCGCGCGGAACACTGGGTTGTCGTGACCGGTACTGCAATAGTGCAGCGCAACGAAGACGAGATGATCTTGAGTGAGAACGAGAGTGTGTACATACCGCTTGGGGCCACTCACCGGCTCACTAACCCGGGCAAACTGCCGCTTGAGATGATTGAGGTTCAGGTAGGTAGTTATTTGGGTGAAGACGATATTGTTCGGTTTGAAGATATTTATGGGCGGACGCCTGCCAAGTAGTTGAGCCTGGCTGACGCACTGGCGCAGGGGGCGAGTGCGGCCTGCGCCGATCCGAATGGGGGTGCCTCCGAGCGACTGCGCCTTCGAATTTGGAAAGCTGCGATATTGCTGGACGGGTTTTAGACGGAGAGATTGTTGGGGTCGAGAAGCGCTTTATGTCGTCTGCGGCACCCCCATCCGGATCGGCGCAGGCCACACCCGCCCCCGCAACAGCGGGTCAGCCTCCCGGGAAGTTGCGGGAGTTGAACCTTTGGTTTGCTCTAACGCATGAGATTGTGCTGACCAACCTCGATCTCCCCTCTGTCTAAATTTGCCAAACCCCACTGATTCACCACTGCTTAGCTATCACCCTTGAGACTTACGAAGCTCGAGCGTCTGAGGTGCGCCGATGCCGATGGGGGTGCCGCAGACGACATAAAGCGCTTCTCGACCTCAACACCGTCTAAGTTGAAAAACCGCTGAGCCATATCGCACCCAATCAACCCCGAAGGCGCAGTCGCTCGGAGGCACCCCCATCGGGATCGGTGCAGCCACCTCCAGCCGTGCGCCAGCGCGTCCGCCTGCCGTGAAGTTGCGGGAGTTGATCCTTTAGTTTGTTTTGACGCACGAGAATGTGCCGACCAACCTCAATCAGCTCTTAGTGTAAGTTCGCCAAACCCCACTGACTCACTGCCGCTTAGCTATCGCTGTCGAGACTTACGAAGCTCCAGCGTTTGAGGCGCACCGATCCCGATGGGGGTGCCGCAGACGACATAAAGCGCTTCTCGACCTCAACACCGTCTAAGTTGAAAAACCGCTGAGCCATATCGCACCCAATCAACCCCGAAGGCGCAGTCGCTCGGAGGCACCCCCATCGGGATCGGTGCGTCTCAGACGCGACACCAACGAATATCACCCAGCAATCCGCTCCCGAAGCAACCCAGGCAACTCAGCTACTGCGACGCGCTCTTGCTGCATGGTGTCCCGATCCCGCACAGTCACCGTGTCATCCTCTTCAATAGTCTGAAAATCCACAGTGATACATAGCGGCGTCCCCACCTCATCATGTCGCCGATAAGCTTTACCAATGTTGCCGGTGTTCTCAAACAGCACCCGCCCAAGACCCTCTTTTTGCAGCGCGTTCTTAACCGCACGCGCTTTGTCGACAATACTTTCGTTATTGCGCTTGAGCGGAATCACGGCAGCCTTTATAGGCGACAGGTGTGCAGGCAATGACAATAGCGTGCGCTTACCTTTCTCTAGCTCTTCTTCTTTGTAGGCTTCGTTGAGCACAGCGAGCACACCGCGATCTACACCCGCAGAGGGTTCGATCACGTAAGGCACAACCCATTCCTTCGACTCAGTGTCTTGGATGGCGAGGCGAGCGTTGGTGTCGTTGTTGGGCTTTACGGTTGCAGAGAGGTTTAGGTCGCTCTGGTTTTTGGTGTGGGAACCCAGGTCGTAGTCGGTGCGATTGGCGATGCCTTCGAGTTCTTCGAGGCCGTGGGGGAACTGATACATCAGGTCGACGGTGGCTTTGGAATAGTGCGCGAGATCGTCGCCGGTGACGTTAAGCAGCTCGATCTTGTCGCGGCTTACGCCTTGCTCTACCCACCAATCGACGCGCGCCTGCACCCATTGCTTGTGCCAGTCTTCGTCGGTTCCGGGGGGCACAAAGAACTCGAGTTCCATCTGTTCAAACTCACGCACGCGAAAGATGAAATTGCGCGGGGTGATTTCATTGCGGTAGGCCTTGCCGATTTGTGCGATGCCGAAGGGCGGGCGGCGGGCGGTTGAGTCGGTTACGTTCTTGAAGTTGGTGAAAATCGACTGGGCGGTTTCGGGGCGCAGATACGCAAACGACGAGCCGTCATCTACCGGGCCCATTGCTGTTTTGAACATTAGGTTGAAGGGTCGCGGCTCAGTCAGGTCTTCGGAGCCACAGTTGGGGCATTTGGGCGAGTCCAGGTGATCGGCGCGGAACCGGCTTTTGCACGACCGGCAGTCAACCAGCGGGTCGCTGAACGTGTCTTCGTGACCGGAGTATTGCAGCACGCGCTGGTTGGTAAGAATGGCGGCATCCAGGCCTTCAACGTCGTCGCGTTCGTAGACCATGGCGCGCCACCATGCGGCTTTCAGATTGTTCTTTAGCTCAACACCCAGGGGACCATAGTCGTAGACGCCCTGCAGGCCGCCATAGATATCGGCGTTCTGAAAGATAAATCCCCGGCGTTTACACAGGGCAACGAGTTCATCCATCGTCTTGGCGGACATGCTGAAAGCTCTCAGGCGTTTTGAGGTTGGGCACTATACCTAAAGAATTGCTTGTGATCTCATTCCGTGAGGGCGTTGATAGTGAACTTTAGCTTGCTAAGAGGGGAGAAGAACTTTGGCTTCTGACTTATTTGATATGACCGGTAAAAACGTACTCATTACGGGCTCGAGTAAGGGTATCGGCCGGGCCATTGCCGAAGAGATGGCGCGTGCCGGCGCGAAGGTGGTTATTTCGTCGCGCAAGGCAGACGTTTGCGAGCAGGTGGCTGC
>CAZFIA010000135.1:0-11098 GCA_964519335.1 uncultured Pseudomonadales bacterium
CACTGCGGGCCTACGACGAGTTTGTCGTCATAGATCCCGATACGCTAGCACCAGCAGACCATGCAACCCACGTACGGCTCTTTAACACCGAGCGCGGCCTGTATGTCGGTATAGATATGGCGCAACCCGAAGGCACACTGGTAAAGCGTCTCTCCGGTCGCGATGTGCGCAGCCTCAATCGAGATAGCATCAACATTACACTCGATACCTCTGGTGAGGGCCGCTACGGCTTCTGGTTTGGCGTGAATCTGGGCGACTCACTGATGGACGGCACGGTGTTGCCCGAACGCAAGTTTTCCAGCGAATGGGACGGCCCCTGGCGCGCAGCCACTCAGGAGACCGATATTGGCTGGAGCGCAGAGATGTTCATTCCCTGGGCCGCGGTATCCATGCCGAGCGGCGGTGGCGATCGACAAATGGGCCTGTACATGTCGCGCAAGGTCGCCTACCAGGATGTCCGCTACGGCTGGCCGGGCTTGTCGAGCACCAAACCCGTGTTCATGTCGGCGCTGCAAAAAATGGAAATGCGCGACGTGCGGCCCACGCAGCAATACAACGTTTACCCGTTTATAGCGACTACCGGCGACAACATTGATGACGATGTATCCCACCGCGTTGGCGCCGACGTGTTTTGGCGCCCCTCAACCAACTTCCAGGTAAATGCCACCATTAATCCCGACTTTGGCGGCGTCGAGTCTGATGATGTCGTTATCAACCTCACAGCGGTAGAAGTTTTCTTTTCAGAGAAACGCTTATTCTTTCAGGAAGGTCAGGAGATATTTGTGGCCTCGCCGCGGGCCGCCATCCAAAACAATGGCGTGGGTAACGGCGGCGATCCTTACACTTTGGTCAACACTCGCCGCATCGGCGGGGTTGCTCGTGCGCCACTAAACCCCGACAACCTGGACATCAGCCAGCGAGAGCTCATTCAACCCGCTGAACTCATAGGGGCCGCAAAGATCAACGGTCAGTCGGGAAAAATCCGCTACGGATTTCTGGGCGCTTCAGAAAAGTCCACCAAGTTCGATGCTTCCACCGTAGATGCCAATGGCGTGCTGCTCGATGAGAATCTGAGTTCAGACGGCAGCGACTACGCAATCGCCCGCTTGCTCTATGAAACCAACGAGGGCGGCGGCTATCGAGCATTGGGCTTCCTGTCAACGGCGGTTTTGAACGATCAGGGAAACGCTCTGGCGCAAGCCGTCGATTGGCACTACCTGTCAAACGGTGGCGGCCTGACTATTGACGGACAGGCATTCACCTCGGACATCGATGGCGTAGAGCGCGGCTGGGGTGGATTTGTTGATTTTGAACTCACGCCCCAACGCGGCCAACGCTTTCGACTGGGCCTCGAGTACACGGATCGCAACGTCGACATCAACGACCTGGGTTTTCTGGGCCGCAACGATCGTTATCGGGTGCGAGGATCCTATATTCGCACGCGCAGTAATCCAAGGATCGGTCGCAACAATCAATTTGATATTCGCGGCTTTGTCGATCAAAACACTTCCGAAGAATTTCTTGGCGCAGGCGTGTTTGTATCGAACCGCCTAACGCTCAATAACCTGTCATCAATTACCGCCCGCCTTTCGCACTTCACCCCGGCTATTGATGACCTCAACAGCTTTGGTAACGGCAGTTATCGCATTACTGAACGCTCAGGGTTCAGCATTGGCTATGGGACCAACAGCTCGGATCGATTCAGCTATGGTTTTGGCGTAGGGTTTGATGAAGAAAATCTGAGCGGCGACTCCTTTAACGCTCGCGCGCGGCTGAGTTGGCGACCTATCGATCGCATGAACATGGAACTCGGGGTTCGCTACAGCAACCGCAACGGCTGGCTACTGCATCAGGAGGACGCCAACTTCACCACCTTTGATGCCAACTTCTGGCAGCCCCGCTTTGCGCTGGAATACTTTTTCTCGGCTCAGCAACAGTTTCGTATCTCGGCCCAATGGGTGGCAGTAAAGGCGCGGGAGCAAGATTTCTTTCTGGTCCCCAGTACGCCAGACAATCTCATAGAAACCACCAAGCCGCCTGGTCCCTCTGACGACTTTGCCATCACAGACATGGTCATACAGGCCCGCTATCGCTGGCAGATCGCGCCCCTGTCAGACCTGTTTATTGTCTACACCCGCACCTCAGACGTGTCGCTCGCCCTGCAGGATGAAGACCTGGGTGATTTGCTGAGCCGGAGTTTCAATCAGCCGATTGGCGATCAGCTTGTAATCAAACTGCGCTACCGGTTTGGCAGCTAGTTTCTAGTAGCTAATCTTTAGCACCAGAAGGCGCTTCAACAATGCGCGTTGCAAAATTAGCAGGCGCAACAATCTCAAGCACGCTGAAGTCTTTAGAACACTCAATTTCCCGGTGCTTTATGCCCGGCGGTTGTAAAACGGTATCGCCTTTGCGGATGGTTTTCTCACCTTCACCATCGTATTCAAAGGTTGCCCAGCCTTCTAGCACCTGCACAAACTGAAAAGTGCAGTCGTGCACATGCCATTGCTGTACATCACTGCTCGAGGTTTTTCCGTTTGCGCGAATTATGTGGGCGATGTAATCGCCATCGGTAGCGGCTGCGATGCCTAAATCGCGGTAGTCAAAAATCTCTCGCAAGCCATCGCGCCACTGCGCCGTGCTTTCCTGATCGTGAACAAAGCTAAAGGTTTGGCCTGGTGAACTTTCGTTATCAGTCAATTTGCTGTCCTTTCGAAAATCATGTCTAGCGCCGCGTGCAGCCTGGAAAGCTGCAGAGCATTTCGAACATCAGGTTTGCAGCGAGCAACGCTGTGTTGCCGGTAGTGTCGTAAGCGGGAGCCACTTCAACCAGATCGGCACCCACCAGGTTCAAGCCCCAAACGCCGCGAATGACTTCTATGCCTTGCGACGCCGTTAACCCACCGGGTTCTGGTGTTCCCGTACCAGGCGCGACGCTGGGGTCGAGTCCGTCGATATCAAAGGTCAGATAGGTAGGCGTTTCAGGGCCAACGCGCTCGCGCACCTCTTCCATCAATGGCGCAAGCGAGCTGTACCAACAATCTTCCGCCTGAACAACGCGCACACCTTGTTTACGCGACCAGTCAAAATCGTCCGCACTATAGCCCGTTGTTCGCAGGCCAATCTGGGTCATTTTGTTTGGATCGACCAGTCCTTCTTCGATGGCTCGCCGAAAAATTGTGCCGTGACAAATTCGCTCACCAAACATGTTGTCATTGATATCGGCGTGCGCATCGACATGCACAAGGGCTACCGGCCCGTGTTTTTTGGCAACGGCGCGCAGTATCGGTAATGACACCGTGTGATCACCGCCCATGGACAGTGTATTGGCGCCCGCACGAACAACTGGGTCAAAAAAATTCTCAATGATCGGTATCGATTTTTCGAGGCTAAAGGTATTTAGCGGAACATCACCCATATCCGCAATTTGAAAGCTATCGAAGGGCGCTGCCCCGGTGTACATGCCGTAGGGCCGCACCAATACACTTTCAGCCCGTATGCCGCGCGGACCAAAGCGTGCCCCAGGTCGGTTACTTGTACCCACATCAAGGGGTACCCCGATAATCGCAATATCGAGCCCGTTGGCATCACGGACTTCCGGCAGCCGAAACATCGATCCAGGCCCTGCAAAGCGCGGCATCTCGTTGCCGCCCAAAGGCTGATTAAAAGCGGGCGCTTGCACCTCGGGTGGTTTACTCACTGCGCGGTATTCCCCAGAACACTGGCAACCTCTTTGGCGCTAAGCCCAAGCTCCTGCAAAATCGCTTCGGTGTGCGCTCCGAGTTCGGGCGCAAACTGCTGCGTATTCACCGGCGTCTTTTCAAACTGCGCAGCGGGACGCGCCTGCCTGACCTTGCCCATACCCGGGTGGTCGTATTCAGAAATAACCTTATTCTCAACAACCTGTTCGTGTTCGAGTATTTGCGGCCGCGTTAACACCGGGGCACAAGGAACGCCATGCGCATCGAGGGTCTCGAGCCACTCTTGTGTGGTTCGAGTGGCAATCACCTCGCCGGTTTGTTTCAACCGCGCCGGTGCATTCACCACACGCCCGCGCGCCGTGTTGAAGCGCTCATCCTCTAACCACTCCGGCTTATCAAGGGCGGTACACATGCCCTTCCATTCCGCATCGCTTACTGCTCCACAAGTAAGGTAACCATCTTTTGATTTAAAAATAAGATCCTGGGCAAGCTGTCCGGTACGTACGTTCGCCTCGTTACCAACTATAGTTAGCCCTGCAAGCCCCTCGGGCCAAAGGTAGGCAATCATGGTGTCTAGCATCGCAACCTTAATGCGTTGCCCCTCCCCGGTTCGTTCGCGCGCAAGCAGCCCCGCGGTAATGGCTTGCGCCACGGTAAGGCCGGTCGTCTTGTCTGGTATGACCGTGCGCATCATGCGCGGCCGATCATTGGCGTCATTGGCCTGGATATCTGCCATGCCCGACAGCGCCTGAATTACCGGGTCGTAAACGCGTTTGTGCGCATAGGGACCCGTTTCACCAAAGCCGGAGATAGACACAAACAAAAGCCTTGGGTTGATCGCCTTCAAGACGTCATAGCCCAACCCCATACCCTCAATGGCCCCGGGACGAAAGTTCTGCACAAAGACGTCTGCGTCAGCGACTAGACGCTTAACCACCTCAATGCCTTGCTCTGACTTCAAATCCAGCACAATCGAGCGCTTGCCGCGATTAGACGTAAGGAAGCCCGGGCCCAGGCCGGTGCCACCCCCCATCTTGCGCACGATATCTCCAGCCGGAGGCTCAACCTTTATGACATCAGCCCCCTGGTCAGCCAACAACCCGGTTGCGATGGGGCCAGACAATACTCGAGACATGTCTATTATTTTGAAGCCACTAAGTGGACCGGCAGATGTCGCTTTAGTGTTCGCATCTGACGTGTTCGTATCGCTCATTTCACCCAGCCCCTTCTGTTAGAAAGTGGTACAAATACATACCCCAGAGTACCGCCCCCTCAGCATGATTCAACAAACAAAACGCTGGGCCTACCTTACCGCCGGATTTATCGCCCTCGGACTGGGCATTCTGGGCATCCCACTGCCGCTGCTGCCTACTACGCCGTTCCTGCTGCTGGCCGCCCTGTGCTTCGCGCGCGGCTCTGAGCGCTGGCATCAGTGGCTGCTTAACCACAAGACCTTTGGACCACCCATCCACGCGTGGCGCGAACATCGGGCGGTGCCCCGTCGGGTGAAGTGGATCGGTCTGGCAAGCCTCGTGATCCTGCCGTTTTTCAGCGTTTTGGGCGGTGCTCCGCATTGGCTAACCGCCCTTCAGGCCGTCATTCTGATCGGGGTAAATGCTATTCTCTGGACCCGACCTGAACCGCCCGCACTTTAGAGACGTCTATGTCAGAAGAAGCACAGCCAAGTACATCCAACCAGAACCTGAGCAATACAGAACTAAAAGAGCGCTGGAAAGTAGATCCCCACCTTGACCCCTACAGCATCGAGCTCGGCAAGATCAATCCGGGCCACGGCGACTACTTCGAAGCCAATACCAAGATGGGACTGTTCGAGCGATTACATAAGGAAGCCCCTGTTCATCGCACCGAAGAGAGTCAATTTGGCGCGTACTGGAACATCACCGATTTTGACCTCATTAAATCAGTGGACACCCAACCGGATTTGTTCTCGTCTGACGCGGCCAACGGCGGCATCCGGCTTGGCGGCCAGCGTACCGACGAAGTGGACGAGACCATGACCTTGCCCATGTTCATCATGCAGGATGCGCCCATTCACGATGAACAACGCAAAGTCGTGGCGCCCATGTTCACGCCCCGCACCCTCGCTACTTTCGAAGATCTTATTCGATCACGAGCCGCTGATATTCTAGATGAGCTGCCGCGCGGGGAGGATTTCGATTGGGTAAAGCACGTCTCAGTTGACCTTACGAGTCGCATGCTCGCAACCTTGTTCGATGTGCCTCAGGAAGAACGCCACAAGCTCATTCACTGGTCAGACACGGTAGAACGGCTAACCGACCCAGACTACTTCGACACCGTTGAAGAAGGCTTCCAGGAAATCTGGGGGTGCTTTGAGTATTTCTCTGGCGCCTGGTCCGAACGCAGCAACCAGGACGAACCTGGCCTCGATCTTATTTCGTTTCTCGCCAACGGCGAGGCCACCAAAGACATGCCGCCCAATGAATTTCTTGGCAACGTGCTGCTGTTGATTGTTGCGGGCAATGACACCACCCGCAATTCGATAAGCGCTGGTGTTTTAGGACTAAACAAGTTCCCGGAAGAGTACGACAAGCTGCGAGCGCACCCGGAGCTTATCCCGAACATGGTCCCCGAGATCATTCGTTGGCACTCGCCGGTTGCACACATGTGCCGAACGGCCATGGCAGATACCGAACTCGGTGGTCACAAGATCAGCAAGTGGGATCGCGTATGCATGTGGTATCTGGCGGGCAACCACGATAAGAACAAAATTGAAGACCCAGGGCGGTTATTAGTCGACAGAAAAAACGCCCGTCAGCATCTGGGTTTTGGTTTCGGTATTCACCGCTGCCTGGGCAATCGACTAGCAGAAATGCAGCTCCGAGTGCTGTGGGAAGAAGTGATGAAACGCTTCAAGCAGGTTGAGGTTGTTAACGATGCCAAGTTCTTGAACTCGAGCTTTATTCACGGCATTACCGAGTTACCGGTTAGGGTTCACGATCTCTAAGTAACAACACTAGATGATAAAGATACACCACGTTCCCCTAACCCGAAGCTTTCGGGTGATCTGGTTGTGCGAAGAACTAGGTCTTGAATACGAAGCCATAGCCACGGACTTTTCGGCGGAGTATCGGGCAACCCCTGAATGGCGCGCACTAAACCCGGTGGGCAAGGTACCGGTGATGATTGATGGCGACCTCGTGATGTTCGAATCCGGCGCCATGGTGCAGCATCTGCTCAACCGTTACGGCGATGGCACACTGGAGCCAAAGCCAGGTACGCCGGAGCATGCCTTGTATCTGCAGTGGAGCTGGTTTGGCGAGGCAACCTTCGCACGACCCATTGGCGAAATCGTAAACCACAAACGAGAGTTTCCAGAAGAACAGAATATTCCACCGGTGCTTGAAGAAATGGCGGATCGCGCAGCAGTCTCACTTGCGGCAGTGGCCGACGCTACCCGCAACTCTGACTATCTGCTTGGCGACGAGTTTACCGCGGCAGACATAATGGTCGGTTACACCGTGCGCCTGGTGGAGGCGCTGCTGCCCGAGCGTATGACCGAGGAAATCAAGCCTTATTGGCAAAGGCTGCAAGCGCGGCCCGCCTTTCAGCGCGCGCTTGCTGTGTAGCTAACAGCAGTCTTCGACGCGAAAAACGTTAGTAATAGTAGTCTTCGTAAACAGGCTCAGGTGCGAGCTCAAGCATTAACCAAATGCTGGCCGCCGCCAGCCCTATGGCCAGTAGCCCCCTTACCCAGGGTATGCCTTCAAGCGGCAGGTGCGCTCCAAAACGTTCTGTGGCCTTCCGGCCATGCACCATCGCACCGGTGAGATGCTCACCAAAACGAAACTTATAAATCACTATCGCGACCACATGCAGCGCCGCAATGCCCAACAAAAAATCGAAATTGCTGTGGTGCCAACCTGTGAGCTTATTGGCCGTCGCCGCTGTGACGGCCTCGCGCCAGGGTCCAGTGTAAAGAATGTCATCATCAGCAAAGAGACCCGTCACCGCCTGAAAAGCGACAAGCAGCAACATCGCGACTACCGCGAGCGCCCCTAGCGGGTTGTGGCCAGGATATAGATCGAGGGGTGGTTTGCTGGCAAGTCGAGCGCGAGCGTACTGAAACACCGCCCGAGGTCCACGCAGAAAATGTGTGAAACGCGCATAAGCAGTGCCAAACAGCCCCCACAACAGCCTGAACACCACCAACCCAAGGGCGGTGTAACCGCTGTAGAAATGATACTCGCGGTACTCGACGCCCAGCTCAGCAGTTAACCAGGACACACCAAGGGCTAGAACCAACAGCCAGTGGAACAGACGCAGGAACAGATCCCACACCATGGAACCAGGTCCACTGCGCAAAGTGACTACTCGTCTTTAACCCGAAAGTCGTCGTGGCAAGAACCACAGGCCTGACCGAGTTTGCCGATGCCGCCCTTGAGCGCACCTTCCGAAGAATCCGTCTCAGCAAGACGGCTGAGGTCTGCCGCGCGCTCAACCAGCGTTTCGATCTTGGCTTGAAACTCAGCGGGTTTCTCCCAGATCACGGGCAGTGCTTCTGTAGTTACATCACTTTCTGACGTATTGAGTTTGAAGGTGTCGGTAAGCATAGGGGCAATGGCGCCGATACGTTGCGCATGGCGCGCGACAACTTCGGCATCCATGGGGATTTTACCCCGGGCCATGCCACCAAGCGGCCCCATATAAAAACCCATAAGCTTGAGGGCACCCTGGCGCGTGGCGGTAACATACTCGTCGCGCTCATCAGCAACCGTTGCTTGAGTTGTGAACAGAGTGGCGCACAGGAGTGCACTCCCCATCAATACGCCACCTAGCCGATTTACCGTGCTAGTTGGAAAAGAAAAACCGGAAATCATCTGACGAACACCCATAGTTACTCCACCTTTTGTTCGGCCCTTTATTCGACCGAAATTCGACTCAAATTGAACTCTTAGCAGCCTCTTAATCAAGCGCGGTTCAAAGCCCCGCCGTCCATACCCTTTGAACCTACCATATTTCCACTGGGAGCAGGTCAGGGTTTAGACTAGCATCAGACGAGATATTACATTCGATTGAGGTACCTCCATGGGCAGCAAATCCGGCGCCGACTTTTCAGCAATTCCTTCCAGTTCTGAAGCGGCACGCTCTGGAGGCGCGGCCGCCAAAGCGGCCCCCACCCTGCCTGTCACTACCCGTATCGCGATTCTAGGCGCGGGCATGTCGGGCCTCTGTATGGCCATTGAGCTCAAAAAACTCGGCGTTACCGATTTTGTAGTGCTCGAGAAAGCCGACAGCGTTGGCGGCACCTGGCGCGACAATACCTACCCCAACATCGCATGCGACGTGCCCTCGCACGTCTATTCGTTTTCGTTCGAACTCAACCCCAACTGGAGCCACAGCTATTCTGGCGGCGGCGAGATCTGGGACTATTGCAAACGTTGTGTCGATACCTACGGACTTGAGCCCTACCTGCACTTCGGCCGCGAGGTACAAGCTGCAGACTATGACGACAGCGCCACGTCACATCCCTGGTGCATCACGCTTACCAACGGCGTGGTGTTGCACGCCGACATGGTGGTGAGCGGGCTCGGTGGATTGCATCTGCCCAAGCGAGCAGATATCGAAGGCATCGACATTTTTCAGGGCAAGCGTTTCCACACAGCAATGTGGGATCACACGCACAACCTCAAGGGTCGCAAGGTTGCTCTTATTGGTACCGGTGCGAGTGCCGCACAAAGTTTGCCGGGCATAGCCCCTGACGCCGAACATGTCACCGTCTTTCAACGCTCGGCGGCCTGGGTGTTTCCACGACTTGATGGCGAGATCGAACCGAAGCGACGCGAACGCTTCCGCAAATTCCCCTGGCTAATGCGTGCATACCGCTGGTATCTGTGGGGCTTTATGGATCTGATGGGCGTACTGTCGTTGCGTCGCGGCAGCTTTATGTCTGGCCGGTTGAAAAAAGCGGGCCTCGCCCATCTGGAAGCTAGCGTTATTGATCCGGCAACCCGGGCCGCACTCACTCCCGACTACGAGCCCGGCTGCAAGCGACGAGTCATCTCCGATGATTACCTTTCAACCTTTAACAACGACAACGTAACTCTGGTTACCACGGGTGTTACCCGCATCGAACCCAATGGCGTGGTTGACGGTGCCGGCAACCTGCATGAGGTAGACACCCTGATCGAGGCCACCGGGTTCAAACCATTTGATATCACCGACTATGTGAACATTACTGGCAGAGGCGGCCGCTCGCTGCAAACCGTGTGGAGCGACAAGGTAGATTCTCATCGAACCATGATGGTGCCGGGCTTCCCTAACTTTTTCTTGATGCTCGGCCCTAACAGCGCCACAGGTCACACCTCGGCGCTCATCATGATTGAGTCCGCCGCAAAATACGTGGTGGATTGCCTGCGACTCATCAATAGCAGCGAACTTACCCAGCTGGATCCCGATCCTGCGGTCGTCGCCAACTACAATGCTCGCCTGCAGCGCGACATCAAAAAGATGGTATTCAGCGGTGGTTGTGGCTCCTGGTATACCGATGACAACGACTACAACTTTACGCTGTGGCCCTATTCCGCAGCCCGCTTCCTGTGGGAGCAGGCCAAAGTGAAACCAGAAGAATTTCTGGCGCCAGGTAAATCGAGCTAACGTCCTCCTTGAAACCATCGCAAGAGGCACAAGCGTCTGATTCACTGCGCGTGTTTGTGGCCAAAACCATAATCACGATGAATCGGTCGATGCCAGAAGCAACGGCGGTGGCTGTTCGCGATGGAAAGATTGTCGAGGTGGGCATGCTCGAAAGCCTTGCACCCTGGCTCAATCGGTACGAACACACCATAGACCGCCGCTTTGAAGATAAGGTTCTGGTGCCTGGGCTCATTGACCCACACCTGCACCCCGCCATGGCTGCGGTTATTCTGCCCATGAAGTTTGTCACCGCGATGGAATGGCGTTTTCCCTGGGGCACTATCAGCCCGACAACCGATGCGCAGAGTTTTGATGCGCGCGTGGCTGACCTTGCCGCTGAACACTCAGACTCACCAAAAGCCAAAGAACCGCTGATTATCTGGGGCACCACGACCTGTGGCACGGTGACATGTCGCGGACCCGAGTTAACGCCATCGATGCCAAAACGCCGATAGTTATCTGGAACCGCTCCTTTCACGAACTGTGCATGAACGACGGAGCGCTCGAACTGCTTTCGATCTCGGACACCGAAGATGGCAATCGCAATCAGGTGGATCTGCCTCGCGGCCGTTTCTATGAGAACGGTTTGGGTTTTGCGATCCAAAAACTAAATCCCTGGATACTCGCCCCGGAGCGCTTCGCAGAAGGCATGGAACGACTCAAGCAAGTTGTGCACTTTGGCGGCCAGACCACCATCGGTGATATGGCAGTGGGCATCTTCGATT
>CAZFIA010000136.1:0-11024 GCA_964519335.1 uncultured Pseudomonadales bacterium
CCAGCAAACGTTGCAACGCCAGATACGGCAGCGGCTCAATACCACGGCGTGCAGCATCGAGCTCCAAGCCAAAGTGATCGGCGGGAACGATGGCAAATGTCACGTCAGGAAACAGCGAATTGCCGCGGCTAAACTCGTTGTCAGAGAAAGCGGCTTCGCCATAGAACTGAACCGTATCGGTGATGTCGTACTTACCCGACAAATGCACCTTGGTCTGTTCTTCTTCACCAACCAGGTTAAAGAAACTGGAGAAGTCGTAGATGCAAAGTCCACCCACATTGCCCAGCGTGCCCTGAGGGCCATCATCAGCCGCTACAAGATCACAGTCTGGATCTGCTCCCTCGCCAAATTCTGCGGAGCCCGCTGGATTAAAGAAGTTCGGGTTTGGCGTTGTCGCGGCAAGGCCAACGTAGCGACCTGGCTGACCAAACGTTGACAGCCCTGATTGACCAAAACGATCAAAACGGTCACCGATCTGCAAACCACCGCGATTCAGGTAGCTACCGGAAATGACAACGTTGCCGCGTTCGCTACCAATACCAGCAATCATCGAGATGAGGTTGTCATCCTGTACGCCAGTCTCGTCATCGGTGGCGAAATTGTAGTCAATTTCGAACCCTTCGAAGCTTTCTCGGGTAATGAAGTTAACAACGCCGGCGATGGCGTCAGAACCGTATAGAGCAGAGGCCCCATCTTTCACAATCTCAACGCGTTCTATCGCGATGTTGGGAATGATGCCCTGAAGATCGACAAAGCCGTTGCCGGTGTTGTCGAAGTCGGTTGCCACCGTACGTTTGCCGTTGAGCAGCAGCAGCGTAGAACCACTACCGAGGTTACGCAGGTTAACGCTGGCCTGACCGGTACTACTGTCACCACCGCTAAATGCGTTTGTGGTGCCAATGCTACCCGAGTTGAAGGTTAGTGAATTGATGACATCTTTGGCATCAACCGCGCCGATCTCTTCAATTTCCGCTCTGCCCACAATGGACAATGGTACTGGTGAATCTTCGGCAGATCGTTTGATATAAGAACCGGTAACCACAATCTCTTCGATTGCTTCCTCTTCATCTGCTGCTTGCGCGGCAAATGACCCCATGGCCAGTCCCAATGCAAATAATCCCACCGAGCCTATGCGGCCGGTAAATCTTCGAGGCATATAACTCTCCCAAGTAATACTGTAATCATCTACAGCGCGATGACCTTGCGAGGGCTTCAGTCTCTCCACCCTTCTGCTATAAATCTTGATCCCCTACTACATCGACAAAGATTATGGTCAGCACGCAACCCGAAACTAACGAGTTTTTTACACCTTAGCCAGAGTTTTGTGCACTTTTCTTCCGCTTTTTCTCACTTTTTCTCCGTTTCTCTTTCCCTTAAAGAGTGACTTAGAGACCTACTTATGCGTATGCCACCCAACAATGCCTTTGCTGCTTCTATTAGAGCCGGGTTAGCTTGTGCTTCTGAATCTGCAAGCGCACTTGAAACCGGTGGCTGGGAAGAAAGCGGTGCTCAAGAATGGCCAAGCTGGTACGCCGTGACCGATCTGGCAGCCGCCACTATCGGCGCTGCGACAGCTGAAGTCGCCGCACTCGGCACTAATGGTGTAGAGAACAAAGGTTCTATTGACAGCACCAGCGCTAAGTCGGCGGAGATTAGCGAACAATCAGCACGTTTTGCGCAGGTAGATCGGCGGCTTTCGTCGTTGTGGTTTGGTTGGTCAATACATCCCGAAGGCTGGCAACTGCCCGCGCCCTGGGATGCGGTTGCTGGGGACTACGCCACGGCAGATGGCTGGATCAAGCTCCACACCAACGCGCCGCACCACCGCGAAGCGGCGCTAAAACGGCTGCAGCTGCCAAATACGGCAGCCCTCACCCGCGAAACAGTGGCCGCTGCGGTCCGAGGCTGGGATAAGGATGCGCTGGAGCAGGCAATTGTCGACGCCGGAGGCTGTGCCGCAGCCATGCGCAGCGCGGCCGACTGGCAGGTGCATCCCCAGGGGCAGGCCGTGCAGCAAGAGCCTCTGATTATTTGGCAAGATAATTCACATATTGCCGCTGAACGGAGCGACTCCGCGTCGGCAGACTATCCGTTGCAGGGCATTCGGGTGCTCGACCTTACGCGCGTGCTAGCCGGCCCTGTGGCAAGCCGGTTTTTGGCTCGGTTCGGGGCAGATGTACTCCGGGTTGATCCACCCCACTGGGAGGAACCGGGAGTGATCCCGGAAGTCACGCTGGGCAAGCGTTGCAGCGGACTCGATTTAGCGAAAAATGAAGATCGCAATCGCTTTGAGAGATTGCTTCGGGATGCTGACATCCTGCTGCACGGCTACCGACCTGGAGCCCTCGCGGGATTGGGTTACGACCGTGCGAGCGTACTGGCTATCAATCCTGGGCTGATTGACGTGAGCCTCTCCGCCTACGGGCACAGTGGTCCCTGGGCAACACGGCGGGGTTTCGATTCGCTGGTTCAGATGAGTTGCGGCATCGCCGAGTGGGGCATGCAGCAGGCGCAATCCGCAGAACCCCAACCGCTTCCCGTCCAGGCCCTCGACCACGCGACCGGCTACCTTATGGCCGCCGCTGCTGTGCGCGCACTACGAATCCGTAAAGAACAAAAAAGAATACTTCAGGCTCAGCTGTCTCTGGCACGAACCGCGCTGCTGCTCGCAACGTCGCAACGCAACCAATTGTTGAGCGGCGCTAACACGAAGATGCAAGCAGCGTCAGAATCCGATCTGGATCCGTGGTTAGAAAAAACCTCCTGGGGAACGGCTAAACGACTTCGATTTCCTGCACGCTTAGCCGGCATGACAACACAATGGAAACGTCCGGCCACCGAGCTGCGAACAACTAACGCGGTCTGGTTGTAGTGAATAGCGAGATTACTTTTATCTGGCTGAACTAAAAACTGTTGCGTTGCCCAGTCGCGCGGATCGCCGCGGGATGCTCAACCCGCGTGACTTCCTAATCAGAGCATTCAGCAAACATGTTCAAACAGGTTAAGGACGCGCCATAATGTTCGCATCACCCGGTTTCCTAAGCTGGTGCGCACGCTTCCAGCCGGCAAAAGCCGCAATAATATGTTGCGGATCAGCGTGCACTTCTGTGAAGCCACCGTTCCATGCACGGGTATCTATGTAGCACGCATCTACATTGTCGGCATGGAGTTCGCAGGCGAGTTCAAAACCCATCGCCATAATGCGTTGTTTCTCGGCCTCGTAGTCGTGCACCAGTAAACCATGGTGGTGATAGCCTTCTTCGCCCGCTGCATACATGTCGCGATAGATTGATGGCGTTTCGTCGTGCTGGGCAATGAACTGAATCATCATGTCGCCAAGATAGCCAAAGGCGTAGGACACATCGGCTTCGGCGTCGGTGCCCCGGTACATAAATCGGTCGGTCTTGTGGTGCGGAGCAACAACAAAAGGCCCGGCACCAAACATCGAGGCCCAGCGATCGATGCTCGCCTCTAGATCATTCACATAGTAAGCAATCTGGAAAAAGTCGTGTTGATTTTGATTAACCTGCAACGAATAAGCTCCATTCATGTTGACCAAGTCGCCGTCCTTCATACTCAAACACTAAACGTAGCTGATAGCTACCCGGCATGAGTTCTTTGAGACCGGAGATGCGTTGTTTGCTTTTGAATCGACCGACTTTGCGTACTTGCGAGTTAATGAGCTGGCGCGAGATTTGTCGACCGTCCTGATACACCTCAACCAGTTCATCGATCTGGATCGACTGTCCGCTCTTGGGGGCGGACAAAGAGAAACTACCATTGTATCCGGCCGAACGAGAGAGCAGACCGGTACGTTGACGCGAGTGTGCATTAACTTTTGTCGTTGTTACCTGATAGCTTGAGTAACTGACTGCAGCCTTTGGGGCTGGACTTGGTTTGGGTGTTGCCTGCGCTGTTTTAGGTGGGGCAAGCGCGGGACTATAAGATTTAGCGGTGGCGCTCGCTGCTGGCTCCTTGGCGGGAGCACTTGGCTTGATCGGCACAGGCTTTGTGTCCGCGATCACGGCGACCTCTGTACCTGACCCAGCCTGGTTATCTAAACCGCCAGCAACAAAAGCTCCATCGTCGGGCCCAGTATCCAACCCACCGGTTGTACCGATGAGCGGCGCCGGCTGGGTTGAAGAAATGTTGCTGCCTTCGTTTACATACCCGGGTTCGGCATTCAGATCTGTTCCTGAGAACCACCATATCCCCGCACCCGCCAAAAACACGGCTGCAACCCCGGCACCCACTGCAGTCTTGGGTTGCGGGAGCGGAATCTCCACAGAGGTTGGCGTTCTTACTTCGGTACTCTTTGCCCCCATTTCTGCACGGGCAACCGTCGCAGACTCACCGGTTGCAACAGCAGGTTCGGAGCTGCCCGCGCTAACGTCCACAGACGAACGCCGCGCTTGTACCGCCGTCTTGCCATCGACGCCATCCGCCTGGGATTCAGCAAGTGCCACATCAAGCGCCCCGGCAAACTCAGCCGCACTTTGATATCGCTGATCAGAGTCCTTAGCCAGTGCCCGGATAATCGTGTCTTGCAAGGGTGCCGGCACGGTATCGGTCATCTCTTTTAGTGAGCGCGGCTGGGTTTCAAGATGGGCGCGCATCAACTCAAACTGACTGTTGGCTCTAAATGGCAGCTTGCCGGTAAGCATCTCGAACAACACGACACCCAGCGCATAAAGATCGGTGCGACCATCAACCTGCTGGCCCAACACTTGCTCCGGCGCCATGTAGGCTGGGGTTCCGAGCACACTGCCCGACTGAGTAATGCGAGTTTGATCAAGCAGGTGGGCAATGCCGAAGTCGAGCACCTTTACGGTGTTGTGCCCATCGAGCATCAGGTTGCCAGGCTTTATGTCGCGGTGAACCACTTTGTTGTCGTGGGCATAACCGAGGCCCGATAGCGCCTGCTTGAGCATGTGCACCACTTCGCCGGCTGGTTTCGCGCCATCGTCTCGCAACATGTCGCCAAAGGGTTTGCCGGAGATGTATTCCATCACTAGATAGAGCGTGCCCTCGTGGGCAAAGAACCGAAACACCGTGGCGATATTTGAATGCGCAAGTCCCGCGAGCGTTCGCGCTTCCGCCCGAAACCTTGCAGTAACCTCTTCCAGGTCAGCAAGTTCCGGACGAACGAGTTTGATAGCCACATCCCGATCGAGTTCGAGGTCTCGGGCTCGAAACACCTCACCCATACCGCCCCCACCGAGGCGCGCCTCAATACGATATTGATCGATGGTAGTGCCGATCATCCCTGAACCATTGTTAGGTGAAAATCCCTATAAATCATAGGGCTAGCCTACCATCGAGACAGCGATTGGAAAACGCATCGAATTTGCTCTACGCGCCTCTAGGCCTTGTCAATATAGGGCAAACTCAGGGGCCAGCGGCGCGCCCTCACCCAGGTCTTTCTGCGAGTTGAAAAAATGGGCCACAGTTCACTAGACTGGGGCTCTCCCTAACCGTTAAACCCAAAGAGTAGTCGTGTGCCATGGCCCAAGCGTACAAACCCTTAGACCCCCAAACCATGCCGCGCTCACCCGGTCTAACCTACCAGGACTTGCTGGATGCAGACTCCCACACCGTACCCGAGGTGCTGCGCCTGCAATCCCCCAAAGACATGGGACTCAATGAGTTTTCCACCGAGCGCTATACCACCCGCGCCTATCACGATAAAGAAGTGGAACACGTGTGGAAGAAAGTCTGGCAGTTCACTTGCCGCGAAGAAGACATTCCCGAACCGGGTGATCACTATCGCTACGATATCGCAGGCATGTCGTTCCTGGTTGTGCGCACAGAGACCGGCGAAATCAAGAGCTACCCAAACGCTTGCTTGCATCGTGGCCGCATGCTTAAGGAATTTGACGGCAATGCAGCAGAACTGCGCTGCCCATTTCATGGCTTTTGCTGGAAGCTCGACGGCAAGCTCGACGACATTCCTGCCGGCTGGGACTTCCCACAAATTGATCAAGATAACTTTGATTTGCCAGAACTAAAAGTCGCGATCTGGGCCGGCTTTATTTTCATCAATCCCGATCAAAACTGCGCGCCATTTGAAGACTTCATAAAAGACCTGGCGCCGCAGTTCGAACGCTGGAATCTTGGCGGACTCTACAAGTCCGCCCACGTCATGAAGGTCATGGCTTGCAACTGGAAGATCGCACAAGAGGCGTTCTGCGAGGCCTACCATGTCAACGGCACGCACCCACAAATTCTGCGCAGCCTCGGCGACGTCAATTCTCAGGTCGATATCTGGGATAACTGCGCACGGGTAATTACTCCCGGCTCAACCCACAGTCCACTGCTCGACTACACCCCGAGCAACGACGACATGCTGCGCACACTCATGGACATGGACCACGACGCAGAGGTGCCGCAAATTCCCGAGGGAGTTGGTTTTAGAGAGTTTATGGCTAACCGCAGCCGCGAGAACCTGCGCGAGGTCGCAGGCACCAGAGTCGACGAATACTGCGATGCAGAGTTGCTCGACAGCCTCGACTACACCCTGTTTCCCAACTTCCACCCATGGGGTGCATTTAACGGCATCGTCTATCGGTTTCGACCCAACGGCAACGATCATCGCTCTGCGATAATGGAATGCATCTTGCTATCGCCCTTCGAAGGTGAACGCCCGCCGCCTGCGGAGGTGCGGGTGCTGGCTGAAGACGAACACTGGTCGAGTGCGTTAGGCTATCTGGGCAAAGTGTTCGATCAGGATGCCTTCAATATGCCCAAGGTACAGATGGGGCTTGAAACCACTTACCAAACTGGGGTGGTACTTTCGGGCTATCAGGAGTCGAAGGTGCGCTGGTTACACCACAAACTCACTGAGTGGATAGGCGAATGAAGAGGCGAATAACATGGCGAGCATGACCCACCCCTTTGATCAGGAAACACTCTACAAGGTCGACGACGACGGCAACATCCGGCTAACCAATGGCAACAGTGTCGGCGTGTTCACGCGCTGGGGACAACACCTGTCGGGCGATATCAAACAGGCTGACCCGCAGCTGTGTAACTGGGTGGGCAACAACCCCGACATGAGCCAAGCCATCTCGCGCCCCGGCAAACCCGCTTCAGATCTTTAGCGATCCAAGCACCGGATCGTTGTCGGGCCTTGTCATACTGAACGCCTTCTCGAGTACCGCGTATTCGTCGTAACCCATTCGGGTAAGAATTTTCATCGCCGCCGTGTCTACCCGACCGTCGGTTATGAACGCATCATTGATGTGCACACCCACCACCTCACCAAACACCATTTGAAAACGGTGATCACCGCCCCGATGGCGCACCGGCATGCTGTCTACCACAACGCACTCAAGCGCTGCTGGCGCAAGCGCCACTCTGGGAGGAGCGATTCGCGTCGATGGCAGCATCTCAAGGTTCGCGAATTCGACCTCGCTTTGTTCCGCGGGTAAATGCGCTGAGGTCTGGTTCATCGCCTCAGCCAATTCTTGAGTCACCAGGTTGCAAACAAACTCGCCACTGGCGACCGCATTGTGCTCAGAGTGCTTGCGATCCTTGCCAAACCGCACGCCTTTGTCAGTTTTGGCAAGCGCGGGTGTTGCAGAAAACATCACCACATCGGGACTATCTGCCACCGCTTGAAAAAAGCTGTAAGGCGCAAGGTTTACCGTACCGTCTTCGGCGAGCGTGGTTATCCAGCCAATAGGTCGCGGCGCAACAAGCGCTTTGAATGGATTAAAGCCAAGTCCTTTGGCGCTTGGGTCGGCAGCCTCACTGTCATAGAACACTTTAGTTAGAACCTTTTTGTGCGCCTGCTTTTGCGCCTGCGACAATGTGGTCGAGCACTTCCCGGGCGGCAGCTGGAATACGCGTGCCTGGACCGAACACGGCCTTTACGCCGGTCTGCAAAAGAAAGTCGTAATCTTTCTTGGGAATCACGCCACCTACAACCACCTGCACATGATGTGCGCCAGCCTTACGCAGTTCGACGATTAGTTCGGGCACAAGCGTTGTGTGGCCCGCCGCCAGCGACGACACACCAACCACATGCACGTTCGACTCAAGTGCCTGCTGGGCCACCTCTTGTGGGGTAGAGAACATCGGCGTCAGCTCAATCTCAAAACCAACGTCACCAAAGGCGCTGGCAATCACCTTGGCGCCGCGATCATGGCCATCCTGGCCTATCTTGCCGACTAGCATGCTCGGCAAGCGACCGTGCTCTGAAGCAAAAGCCTGCACGTCGGCCTGTAATTTCAACCACTCTTCATCGTCTGAGTAAGCGCTGCCATAGACCCCGGTAACCGTCTGAGTTTGTGCGTCATAGCGCCCAAACGCAGATTCCAATGCAAATGATATCTCGCCACCGGTGGCGCGCAATCGGGTAGCGCTTACGGCAAGCTCCAGAAGGTTTCCTTCACCGCTCTCGGCCGCCGCAGTTAAATCAGCAAGCGCCGCCTGAACTTTGGCCTCATCACGGCGCTTGCGGATGTCTTCCAACCGCTTAACCTGCGCAGTGCGAACCACTGTGTTGTCTATCGCAAGTGTTTCGACGTCTTCTTCGTCTTCTAATTGATACTTGTTCACACCAACAATCACATCTTCGCCGCGATCAATGCGCGCCTGCTTGCGTGCAGCAGATTCCTCGATCCGCAACTTGGGCATTCCAGATTCAATGGCTTTGGCCATCCCGCCCAGTGCCTCAACTTCTTCGATGAGCTCCCAGGCTCGGTCAGCCAAGTCCTGCGTCAAGCTTTCCATCATGTAGCTACCACCCCAGGGATCTACAACATCGGTGATGCCGGTTTCTTCCTGAATGATGAGCTGAGTATTGCGAGCGATACGCGATGAAAACTCAGTGGGTAGCGCAATTGCTTCATCGAGCGAGTTGGTGTGCAGCGATTGAGTACCACCAAACACGGCTGCCATCGCCTCAATCGCCGTGCGCACCACGTTGTTGTAGGGGTCTTGCTCGGTGAGCGACCAACCGGAGGTCTGACTGTGGGTGCGCAACATCTTTGATTTGATGTTCGTGGGTTTGAACTCATCTACGATTCTGGCCCACAGCAGACGCGCGGCGCGCAGCTTTGCGATCTCCATGTAAAAGTTCATGGAGATGCCCCAAAAAAACGAAAGCCTTGGGGCAAACTGATCAATATCGAGACCGGCAGCAATTGCCGTACGAATGTACTCCTTGCCATCGGCAAGCGTGTAGGCCATTTCAAGCGCCGCGTCCGCACCAGCTTCCTGAATGTGATACCCAGAGATCGATATGGTGTTAAAGCGCGGCATGTTTTTCGTCGCGTAAGCAATGATGTCGCCCACGATGCGCATGGAAGGTGCAGGCGGATAAATGTAGGTGTTGCGCACCATGAACTCTTTCAGAATGTCGTTCTGAATTGTGCCGGCCAATGCCTCGGGCGCTACGCCCTGCTCTTCGGCGGCAACGATGTAACCGGCAAGTACGGGCAGTACCGCACCATTCATGGTCATCGACACGCTAACCTTGTCGAGCGGAATACCGTCGAACAAAATTTTCATGTCTTCTACTGAATCTATAGCAACGCCGGCCTTGCCTACATCACCCGCAACTCGCGGATGGTCTGAATCGTAACCACGATGGGTGGCCAAATCGAAGGCGACAGAAATTCCCTGCCCACCAGCAGCGAGCGCCTGCCGGTAAAACGCATTGGATTCTTCAGCCGTAGAGAAGCCCGCGTATTGCCGAATCGTCCAGGGGCGTCCGGCATACATCGTGGCCTGAGGACCACGGATAAAAGGTTCGAGGCCGGGCAGCGTATCCGCAAACTGCAGAGCTTGTGTATCTGCTGCTGTATAGAGCGGCTTCAAGGTAAGACCTTCCGGGGTCTTCGTACTTAACGCATCCAGCCCTGTTGAAGAACGCGCCGCCGCTTTTTCGGCAAGCGCCTGCCAATCAGCTAGCGTCGCCGGTGGCGGCACATAAGTGTCACGGTCGGCCATGCCTCGTGAATTTCCCTCTCCTAGCTGAGTTTGCTAATGACATCACCAAACAGCTCGTCATCCGACGGCAGTGTTTTAGGTGTGGCCAATGGCTTGGAAATCCAGGTGAGGTTAATGAGGTGCTTCCAGTTAATGTTCTCGTTGGTGGAGTTACCCCCCCAACTGCCACAACCCAGTGAGAAGGTTTGGCGCATGCCGTTCCAAAGGTTGCCACTGTTAGACGCTGCCTGGGGCTGGTTAACCATGACGCGCGAAGTTTTTGTGCCGTAGCCTAGCTTGAGCATGTTTTCTTCAGAGGTGGAGTACAGACCACAAGAGTGGCCCTGGCCCTGATATTCCTGAATGCGATTGGTGAGTTCAATCGCTTCATCAATGTCTTTCACCTTGTAGAAGGCCATGATGACCGAGAGCTTTTCGCCTGAGTAAGGATGGTCGGGACCGGTGCCCGTCTCTGGCATGATGATAAACAGCCGATCGTCGGGAATGTCGACGCCCGCCATCTCGCAAAGCACCTGAGGCTTCAGCACAACTGCCTTGGTATTCAGGTGGCCGTGTTCATCCCACAGTACCTTAGCGATTTTTTCGTAGTCACCCTCTTTGGCCACATAGCCGCCCTCTGCAACCAGCTTCTCAATCATGGCGTCGTAGACCGACTCCACAACAATCACGGAGTTATCTGCCGAACAGCTCGCCGCTAAATCCAACGTTTTGGAAATACGGATTTTTTCGGCCGCATCGTCTAGATCAGCGGTTTCGTCGACAGTGATCACCGCGTTACCGGCACCCACGCCGAGCGCTGGCGTGCCGCTGGAGTAAGCCGCCTTAACCATGCCCGCGCCGCCAGTGGCCAGAATAAGGTCGCACTGTTTCATGAGCTCTTCGGTCTTTTCGATGCTTACCGTACCTACATCCTGCACCAGGTCAGCCGGCGCACCGAGTGCAACAAGGGCCTCGCGCATCTTGTCGATGATGAGTTTGTTGGTGAGCTTTGCTCGCGGATGAGGCGCAATAACAATCGCGTTGCGCCCCTTAACGGCATTGATCGCTTTGATCACCGGTGTGGCTTC
>CAZFIA010000137.1:0-10963 GCA_964519335.1 uncultured Pseudomonadales bacterium
CTCGCGCAAGACAAGGTTCCGCATCTGTCTGCGGCGACTCTGAAGCATCGTCCTATCGCCCAGTTTCGGATGGGCGAGGCGATGGCAAGGTATCGGGCGGCTCGGGCTTACGTGCTTGATGCGATGACCAGGGTAGAAGATGAGTTGCTCGCGGGTGCTCCGCGTCCGGGTCCAGACACGACAGAAAACGCACGCCTTGCTTGCGTGTTTGGCGCCAACGAGTGCATGGCAGTTGTCGACAGTCTGCATAACACGGCGGGCACGTCTGCGATGCGAATGTTCAGTCCGCTAGAGCGTAAACTGCGTGATGCCCATGCGTGTGCAACACACCGCTGGGTTGCACATCCGCTTTATGAAAACCTTGGCAAGATATATCTGGGCCATGAACCCGAGCCTGAATTTGTCGGACTAGCTTAGGTAATTTAGCTAAGCCGTTTTGGCTGGGCTGTTAGCTGAAGCGGATAGCTAGGATTGGGCCAGTTGTTGTTCGATAGATCGCGTTTTGGCAGTCACTTTATCGCCCGTGTGGGCTGTGCTTTTGGACTCAACCAGCGCGATAAGACAATCCTGTTCCGCCCGTGGATTGTGCAGCACGCCTTTTGGCACAATGTGCATGTCGCCCTCTGCAAGCGTAACTGATGAGTCTTTGTATTGAATGATCAACTCACCGCGCAGGACAAAGAATAGCTCGTCTTCAGCGTCGTGTTTGTGCCACTCGAATTCGCCTTTCAGTTTGGCAACTTTCACGTACTGGTCGTTCACCTCGCCAACAATTCTGGGTGACCAATAGTCGGTAAGTTGTTGGCATTGAGCCAGCAGATTAGTTTTGTTTAGCATGAGGTTAGTAGCTTCCTAGAGAAGTGAGTGGATAAGAGAGTTTTGGAGAGTACAGATCTTTAATCTAGGTAGGCCTTTGATTAAGTTAGCCCTGTTGGCCGTTGTTGTCACGTCGGCCGACGTGCGGGCTGACAATCTTTTGGGCGCGCGTGCAAACTGGGCAGAGCAATTAGAACCTATTGAAGGCCACGCCTTTCAAAAGGAAGACCTGCAGCACCTGTTTGAACGAGCCGCATTTGGTGCACGCTCCGAAGACCTGACCAAATGGGCCTCGGCTTCCCCGCAAAAAGTTGTCCGGCACTTCACTCGAGTGTCTCGCCGCGACGCGAGTCCCGACTTTGAACACTCTGGCGTCTTTGACGAGGGACTTGATCCCTTTCCGCCAAGCAGGCCGGCCACAACAAGGCTCGCCAAATCCTCCGGTCAGGCGCTGGGTATTGAGGTGAAGCCGGGCGGCAATCGTCCCATACAGCCGGTAGTGAACCAGTTTTTCTATTGGTTGCGTGCAAGCCGTTTGGAAACCGATCGAGTGTCTTACTGGTGGGCTAACCGCATGTTGACCACGGATACGCCGCTGCGCGAAAAGATCGCCTTGTTCTGGCATGGCCATTTCGCTACCAACGAAGACAAAGTGCGTGATTACCGCAAGATGCTGCAGCAGGTTGAGCTGTTTCAGCGTCTCGGACTGGGCGAGTTTGACGCCCTGCTTGTTGCTGTCGCAAAAAACCCGGCTATGCTTGCGTTTTTGGATGCCGGTGCAAACGTTAAGGATGCACCCAATGAGAACTTTGCCCGCGAGATCATGGAACTTTTCACCATGGGCGTTGGTCACTACGGCGAATCAGATGTACGTGAAGCAGCACGAGCCTTCACCGGCTGGAACTTTTCCGGTCTTGAGTTTGTTGTAAATCCGGAAGACCAGGATAGGTCCAAGAAAACCTTTTTAGGTGACACTGGGAATTTTGATGGCGAAGAGATCATCGATAAAATTCTGCAGCAAGAAGCGACCGCCACATTTCTTGCGAGCAAGTTGTACCGATATTTTGTGCGTACTGAACTTTCGCCTGCGTTCGCCAGGGAGCTTGGCAAAGAATTTGTCGAGCTAGATATGAACGTGGGACGTTTTCTCGAACTCCTGTTCCTGTCCAAAGATTTCTACTCACCAGCGTCTCAGGGACAACGCATAAAGCCGCCGGTTGAGCTCGTGGTCTCTACCTATCGAAAACTTGGGCTTGAGCGGGTGCCAGGCGTGCCTGATTTTAATGTGGTGACTGCTGCACTGGGTCAACGCCTTCTGCATCCGCCGACGGTCGCCGGATGGAGTCAGGGTCGTAGCTGGATTACGCCCAGCCTTCTTTTTGAGCGCGGTAACTTTGTGCTGGATCTGGTATTTCCTGACATCTCCTTTGTGCCCGCCGATCGTTATCCCAGTTATGGAGCCAACATTGTTTCGGTGCAGAAGCGGCTGCGAGCGGGTGAATCGATCAGTGCGGCTACCCGACCCAGTGGATTGGGGGAGGGTGAGTCAATGGCGGCGTCCAATGAACTTGCTGATCAAGACGAGGCGTTCAACACTCGCTACGGCAGCTACCGGGGCTGGCAGATGGCGCTTGAGCGCGTGATACCGATACCCCGTCACACCGCCCGTCTTACACTTGCGCGCGAGGTTGAAGCAGCCGAGCTTCAAACACCTGCCGACGCGGTCGACTATTTTGTGCAAAAGTTTTTTGTTGTGCGACCTGCCGCCGGTGATCTTGAACGGATCGCGGTTTTTCTTGAAGAGCAGCTAGGCAGCAAAGATCTACCGGCGAGCTCAAGCTTTTCCGAAGAGGCCTTGCGTTCAACGCTGCACCTGTTGCTCAGTTTGCCGGAGTTTCAACTTGGATAATTTGGATAAGTTGCAGCAGAAAGATACGCTAGTTAACCCTGCGCGACGCCGAGTGCTTGGCGGAGGTCTTGGTGCCCTCGCGCTAAGCAGTGTGCCTTCAGTGCGCGCCGGTGAAGCACTCATTGGGCAGGCCAATAAAACCGCTAACCGTGAAGAAAATATTCTCGTTGTGCTCGAGCTATCCGGCGGCAATGACGGTTTGAACACGCTGGTTCCCTATGGCGATGATGCCTACTATCAGGCTCGGCCGAAGCTTGGTATAGCTCGTGACGAGCTGTTGAAGGTAGATGATCACTACGGATTTAACCCCGGGGCCCTGGGGCTTCATCGTCTCTGGGAAAGCGGTGATCTCGCTGTGGTACACGGCTGCGGCTATCCCGATCCCTCCTACTCACATTTCACTTCCATGGGCTACTGGCACACTGGCGCGCCTCATAGTGGCGAGGCCTACGGCTGGGTTGGGCGACTGGCTGATACGCTGGCGCCTGAGGCCCGCGCAAACTTTCTGCTAAACGTTGCGGCCACTCAGTCGCTGGCGGTTAAAGCGGCGTTACATGTGCCAGTCGTGTTTGATGACCCGGAGCGGTTCGCTCGAGATGCCTATGCGCATCAGCGGAATGTGCTCGAAGCCGCAAGCACCCGAGGTGCAACTAAAGATGCCAATGCCACCCGGCAGTTTCTTCATTCCGTTGCTCGCAGTGCGACGTCTTCCTCAGCGATGGTGCAAGAGGCGTGGCAACGCTATAGCTCGTCCGTGGACTACGGCATCGCTGCTTTGGATCTGCCGAAGGTCGCCGCCTGCATTGATCACGGTGTGCCCGCGAGGCTCTACTACGTGTCTTTTCGCAACAACGCATTCGATACTCATGTCCAGCAAGGGCCATTACATCAGCGCCTGTTGAGTTATGCCGCCGATGCAATACATGGCTTTGTGCGTGACGTGCAACGCCTCGGCCACGGATCGCGTGTCACTCTGATGGTGTTTTCCGAATTTGGTCGGCGGCTTGCAGAGAATGCAAATGGGGGGACCGACCACGGTAGTGCGAATCTGATGTTTGTCGCCGGAGAGGGCGTGCAAGGGGGTCATTACGGCACGCCGTCGGATTTGCGCAACCTGAATGCAGAGGACAATCTGCACTACACAACAGACTTTCGTGCTGTTTACGGGTCAGTTATGGACGGGTGGTTGCAAGGCGCTTCGGCACAGAGACTGTCCACCAGAGTCTTGAAGGGTGAGTACGAAACTCTGGATCTCTTCGGCTAGGAGTTAGCCAATCGCCTTATTTGAGCTGGCTAGTGATGCTGCGAATTTTTGAGTTGCTCATAAGGCGGCGCATCTTGGGATTTTGCATCAGCGCACTGTAGTCACCCGCAGAGATCAACCGCTGGATTTCCGGGTCTTGCACGATTGCCATGACGTCAGGGTCATTGGTCAAGGACTGAATGTCGCCCATTAAGCCAGGAGAGTTTTGTAGCCGAGAGGTGATGCTGGCCATTGCTGAGGATGCGGCAGCCGCGTTTGTGTTTGAGTTGCTGGTAGCGGTTGGGGCGATTGCGTTGGCTGACACCTGAGAAGCTGCAGGGTTGAACTCGACCAGTTTTATTTTGCTCTGAGGGATATTCAATTCTCCCAGGCTTTCGGTTCGTATCTGATAGCTATTGCCTTTTAGGCCGATCACTTCGCCGCGCACTGTGGTGCCATCGTTTAAATGAATGGCAGCGACTTCTGCATTGGCGTTTTCACTGATGCCCAACGTAGTGATACCGAACCCAGCGGCCAGGACAAATACCGAAGTTGATAGTGATCTCAATAGCTTGATTGTTCGTGCGGCCATGACAAGTACTCCTGTGCCCAGGCGGGGCGCCGGGCGATTCTGCATGCTAACCTGCCTGACGAGGATAGTGTGTGGTGGGGACCGCAAAATGAGCCGTGTTTGTAAGTTGCTCTTCACAAACTCAAGCGCAAAGCCGGCTCTGGGGCGGATTCTGGGCTCATGCCTAGGGCTTTTTTTGATGCTGGTAGGACCCAATACTGCTGTTGGGTCTCAGTCAGAGGCGCCTGCGGTAGCACCTTCGAGCGAGAATGCACAGGGTGCCAAACAGGTCTATTTCGGAGACCTGCACATCCATACTCAGTTATCGATGGATGCTTTTCTGTTCGGTACCCGCACCACGCCTGATCAGGCTTATCGGTTTGCTAAAGGCGAGCCCGTAACGCATGCCAGCGGCGAGGTCATGCAGCTTGAGGAGCCTTTGGATTTTTACGCCGTCACGGATCATGCTGAATACCTTGGTTTGCTGGCCGCGATCAATACGCCTGGACATCCGCTGCATACGTCACCTGAGGCGCAGCTCTACCTCGATTCCTCAAAGATTGTTGAGCGTGGCAAAACTGCGCCAGGGAACTTGCAGTTTGCAGCCATTCACTCAAACCCCAAGGATTTGCTTGCTGCCTGGCAGCAGGTGATCGATGCAGCCGAAGCGCACAACGAGCCCGGTCGGCTCACTACCTTTACGGGTTTCGAATACACCTCGTTTCGCGCCATGGGAAATTTGCATCGCAATGTTATTTTTCAGGGAAGCTCCGTATCGGAAAAACCCTATGGTCGATTGGACTCGCCCAATCCGGAAGACCTTTGGCGATGGATGGATAATCTGCGAGCGCGGGGCATCGAGTCGCTGTCGATACCCCATAACTCCAATGGCTCCGATGGCTGGATGTTTGAAACCAAACAGTTTGATGGCGCGGCTGTTAACCCAGCGTACTCTGCAATGCGTCTGCGCAACGAACCTTTGGTTGAAGTGACCCAGGTTAAAGGCACATCGGAAACTCATCCGTTTCTTTCACCCAATGATGAGTTTGCCGATTTCGAAATATTCCCTTATCGGATTGCAACCTGGCTTAGAAGCAGACCCCAGGGCAGCTATGCGCGAGATGCTCTGAAAAACGGACTGCTGCTTGAGTCCAGGGGGCAGGGTAATCCTTACCAGTTCGGCATGATTGGTTCTAGCGACAGTCACAATACGGGGGCGACTTACGCTGAAGAAAGCTATCTGGGCAAGGTTGGATTGCTGGATGCGACGCCATTACGGCGAGCTTCTGTGCCCTCTTCCGAATCAGCAACCCCCTCCTATCGTGGCGTATTTCGAATGCTCTATGGTGCATCGGGTCTGACGGGAGTTTGGGCAGAGGAAAACTCGCGTGCCGCCATTTACGCGGCTTTGCGTCGCAAGGAAACCTTTGCAACCAGCGGTACGCGAATAAAGGTTCGTATGTTCGCCGGCTTCAGGTTGCCAGCCGGTCTTCATTCAAACCCCAAAAAGGATTCCGTGCTGGAAAAGCGCGGTGTTGCTATGGGTGGCGAATTAGCGCGGGGCCGTGGACCTCTTATGATCAGTGCTGAGGCGATGCAGGATCCCCGGGCAACGCCGTTGCAGCGCTTGCAGGTGATAAAGGGCTGGGTAAAGGATGGCGAGAGTTTCGAGAAAGTCTTTGATGTTGCTTGCGCTGGTGGTGCTTCGGTGAACCCTACAACCTATCGCTGTCCGGATAACAATGCGGGCGTAGACCTCGCCACATGTAAAGCCACGGGAGAGGGCGCTGCGTCTTTGGCGAGCCTATGGAGCGATCCAGAGTTTGATGCTAAACAAGCCGCGTTCTACTACGTGCGCGCCATAGAGAATCCAAGCTGTCGATGGTCTACCTGGGATGCGCTGAGGTCGGGGGTAGCGCCACGCCCAGGATTAGCCAAGACGTTGCAAGAACGAGCCTACACCTCACCGGTCTGGTATTCACCGAAGTGAAGCTGGCACATCACTAGTCACCTTAGGCACAGTAATGGCTCTTAATCGCTCAACGCTGGTTTACTACGGGCTCACCGAACTGCCGGTCATGATGTCTATCTTTCCGGTTCTGGTCTTTGTTCCCAAGTACTACACCAGCGACCTTGGCGTACCCCTTGCGCTTGCGAGCAGCATAATTTTAGCGGTACGTATTGTGGATGTGTTTACTGATCCGCTGTGTGGCTATCTGTGCGATCGCACAAACACCCGATGGGGACGTCGTCGCCCCTGGATTGTGGCTGCGACTCCGATTCTGATGCTATCGGTTTACAAGCTGTTCCTCCCTCCTGACGATGCCGATGGTTTTTATTTGGGGCTGTGGATGTTGGTTATGGGGGTAGGCACCACCATGATTCTAATTCCCTACTACGCCTGGGCGGCAGAACTTTCCTCTGACTACGACGAGCGATCGCGCATCACCGGCGTGCGCTCGATGATGGGAGTGGTGGGTAACTTTCTCGTGCAGTTCATTCCATTGCTTGCGCTGTGGTTCTGGGGCATTGGCGGCAGCGGTAGTGTGCTGACGATTGTGGGTATCACTTTGTTGGTGGTTATGCCTGTTTGTGTGCTGCTGACGGTCGTTAATGTGGGCGAAAGCACTGACTTTGAGTCCACACAGGTTCCGCTGCTTGATGGCATCAAACTGATGCTGAACAACGGGCCTTTTCTACGTCTCATCATGGCGTTTGGAATCGGATCCACTGCGCTTTCGATGACGACACCCTTGTATCTGTTCTTCATCGCTTTTGTGCTTGATGCGGAAGACAAGGCGCCTTATATGCTCGCCTGTTTTTACACGGCTAACCTTTGTTCGGTGCCGTTCTGGGTGTGGCTGTCTGAGCGCATAGGTAAACACCGCGCCTACATTGGTAGTTTTTGCATCATCGCGTTTGCCCACCCACTTTACTTGTTGCTAGGGGAAGGCGATTTCTGGTGGATGCTGCCCATCACCTTGCTCACTGGTTTCGCGGCGGGGGGATTCCACGCATTGCCAAATTCCATGAAAGCGGACGTGATTGACTATGATCATCTTCAGTCTGGAGAAAATAGGGCCGGTGTATTCTTTGCCACCTGGTCGTTTACTTTCAAGCTGGCCGCGTCCTTTGGTACCTGGCTTGCGCTTGCTGGGCTCGGCTGGTTCGATTTCAATCCTTCGCCTGAGAGGGTAAACACACCCGAGCAGCTGTTTGGTCTGCGCTTTCTGTTTGCCCTCGCACCTTCTGTGTTTTATCTGGGGGCGTGCATGGTGATTTGGAGGTACCCCATCACGCGCGAGAAGCACGCGGAGGTTCGCGCAGAACTGAATAAGTTGGGAGCAGCGGCGGCCACTTAGGCCTGAGCCGCGGCTATGCTAGGCTCGCGTTAAGGTTTAATTGGTCTTGATTGATATGCGTGAACGCGGTCTCTTTGAGTATCTTGATGCTGACAAACCCGGCCTTAGTCGGCGTTCTCTAATTAAAACGGGACTAACGGCGGGGCTCGCGGGTTCTGCCTGGCGGATGCTCGGCATGCGGGTGCCCATGGCGCGGTACTTACCCGTGGGCCTGTTTCCCGCGGCGAGCTTCGCAGCCGAAGAAGGTGCGCCCGTTGCCAAGATCGTACTTCCCGGAAAACCGGGCCTGCGATTGTTAAACGATCGACCTTTGAACGCAGAGACGCCGGCGCATTTACTGGATGACCTGATCACGCCCACGAGTGCGCTCTTTGTTCGCAATAACGGCATTCCGCCGGCGACGGTTAATCCAACTACCTGGACGCTCAAGGTTCACGGCGAGTCCTGCGAGCGACCGCAGACCTTTACGCTTGCGCAGCTACGCGAGAAGTTCGCTGTGCAAACACTTGCCCTGCAACTCGAGTGTGGCGGCAACGGTCGCTCCGAGTTTCGTCCTAGAGCCAGTGGTAACCAATGGACCACGGGTGCTATTGGCTGTCCACAGTGGACTGGGGTGCGGCTGGCTGATGTTCTAAAAGCCTGCGGTGTGGCCGATGATGCCCAGTACGTGGCTTATGTAAGTGCAGATACCCATCTCTCTGGCGACCCGACAAAGAGGCCGATCTCACGCGGTGTTCCGCTGGCTAAAGCCATGGAAAGAGAATCGATGCTCGCGTTCGAGCTTAACGGTGGCCCGATTGCCCCTAACCACGGAGCACCGCTGCGCATGGTCTGTGGCGGTTGGCCAGGCTCGGTCAGTGGCAAATGGGTTACCGAAATTCTTATTCGAGATCGAGAGCACGATGGACCAAAGATGGGGGGCAAATCTTATCGCGTGCCTCGGCAACCGGTTGCTCCGGGGGCAAAAGTTGCCGATGTTGATATGAAGATTATCGAGTCTATGCCGGTTAAATCGCTCATCACCTTTCCTGAGTCAGGTGTCCGTGCAAAGCCCAATTCAGAATTTGAAGTGCGTGGCCACGCATGGGCCGGCGATGAACGTGTGAGGCGTGTCGACCTTAGCACCGACTTCGGTGCGAGTTGGCAACGCACTGAGTTGAAGCTTGCCGTTAACCGGCTCGCGTGGCAGCGCTTTAAGGGTGCCGTTAAGTTTAGTCAGCCGGGCTACTACGAAGTCTGGGCGCGAGCGATTGATGCAAATAATCAGATGCAACCGATGCTGGTGTCTGGGTGGAATCCGAAAGGCTATTTAAACAACGCCTGCCATCGTATTGCCGTCCAGGTTGTGTAAGCAGGGTACTAAAGATGAACCCCGCAGTTAAATATTGTCGCTTTGTTAGATTGCTGCTTTTTGTACTTGTCTCTTCGCACCTGACCACGCAGGTGATCGCAGAAGATACCTCTGGCTCTCTTGATCCTGTGAGCGGGCTAATTGTTGCGGAGCACTGGGAGCTTGCGCGCGCACACTGCGGCGCTTGTCATTCGTATCGGCTGGTCACTGCTAACCGCGGAGATCGCCAGTACTGGCTAGATACGCTGCGTTGGATGCAGCGTACCCAGAACCTGTGGCCTATCCCTTCCGAACAGGAAAGCGCTCTGCTCGATTACCTCGCCGCGAATTACAACGAGACTGAGTGGGGGCGCCGGCCACCGCTGTCACCGGCGCTGTTGCCAGATGTTACTTCTGGGCGCTGATCCAGGTATCCACTCGCCGTTCAAGTAGCGACAGTGGTAGAGCGCCGCCTCCAAGTACGGTGTCGTGGAAGCCTTTGATATCAAAACCGTCGCCCAGCTCAGCTTCGGCTTTACGGCGCAGTTCCTGAATCTTGAGCATGCCGATCTTGTAACTGGTGGCTTGCCCTGGCGTTACGATGTAGCGCTGAATTTCCGAGGTAATGCTCTCGAGCGGTTCGGGTGAGTTTTCGGCGAAGTACTCGATCGCCTGTGCTTCGGTCCACCCCATTGAGTGCAGTCCGGTATCAACCACCAGCCGAATAGCTCGCCACAGTTCGCTGGTGATGCGCCCAAAATTGGCATACGGATCTTCGTAGGCGCCCATCTCCGTTGCGAGCCATTCTGAATACAGGGCCCAGCCTTCAACATAGGCAGTGAAGCTAATTTGGCGGCGGAACGTGGGCACTGAACCCAACTCCTGAGCGATAGCGATTTGCATGTGGTGGCCAGGCAGTCCTTCGTGGTAAGCGATAACCTCAAGTTGGTTTGCCGGCATGGCTGTCATGTCGGAGAGATGCACATAATAGGTACCGGGGCGTGAACCATCGGGTGTGCCGGCACTGTAGTGTTGGGCTGCGCCATCCTGTTCGCGGAACGCTTCGACCCGCTTTACGACTAGACCGCCTTTGGGTAATAAACCGAAATAGTCGGGCAGGCGTTTGCGAATGAAATCGATCTTGGCTTCTGCATCATCGATGTAGGCTTGCCGACCGCTGTCATCATCGGGATAGTAGAACTGCTCTCCATCGCGGATAAACGCGAAGAAGTCTTGCAGCGACCCCTTGAACTTCACCTGTTCCATCACCGCCAGCATGTCGCTGTTTAGCCGCTCTACCTCATCGAGACCCAACTGATGTACTTCTGGTGCGCTCATTTTGGTGGTGGTGGAGTAGCGCAAGCGTTCTTCGTAGTAAGCCTTGCCGCGGGGGAGTTTGCCGACGCCGGTGGCCACGTCATCGGCGTTCGCCATGTCTTCCTTGATCCAGCTGATGAGTTCTTGATAGGCCGGAGCGAACTCAGTGAGTAATTTGTCCTGGGCTGCCTGGGTGAGCGTTGCTGCCTCGTCACTGTCGATCTTGCCGCTGTCTTCGAGGGCCGCAATTTTTGTTTTCACATCCTGCCAAATTGCAGAATCGGCAGGCCCTTCAGAGTCGTTTGCGTTATCAAAAGGTGCGCCCTCGATGATTTTTTGCGACTGGTCAATAACGCCCTCGTAGGCGAAGCGCGGCGGTCGTACACCTTCGGCTGCGTATTTTTGAGCGCGTCCA
>CAZFIA010000138.1:0-10728 GCA_964519335.1 uncultured Pseudomonadales bacterium
TCGTTATTGCCTCCCGAACACCCGATTTCTCATCCACCAGCCTGCAGGCGGATTTGGTGGCGACGCCTCTGATATCGAAATTCATGCACGTGAAATACTGAAGACGCGCGAGCGGCTCAATGCCACCATCGCGGACGCAACCGGACAACCACTGTCGCGGGTGGCGGAAGATACCGACCGCGATTACTGGATGAGTGCTGCAGAAGCTAAAGACTATGGTTTGGTCGGTAGCATAATCAGCAGCGCATCTGAGTTACCGGGTTAGCCGATTGCCTGAGATAGCCCGCCGATGATCACTCAAAACGTTGCAGTGCCGGGTTACGAAAGCTGCGAGGGTCTAACGCTTCAGGCCGAGTTGTTGATGCCGGGAGGCGCAAACGACCTGCTCGTTCTTGCACATGGCGCCGGCGCAGGTTTTGATCACGAGAATATGCTGGGGATGGCGCAAGGACTTGCCGCAAAGAAAATTGCGACGCTAAGGTTCAATTTCCCGTTTATGCAGACGGGCAAACGGCGGGTAGATTCCCGGGAGGTTACTACCTCGGCAATTGCATCCGCTGTTGACTGGGCGCACCGAAATTTTCCAGAGCTCGAGCTGTGGGCCGGGGGACATTCGTTTGGCGGTCGCATGACCTCGCACTGCGAATTGGAATACGAGTTGCCCGTTAAAGGCTTGATCTTTTGTTCTTTTCCGCTACACGCAGCTAACAAGCCTAACCGCTTGCGAGCGGCGCATCTGCCGTATATTGAAAAGCCCATGCTGTTCATGACCGGCACGCGAGATGCCCTGGCCGAGCCAATGCTGCTTGCCGAAGTGCTTAGCGAATTGGGTGACAAAGCGACACTTAAGTGGCTCGACACCGCAGATCACGGCTATAAAACGCTGAAGAAGCAGCGGATCTACCCGGGCGACGTGTTTGAAGAGATTGGCGAGCACATTCAGCGTTTCATTCAGGACCACACAGACAGCTGAGTGGTTGTGGGCTCCTAAGGGGCTATTTTTTCCCGAACGACTTTAGCCGTTCTTCCATATCGGGGCTGCGCCCTGGGCTGTTTTCCCGTTCAAAGGCAAGGCCGTCTGCCAAACCGAGATTAGCGCCGCCGTTGGCGAGCATTTTGTCGGCACGCAGGGTAAACCAGCTGTTCGCAAGAAACCCCTCTGCCATTGCTATTGCACAACTGTCGAGCTCGGCACTGGGTACCGATTTGTTGGCCAGTCCCAGGGTGACCGCTTCTTCGCCACTGACTACGCGGCCGCTAAACATCATCTCTTTGGCTTTTACGGGTCCGAGCCGGCGCGGCAAACGTTGACTCATGCCCCAGGTGGGCGACATTCCCCATTTGCCGTGGGTGTCTGCGAGTTTGGCATCCGTTGCAACCACCATTAAATCGCACGCGATCGCAAGCTCCAGGGAGCCGGTATAGCAGTGCCCCTGCACGGCAGCAATGACGGGCTGGGGCAACGCTTCTATGGCATCTAGAGTTTCTGCTTGAAAATGTCGGCTTGGCGCCACCTCACCGTTCTCGATCGCCTTCAGATCGTTGCCAGCGGAAAACGAACGACCGTTGCCACGCAAAATTACGCAACCAATGTTCTCGATGTCGTTTGCGATGGCGTCGACGTGTGCGCGCAGTTCGACAAACATATTTGGGCTAAGCGCGTTAAGCGCATCCGGTCGGTTAAGACTGATGATGGCAAGCCCTTTTGGGGTGGTTGGTTTTTCAAGCGTTACCAGTGGTGTAGCAGTCATGGAAGTTCCCTCAACAGATTGATCTAGCTTTTAGCTTATGTTCTACCCTAAGTTCCGGACAAGATCGACCAGTCTGCTGACATGAGCGTCACTGGTGCCCAGATCGCTCAGCGCCCGGTGCAGTTCGAGCAGATATTCCCGGTTACTGCCGCTGGGGCCAACACTGTTGGCTATTTGCTCGGCTATGGCTTCATCGGGGGCAGGCCCAAGGTGAGCAAAATTGTCGGGAGTCGCGACGTAGACCAGTGCCGTTACCTCTGGCATCTCGGAGGAGACCGGTTGGCCATCACTATCGGGTTCAATAAAACGGATCGGTGCATCAAAGCGTTCGTAGCCGTTCTTTTCTCTGAAGTCGAGGTGTTCGAGAACCTTGGGCGCCTGGTTGGCAGAGATTAGATACGCCATGCCCACGCAATTTGCCCCGGGTTCTTGAATTAGCGTAACAACCCGGCCTGGATTGTCCGGAGTGCCTCGATGATCGTGCGACCCCTGCCAAAACCTCCGTTGCCAGCCACTGAGGCTTGCCGGTTTGCGCAACTGGAAGTCAAAATCTGCCTTCCAGATGAGTGAGCCGTAACCAAACAGCCATAGGTCTGCTTCGGGTTCTGTCACCGTTTCTAAGGCTAGAAAAACAACTAGACAATCAGCGCGAGCGTATCGAGCTCAAGCGCCATCTGGGCGCTGCGGCTCGCCATCACCATAAACATGTCATCGCCGCGATCAGTCTGACCAACAATCATCGATGCAATGACCGCCATGTTCCAGCCGGCAACCGCAAACTTGCGGTAGTCGAGCCAGCACTGCTCTATTGAATAACTGCCAACCTCGTACTTAGAGAGTGCGGCGTAGTAGTGCTCAACCAGAGCCTTGTCGTTGTCGCGACGCTCTTCACTTTGCAAACTGGTGCCCACCCAATAGGCGAGGTCTTGTCCGGCGTTGCCAATTCCGGGACTCTGCCAATCGACGACCGCCACAGGGTAGGGGCCACCAAACATTGTGTTGTCGAGGCGGTAGTCGCCGTGGGTCACCGTTACAGGGTGAGTCTCTGGCGGGTTGAGAGAGGAGAATTGCGCAAAATTCTCGCCAAGCGTCTCTCCCATGTCGCGGTGTTCTTTCTTTAGCCGATCGCCGTAGCGATCGACAAACCCGGGAAAGAGCTGTTGATACAGGCCAGTGACTGTTTTTGCTGCCTCGGGGTCGGCTCCGCCCAGCCACTCGAAGTCGTAGAGCGTAGGATCTGCCCAACGGGGGCCATGCAACCTCGCTAACTCTGTTAGTCCGAGTTTTACGGCATCGACGGAACAGCCCTCAAGCTGATTGCCTTGCTCTGCGGGCGCAAGGTCTTCCATCATCAGAACAAACTCATGAGTGTCTGGATCGATGTCGGTGAACAGTACATCAGGCGTTTGAACATCAAGGCTTGCTCTTAGCTCTTGATAGAACCTCACCTCGCGCAGGTAGTTGAGCAAGGCCACGCCGGTCTGACGACTCACTTCATCATCGGAACAGAACTTGCCTACGACACTGGCAGGTGCATTGGCTGCAGCGCCTGGTGCGTAAGTCATTTCAAAGCGAACGTTCTGGCCCACTTGTCCCGTTCCGACGTTGCTTGCGGCGAAACTTTTAACCGTTGCCTCTATTCCCGCGTGGCTCAGAACGTCTGTGAGGAAGGTGCTTGTAACATCCTGGGGTTTTGTGATGAGTTCAGGCATGGTTTGGGGCACAGTTACGCGAGCCCTTTGGATACTTCAAACGCCTGCTGCGCGCTGGTTTGTAGCTTAGGGTCAAGCAGGTAGTCGAGTGCGGTGTGGGCCAGAGCAATAGCACCGTCTATTGCGGCGGCATCACCCATCTCTGAGCCTGCATAGTCGGCAAAATCTGGATGATGAATGACGACGTTCGCTGGTGCTGCTGCAAGCATGGGGTGTATTCCTGGCAGCATGTGGGTGACGTTGCCCATATCGGTACTGCCTGCGGCAGCGCTCCACATTTTGTCCTTGTCGATAAACTCGCGCCCCAGCGCTTCTGCGTTGGCTTGAAATTGCTCGGCGATCGGCCAGTTGGTGTTGAGATCCAGATAGTCGACGCCCGACCACAAGACCTCAACCTCGCATCCGCTGGCGGTAGCACCGGCTTCGAAACAGGCCTGAACCCTGGGCTTGAGCGCCTCCAGTGCGCGAACGTTTGCGGCGCGAACATAAAAATCGCCCACAGCTCGGTCGGGGACAATGTTAGGCGCCTGCCCGCCTTCGGTCACAATGCCGTGAATGCGTTCTTTGTCGCGAATGTGCTGGCGCAGGTTGGAGATGCCCTGGTAGGCAAGTAGTAAGCCATCGAGGGCGTTCTTGCCGCGATGCGGCATTGCGGAGGCGTGGGCGGATTGACCGTGATAAACCACTTTGACTTCGGCGATGCAGATCGATGGCATGGTCGTTAGGTTGACGCCCGCGGGATGGATCATCATAGCCATGGTGGTATTGGCAAACGCACCGTCCCGGGCCATCAATTCTTTGCCGCCGCCTTTTTCTTCGGCGGGGGTGCCCAACAGGCGGATCCGGCCGGGTACTTCTTCGGCGATAGACCCAAGTGCTGCGGCGGCGCCGAGAGCGGCCGTTGCGATTAGGTTGTGACCGCACGCGTGACCGATGCCTGGCAGCGCGTCGTACTCCGCGAGAATGTCTACCTGGGGTCCTGAGTTGTTTACCGTGAATGATTCAAAAGCGGTATCAAGACCAAAGCTGCCGGTTGTGGCGCTATGGCCCAGGTCTGTTATGGCGCTCGTTAGAGTTTCACAGGCCTTATGCTCTTTGAAGGCAAGTTCGGGATTGGCGTGAATCTGATGCGAGACGCTCAGCAGATCGTTTGAGTGATTTGCAATGTAGGCGCTTAGCCGATCTTTTAGATGTTTCATGCCGACAGTGTACCGCCTTCGTTGGCTGCGACGTTATTTCTGCGACCCCCGCCACAATTCTTGTCGCTGCGCCGAATTTCTGACGGTTGTTAGGCGTTGTGGCCCAAAGAAATCGATGTTTCCTCCAGAAGATTTATCTAAGTATTTGTTTTTCAAGAATTTACTTCCTGAGAACAACCGCGCACTGGTTTTGGCACCGGCTTTGCATTTTTTAGCCCTGCTTTCGCAACCAGAGTCCCGCGCGCCAGTAGTGCCAGCAACTCCAGAACACAACAACCAAAGTAGTGATTAGCGCGTAGCGCAGCGCGTCTATGCCGTATTGAGGCTCTAGTTGATCTGACATAAAACCTACCCACGCAGGTCCGGCGCCCAAACCAATCATGTTCGAGATGAACAGATTGATTGAGGCAGAGACCGAGCGCATCGGTAGTGGCGTCTGGTTTTGAATAATTGCAAATCCGCAGGCCACGTAGACAGTGCCGAGCGCTGCCGGTAGCACATAGGCAAGCAGTGCTGCGTTCCCAGTTGGTGCAACAAAGGTGAAGTAAAGAAACGGCAGGGTGATTAGGTTCGCGATGCCGACCACCCAGGCTGGCCAATGTGGCCCAAAGCGTGCGCTGAGTTTATCCGCAAGCCGTCCTGCCAGAAAAATGCCGAGTGCACCACCAATGCCGATAATGAATGCGAGGTAGGTACCGGTTATGCCGGTGCCCATCCCGTGAACGCGTTGCAAGTAGGTGGGCACCCAAATAACCGAGGCGTAACCGGAGAACGCCATAAGCGTTCCCGCCAGGACAATATTGCGCAGAATAGGATTGCCGGCCATAAATCGCGCCACTTCCAAAAAAGGCGGCGCGTTGTCTGGTTTGCTTGCATCCGACTTCCCGGTTGAGCTCCTTTCTGAGTAACCGCGTGGTGGTTCTTTGACGGTGAATTGAACAATGGCGGCCAGCAGCAAGCCAGGCAGGCCAACAACAACAAACACCACCCGCCAGCCATACCACTCCGCCACCCAGCCGCCAATCAGGAACCCAAGCAATATGCCCCAGTTGATGCCGGTGCCAAAGATTGCCATGGCGGTAGCGCGTTCTTGTGGCGGGTACAGATCCGCGATAATGGAGTGCGAAGGCGGGTTTGAGCCTGCTTCGCCTACGCCAACCCCTATGCGCGCCAGAGCCAGCTGCCAGAAGTTTTGCGCCAGACCGCAAATGGCGGTCATGAAACTCCAGGTAAATACCGAAAAAGTGATGAGATTGCGCCGATTGTTGCGGTCGGCCCACATGGCCATCGGCATGCCCAGCGTTGCATAAAACACGGCAAACATGAGGCCGGTTAAGAGGCCGAGCTGGGTATCGCTGATAAGCAGCGACTCTTTGATCGGCTGCCCCAGGATGCCCATGACTTGTCGATCAACGTGGCTGGAGGTGTACACCAGCACCAAAATAAGCAGGGTGTAGCGGCGTTCGCGTTCGGTTATTGTTGAGTCGGTAACGGGAGTAACACCACAGATATCAAGGGGCGGACAATGGCATACGACTACGAATTACTCAAAGTAACAAAGACCGGCCGACTGGCCGAAGTTGTGATCTCCAATCCACCGATCAACATCATCACTGTCCCTCTTTACATGGAGCTATCGCAGCTCACGCTTGAGCTAAAGGAGGATGCTGAGATCACTGTAGTGGTGTTCAAAAGCGCCGATCCAGACTTTTTCCTTGCGCACTTCGATGTCAGCGCCATTTTGGAGTTTCCAATTGATGTCGATGCCGAACGCGATCCTGAGATGTCCCTTTATCACGCGATGTGTGAGCGGGTGCGCACCATGGACAAGGTAACCATCGCCCAGATTGAAGGTCGGGTTGGCGGTGGCGGCAGCGAGTTTGTCTCGGGCATGGATATGCGCTTTGGCGTGATTGGCAAAACCGTCATCAATCAAATGGAGGTGCCGCTGGGTATCTTGCCCGGAGGTACCGGCACGCAACGGCTGCCGCGGCTGGTTGGTCGTGGTCGCGCGATGGAGATTGTGTTGGGCGGTGATGATCTTGATGCGGAAACGGCGGAGCGGTGGGGTTATCTGAATCGTATTTATAAAGCCGACCAGATTGATTCTAAAGTTGGGGCGCTTGCGCGTCGCATTGCCAGTTTCCCTGTGGAAGCAGTCAGGCTTGCAAAGCAAGCCGTTGATGGTGCTGAACAACCGCTCGCGGATGGTTTGGCAGATGAGGCCTATCTCTTTCAGCGTTTGCTGCGCATGGATGGCGCGCAACGCAACATGAAGAAGTTTATGGAGATTGGTGGGCAGACGCGCGAGGGGGAGATGCGGGTTGGTGAATTGGGTGGAGAATTGGGCGAGTAGAGGAGATCGCGTCCCACATGGTAGACGATATTTGTTCTTAGTCGGGCTTAGGCTATGGGTGGTTTTGGCCAGGAATCGACTTTGGCCACTTGTTCCAAGTTGTAATCCAGTGTGAACTAAAGAGTCTCCGGAGACCCGACGCGGTTCAATGTTCCATCGTCGTTACAGGATAGAAATATGCAATCCAAAGCAGCTACCGTTTCACACCTGAGACTCTCTATGCGTAAACATGTTGTTTTCTGCGCAACCACGATATTTTTGGTGTTCGTTCCGTTAGAAGCCGGCTCCAGTCCGGCTGTTTCGAATCCCAAATATGACGAAAAAACGCTGTTAACCTACAATGCTCTCCGATCAGGCAGCCTCCAGTCTTTTCAGAAGCTTGTCAGAACCATCGATGATGCCTCACAACCTAGTATCAAGGGAGCACCACTGCTCTACTGGGCGATTGAGCACAAGAAGCCTAAGCAGTTAGCGCACCTATTGAGCTTCGGAGATGGAAAAACACTCTCTGGTTTAACAGATGCCCAACTGATTTCAGCGGCAACAACAGTTGGATTCCTCGAAGGGATAAAGCTGCTGGTAGAAGCCGGTGCAGACCTCGAGGATAACCCTAAGTACGGAAAATCCGGGGCTCTGATTGAAGCTGCAGCTAGAGATAACAAAGAGATCGTTGAGTATCTGATTTCACGGGGCGTTGATCTAGACGGAAGATCTCCTAACGGAACAAGTGCGCTGTATCAGGCTCTTTTTCTAAAGCGAGAAGGCATGGCTCGTCTTCTAGTTAAATCGGGTGCATCCACTGCTTTGGAAATCTCGGATGGAGTCACCCTTGAAGACTACGCGCGCAAACAAGGACTGGCAGAGTGGCTTGGTATTCCGGCCATCAAGGTGGTTCAAACGAAATACGGAAAATCTCCGCGCGCGAATTACGTAACGCTAGTCACTGAGGACGGTAAATTGGTTGAGGCTAGAGGCGTCCGAGTTGGCGATAACAACGAGGCTTATGACGTTCAGTTCTCATCTGATTGTCGACTTGCTAATTCAGGTGACAACAACCGTGTTGCTGATTTCCCGTTCACGAGCGTCGAGAGAGCAACTGAAGCCGCCGAGGCGCTTCGAGAACAAGTGTTTGTCGACGGTGAAATGGGCATGTTCGACAGCGACCCAGCTGCCACCAAAATTTGCGGCGCCGAAGTGACGCGCTGCGAGATTGCAACCCCATACGGACAGATGGGTAAGAAGATAAGCGCCATCGTTCTTAAGAACGATGCGGATGATCCAGAGGACGGCAAATTGACTAACCTAGCAACCATAGGCTGTGAGATTGTAGGGTCACGTAGATTAGGCGGTGCGTTTGCCATTTGGACTCGAAGTTTTGCCCCTGACAACACCTCTGGTGACTAAGGCCAATCTTAGGCAAATGGCGCTATGGAATTAGGGAGACCTAGCGCCTCCGTCCGTATTCTCACGCCTTACTGAATCGGAGAGCGAAGTTTGAGGTCTGCGAATTGCTCACGTATTCCACTTCTATCACATGCTTTCCAGCATCCAGATCAAACACCACAGACCTTGTCAATCTTCCCTCGAATACGATATAGCTATCAATGGTTACCCTCGTTTTCGAGTGCTCTTGATCGACCGAGATCGTTCTTCTTTCTGGCCTGTCGAGCGTCAAAGTGCTAACCCAGTAGGCGCCAAAGTCTTCTGGCTTGATGCCGTGAAAATCAAATGATGCGTGGTTGATCTGGATGTCTTCGACGATTTCGCTATGAATAACGGACAGTGGTGATTTTGTGTTTATGTATGCAGCGAAATACTTCTCTTCAGGCTTCGCGTTGGTTGGATTAAGTGCCGCTCCCCACGTTTTGTTCGCTCTCTTTAGCTCTTTGAATGGTTTAGTTGGCCTTGTTTGTGATAGTTCGCTGGTGAGGCGGCTCTCTCGCCTGTCATCAAGCATGCTTTCAATCGGCCACTGTCTACTTAATAATTCTCTATGAAACGTTATCTCAGCGTTTGTGCAATCCAACCAGTAACCCTCGCCCCAGATACCTTTGGAGTAATCGCAGAGATTTGCATATTTCCTATTAAATCTTCTTAGTGGTAATAGTGCGATGGTCTCCGGCACGGCTCCTGTTTTCAACCGATGCAGTTCAATCTCTCCGATGAGCGACCTACCGACCTTGCCGGTATTGCGCGACCACCTGAGCTTACCCTTATTGCGCTGCGCACTGGCGACCTCGCTACGCTGCGCATTGGCGCTCTGGCTACGTTGTGACTTGTAGACTTCTTTACGAGACTCTAATTCTTCGGCTGCATCCTGCGCACTCTGCGTGGTGGGGTAATCTCGAACTACGTCATCGAAAAGCTCTGCACCGGCGACAAAATCACCGGCGTCCCAGCTCAATATTGCCTGATTAAGTATAGTTCGCGCTTCTGGCTCCTGATTTTCACAGGCGGTTAGGGCCAATAGTAAGCAAGTGATGAGTGAAACGCGTACCAGCACAGGTCTAACTCGCCTCATCAAAAGAAATCATATTCTCAAAATCCGGGTCATATTCCTGTTCGCATTGAAATTTGGCTTCTGCCCTTCTTAGAAGGCGAGTTTCCGCTTCGAACCGATCTTCGTCATTCAATATCACTCTGGGAAGAGTGAGTGCTGAAGCGGAATACTCCTCGGTATACCCTCGAAGGGTGCCATTGGAGATGTCGGCTATAGCAGTAACTTTGTCGCCAACGTCATTCACGTTGCAGTGGTAGTAACCAGCATTGCAGCCACACTTCTGCTTCGAGCGATAGCCTCCAATGGACCCCGCAGAATGAATTTGAATAGCAACATCGGTGATGTCTCCAGCAAGTGATGATCCGGACTGACCATACTCAGAAGCTCCGTAGACGATCGCTCGAATTTCTGCCCCATGCAGATTGTTGATCACCCAGTCGATAGCCTCGTAGGAGCTCAAAACAAGAACCACTGGGCCATCAGATTTCTTAAGATCTACATTGAGCGTCAGAATTCTACTGGGGGCGTTGTACACTGCGACATGATAAACGTTATGATCTGCGAGCCCTTCTTTTGCCATCCTTTGACGTATAAGCGGCGTTTCAATCGTGAGCTCCTCTGACGTCATCTGAAGTTCAAAGTCCACATTAGAACCCGCACCTATGTACTCAACTTTTAGTCGATAACGGCCGGGGTCCAGTTGTACGTGCTTGGTGGTAGCGGCTTCTCCGCCATCGTAAATCGATCGGCCGTCCAAGATGATTCTGGCATTCTCCGCGCCCTGATCTATTGTGAAACTGCGTGTTTCACGGTAGAGAGAAGAACTAATGAAGCCCTCCCAGAATGCGCCCAAATTTGAAGGTTCGATATTCTGGGCAGCATTCTGATGTTTCGCCAGGGCGATGACTCGGTCTGTGCCACTCGCAACAGCTCTTGTTGGAAATTCGGTGTCATAGAAGGACCAGGACAGATGGCCTCTGGGCGCCCCCTTTTTTCCTTTGAGCTTTGTCCCTACGGTGGGACTGGCTTTTTCGAAGTCAGCCAGGCTAGGTGCTGTTGAACCTTGGGTGTATCGGCGCGAATACACAGTCTCAGGACTGCTTTCCGCTGAGTGAAACTCTTTAACGCCCGAACAATCCAGTCTGTACGCGCTGTTTAATTGAGATACTGAGTAGGTGCAGTCTTGCGCCGAGCCCATATGGGGCTGGGC
>CAZFIA010000139.1:0-6763 GCA_964519335.1 uncultured Pseudomonadales bacterium
GTGTTCAAAGGCCTTACCTTTCATACATCGCGTTGGGATTATGAGTACACCGGCGGCGATCACAACGGCGGGTTGACCAAACTGGCGGACAAGCGTGTGGCTGTGATTGGTACCGGTGCCACTGCAATCCAATGCGTGCCGTTTTTGGGGGCTCATGCCAAAGAACTGCTGGTGTTTCAGCGTACACCCTCGTCGGTAGATCTGCGCGGCAACTCAGCCACCGATGAGGATTGGTACAAGAATCAAGAGCCGGGTTGGCAGCGCAAACGTCGGGAGAACTTCGCTGCGGTGCTTGCGGGCCAGAACATGACGGAAGACCTGGTGATGGATGGCTGGACCGATATTGCGCGGCGAATTGGTATTTCCTTGATGAATCGCTCTGCCGATTCGGGGGATCTCGACATGGAGGAGATACTGCTGCGCGCAGAGATTGCCGATTTTCAAAAAATGAATGAGATTCGTGCGCGCGCGGATGACGAAGTGAGCAACCCAGCAGCGGCCGAAAACCTGAAGCCCTGGTACCGACAGTTTTGCAAGCGCCCAACTTTCAACGACGACTACCTTGCAACCTTCTCGCGTGACAATGTGACGCTTGTGGATGTGTCTGATGCCAAAGGGGTAGAGGGCATCACCGAAAATGCGGTGGTTGCCAACGGCAAAGCGTATGAAGTGGATTGCATTGTTTACGCCACTGGTTTTGAGATCACCACTTCTGCCCATCGTCGGGTTGACTTCGACACGGTGGGCCGCGATGGCCAATCACTGTATGACCACTGGGCAGATGGTTATCGCACGCTGCACGGATTAACGAGCGCAGGGTTTCCCAATTGGTTCACTATAGGCATTAACCAAAACGGATTGTCACCCAACATGACGGCGATGTTTGATGATCAGGCGGTGCACGTGAGTTACATCATTGACGAACTCGGAAAGCGCGGTAAAAAACAAATTGAGCCGAGTGCAGAGGCAGAGGAGGCCTGGGTGCAGCAGATTGTGGCGCTTGCCGGCACCGGGGCTACGGCCTTTCTGCAGGACTGCACGCCCGGCTACTATAACCGCGAGGGTGCGGTGAGTAGCGGAGCGAGTATGCAGAATTCACCTTATGCGCCAGGTATAAACGTGTTTAATGCGTTGTTGGCGGAGTGGCGTGATAAGGGTGATTTGGCGGGAATGGACGTTAGTTAGTGTGGCGCTTCGGCCGCTAAGCTACGTTCTACAAGACCCGAATCCTGGACCCCGATTTGGTACTATGGGGCATTGGATGCTGTCTTTTCCATCACGAACTAACCAGAGAACCGACATACCATGCCATTGAAATCTATTTGTGCGCTGCTACTAGTCATGCTCGCAACACCGCTGTTCGCGGTAGGCCCGGGTGACACGGCGCCGAGCTTTACCGGTACAGACATCGCCACTCAATCGCAGATCGAGTTTCCTGAGGTACTCGGTGGCAAGCCCGCTGTACTCGTGTTTTGGGCCACCTGGTGCCCTTACTGCAAGGCCTTCATGCCCTATGTCAAAGGGATTGAGGCGGACTACCGAGAGCAGGGCGTTCAGATCATCACCTTCAATACCAAGGAACGCGGCAGAGGCGATCCGGCGGCCTATGTGGCTAGCCTTGATTTTCCGTTTATCGCCATCGAAGCCGCAGATGCCATCGGTGATAGCTACGACATTCCGTTTATACCGGGTTTACTGGTGGTAGATGGCGACGGGGAAGTGGTGTATCGGCGGCGTAGCACCGATTTGCCTGCCGGTAGAACTGTGTCGCAACAGTGGGATATTGAGGTGCGCGAGGTGCTTAACGAGTTGGTTGCCGAGTGACCGGAGGGGTCAGAGTAAAGTGCCAGGGTAAGGCCGCGCTTCGCGGGCCTTACCCTGGCACTTTACTCTGACCCCCCTAGATCTCCCACCAGATCAATAATATTCTCGAGCAGCTCGTAGCGCCTGGGGCCAATCGGCCCGGCGCTGTCGAGACCCAGCTTTATTGTAGTCACTCCCACATCCCGATACTTCTTGAGACGTTCCCGGACCATGTCGCGCGTGCCCAGGGCTTGAAACTCAGTGATCATGGCATCGGGCACCCGTTTGGCGGCTTCCTCTCGCTTGCCGTCAATCCACAACGACTGAATGGCTCTGGCATCGTCTTCATAACCGGCACGCTTAAACGCATCGTTGTAGAAGTTAGTAGTGGCCGAACCCATGCCGCCCATGTTGAAGGCGACGCCTTGTCGCCGACGTTCAATCATTTCTTCTACGTTGTCGCCGATCTCGACTCGAACCGATATGCACAGATCAACATCGCTCAGCGAACGACCGGCGCTTTCGGCACCTTCATTTAGGTAGTCTAGATGCGCGCCGGGGTGATCGGGCGAAAAAGAAGTGCCCATCCAACCGTTTGCAGCAGCGCCGGTGTACTTCAGCGAGTTGGGACCTAAGGTCGCCAGATAAATAGGCACATCGGTTGGATCGTGGGCGATCTTAATCGCTTTGCCTTCGCTGTCGGGTAACGGCAGCTGAAATACTTTGCCGTCGTACTTCACCTTTTCGCCAGCGAAAATCATCCGGCAGATTTCAACCGTTTCTCTGAGGCGCGACAACGGTGCTTTGTAGCGCACGCTGTGTAACCCTTCAACTACTTGCGGGCCGCTCGCTCCAAGGCCAAGTATAAAGCGCCCGCCGGTTAGGTCGTGCAAGGTGAGGGCGGTCATTGCCGTCATGGCGGGCGTACGCGCGGTGATCTGCATAATGCCGGTAGCAAGCTTAATGCGCTCGGTTTTGTCAGCAAGGTACGCCAGTGGAGTAACGGCATCACTCCACCAGGCTTCTGCCGAAAACGCCATGTCGACGCCAAGGCGTTCGGCGAACTGTACCCATTCAACGGTCTTATCCAGTGTGTCGGGTTGGGCGGTACCAATTTCGATCGCGAGTTTCATAGGCATTCTTGCGCGTTGTCTCTTTCTAACTTGTGTACTCTATTCCATATCAGGCTTGGCCAACAAGATTGAACGGCTTTTCTCGTTAACGTAGATTGAGCGCTCTGATTAACGAGGCGGTAGGGAGCTTAATCGTGCGGTATGGCTTTGTGTTACCTAATAATCTGGGTGTCGAAGACCCCAGTGAGGTGGTTGGTTTAGGCGTACGCGCCGAAGAACTTGGCTTCGATTCCGTATGGGTAAACCACCACATATTGCACCTCGGCTACGTGAAGGAGCGATTGGGCACCCGGCCTTATCAGGACGCGCTCATTACGCTCACGTGGCTTGCCTCCCAAACAACCCGGGTGCAAATAGGAACCAGCGTATTGGTGATGCCTTATCTGCATCCGATGGCTCTAGCCAAACAACTCGCAACCCTCGACCAGCTCAGCAACGGCAGATTGGTGGTAGGGCTGGGCGCCGGAAGCCTGCCGGAAGAAAACGAAGCGCTGGGTGTGCCTTACAAGTCCCGGGGAAAGTACTGCGATGAATTCCTGCAGGTGTTGCGAAAACTCTGGACCGAGGACGAAGCCAGTTTTAGTGGCGAGTTCTTTTCTTTTGACAAGATCAGCGCTTATCCCAAGCCCCAGCAACAACCGCACCCACTCATTGTCATCGGCGGCAATCGGCCGCCCGCGTTAAAACGTGTCGCCCGATACGGCGACGGCTGGCACCCGTTGAACGTGTCAGCCGATGGGGTAGAGCGCCGCATGGCAACCCTTCATGAAGAGGCGAGTGCAGCAGGGCGAACCCAGGTACCTCAAGCTGTACAGGTTCGACTGGATATCACCCGGGTGAATAAAGAGACGCTTCCCGCTTATGAGAAAGCCGGTGTTACTGAGCTCGTGATGCATGTGGCAAGTTCCAGTGTTGCCAAACAGGCCGCGGCGATTGAAGCTTTTGCCGGCGTTATGATCAATTAACCGGGCGGGAAAAGTTTTGAGGTGTTGTAGTGAGTAACACAGACAAGGTAGCAGCGGCCGAGTTTCTGAAAGGGCACCGGGTGTTGGAATGGGTGCCCAGTGATGAACCCGGTCTGGTTCACATCGCGGTCGCTTTTGCAGGGCGCTTGCTCAGTGATCTTGGGGCGGAGGTCACCCGGGTGATTCCGGTTAAGGATCCCTTAACTACCACCCGCACTTATGCATCCGAAGTATCCGAAGCATTGGCGGAAGATGTAGAGGCAGGTAGTTTGCTGTCGGCCTACCTAGACCGCAAAAAACACCGTGCTAAAGCGGGCGAGGTTGATGCGAAAATTGAATCAAGCCACCTCGCCATTTTGGGCGCTGAAGATCAGCTTAAAGCCCTGGACACACAAACCCAGTTAACTGCCGTTGTCGCCAGCGCGTTTCCACCGGGCAAAGGCTTTGATGAAGTCCCGGTTTCAGAATTGGGAATTCAGGGAGTGGTTGGGCTAACTGATTTGTTTGGCGAGCCAGATGGACAACCGCTAATGATGGGTGGTCATCAAACCGCCTATGCCATGGGCTATGCCGTGTTTTTAGCAGCCATGGCGAGTGTCGCCAAACTAACCTTTCAAGGTAAAGGCGACACCGCAAGGGTGAATGCTGTAGATGCCCTGGCCTGGATAAACTGGAAAGGCGTTGCAGCCGGTGCCTTAGGGTTTCCTATACGCCGAGGCGGGCGCGCTGCTGAGGCCCCGGTGCTTAAGTGCGCGGACGGCTACTTCGCTTTACTTCACTTGCCCAACAACTGGAAAGACCTGTGCAGCGAGGTTGACGACCCCCGGCTGTTAGATGAACAGTTCGAAAGGCCGGGCAAACGCGCCAAGAACGCCTTGGCGCTCAATGAAATACTCGCCGAATGGGCGGCGCCACTTAAGCGCGCTGAGCTTTTCGAATTTTGTCAGCGCTGTGCTATTCCAGGCGGACCTATCTTCCACGGCGCTGATCTGTTGCAAGACCCGCTCTACCTGCATCGCAACTACCTGGAAACGCTGTCTTATGACAACGAAGATGAATTGAAGGTGCCGGGGCTTCCGTTAACTGTGGAAACCGTTTCGCCTGTTCGGGATTCGGCACCGCGCTTAGGCCAAAAGAACACACTAGTGCCGCTCGCCGAAGACTCTGATCTTCCGTTAGCAGGCATGTTGGTGATTGATCTAGGGATATTTACAGCAGGCTCCGTAGCCTCAACCTTGCTTGCCGATCTTGGCGCACGGGTGATCAAGATCGAATCGGAATCTTACTCCGACCCGTTTCGTATTTGGCCTGGCATTAAGGGCGATTCGCCGTTGTTCACCTTCAATAATCGCAACAAGTTGGGCGTGAATATCGATCTGAAGACAGATGCAGGCAAGGCGACTTTCCTGGAGTTGGTTGCAAGCGCAGACATAGTGGTCGAAAACTTCCGCCGCGGCGTGCTCGAAAGGCTGGGTATTGATTTCCCGGTGCTGAAGTCTGCCAATCCAAACATCATACTTGCCTCCGTTTCTGGTCAAGGCGCCTCAGGGCCTGGCTCGGGGCATGTCAGTTTTGGCTCTACGCTCGAGGCGATTGGTGGCGTAGCCGCGCTTACGGGCTACAAAGACGGGCCCTGTTACATTAGTGGGCGCAACCTGAACTACCCGGATCAGATTGTTTGTCTGTATGGCGCGGGTGCGGTTATTGCGTCGCTTATAAAAGCGAAAGATGCAGGTGTAGGTATGCATATCGACATCTCGCAGCGCGAGGTCACCACTCTTGCCGTGGGCGAACAGGTGGCCTATGCCAGTCTTAAGGGTGGGGAGGCGCGCGAAGACTTCCCCGGTAACACCGATATCAATATGGCGCTGCAAGACATCTACCGGGTGTCTGATGGCTGGTTGTGTGTGTCTGTGTTTGGGCAGAAAGAGATGGATGCGTTGGCCGGTTTTCTGGAGGCTACTAAACCCGACGTCGAAACAAAGTTAGTGCGCTGGTTGTCTGAACAGGATGCCAAGACTGCGGCTTCTAGCCTACGCACGCTCGGGGTAGTTGCATTCAAAGCGAATACTGGGGCCGAAGCTGGGGAAGAAGAGGCCATCAAGTCGGGTTACGCATTTACTCAGACCGCCTCAGGTGCGATGGTAAAAGGGTTCCCGTTTCAGTTTGATGCATCGCCCATGACAATCTACGAAGAGTCACCGGCGATGGGCGAGCATACCGAGCAAGTGCTTGGATTGCTAAATTAAGGTATAGAGAGGCTTAGCTATGACCCCAAAACTCTACCACGCCCCTTTGGCCTGTTCGTCAGCGGTCCGCATCGCAGCAGCAGAAGCAGATCTGGAACTCGATCTGGCCGTACTCGACCTGTCTACCAAACAGCTGGCCGACGGCGGCTCCTTCCTTGATGTAAACCCGCTAGGGCAGGTGAGTGTTCTAGAAGTGCAACCGGGCGTGTTCGTCAGTGAAACCATGGCGGTGATCATGTGGGTACAAAGCCACGGCAATAACGCGGAGTTTTGTCGTAAAGAGGATGACCCGCAATATTTTCAGATGCTGCGCTGGCTCGGATTTTGTGCCACCGAGTTGCACAAGCAGCTATATCGAGTGGTGTTCTATGACGAAGCCAGTGCCGAGGTAAAAGACAAATTTCGTGCGTTGGTGCCCGCACGATTTGAGTTGCTCGATAAGCACCTTAGTGACAGAACGTTCTTGCTAGATGAACGTTACTCCGCAGCGGATGCCTATCTCACCTGGTTCTTTGTGCTAACCGAACGGGCCGAAGTGACTCTGGACGGTTATCGCAACCTGTCCCGCTATCGAGATCAGGTGCTAAGCCGACCAAAGGTTGCTCAGGTTATT
>CAZFIA010000139.1:6863-10726 GCA_964519335.1 uncultured Pseudomonadales bacterium
CCTGTCCCGCTATCGAGATCAGGTGCTAAGCCGACCAAAGGTTGCTCAGGTTATTGAGGATGATGTTGCTCGCCGAGCGTGACGACAAGCAACACGCTTTGCTACATATCGAAACGATCCAGCTGCATCACCTTGGTCCATGCCGCTACAAAGTCGGTAACAAACTTCTCTTTGGCGTCGTCAGCCGCATACACTTCAGCAATTGCTCGCAGCTCTGAGCTTGAACCAATCGCGAGATCAACAGGCGTGGCCGTCCATTTCACTTCTGCGCTTTCGCGATCAACACCCTCGTAAACCGACTCGTCCGCCTCAGACTTCCGCCACTGAGTAGACATATCCAGGAGATTCACAAAGAAGTCATTGCTCAACACTTCAGGCTGGTCAGTAAACACGCCATGACTGCTGCCGCCTGTGTTTGCGTTTAGCGCTCGCATACCGCCGAGAAGCACGGTCATCTCCGGCACGCTAAGGTTCAGGTAACCCGCACGCTCTACCAACAGATCAGCAGGGGAGCGCGTATTGCCCGGGCCGTAGTAGTTTCTAAAACCATCCGCGGTAGGTTCGAGCAACGCAAAGGAAGCGACATCGGTTTGCGCCTGCAGTGCATCTGTGCGACCCGGTGTAAAAGGCACCTTGATGCTTGTTCCAGCATCCGCCGCGGCCTTCTCAACGGCTGCAGCACCACCAAGCACAATCAGATCAGCAAGAGACACCTTTTTATTGCGAGACGCTGACTTGTTGTAGTCATCCTGTACCTTGCGTAAGCCCTCGAGCACCGTTTGCAATTCTTCCGGGTCGTTTGCGGCCCAGTCTTTTTGCGGAGCAAGACTAATGCGCGCGCCGTTTGCACCACCGCGCATGTCTGTGCCGCGAAAGCTGGCGGCCGCGCCCCAGGCGGTGCGCACTAATTGGGAAACAGAGAGCTTCGAATCAAGAATCTTCGACTTCAGTGTTGAAATATCTCGGGTTGTTACCAGCTTGTGGTCCACAGCAGGCACGGGATCTTGCCAAAGCTGCGCTTCTTCCGGGGCAGTCGCACCCACGTAACGTGCACGTGGGCCCATGTCGCGGTGCGTAAGCTTGAACCAGGCCTTGGCAAACGCCATCTCAAACTCTTCCGGATTCTCATGGAAGCGCGTGGCAATCTTTAAGTACTCAGGATCAAACTTAAGCGCCATGTCTGAAGTAAACATGATGGGTGCGTGGCGTTTGGTTGGATCATGGGCGTCAGGTACCAGGTTAGATGCCTGCCCGTCTACCGGTATCCATTGGGTGGCGCCCGCCGGACTCTCGGTTTTTTCCCACTCAAACCCCAACAGGTTGTCTAGATATTGAGTTGTCCAGGCGGTTGGGTTAACGCTCCAAGCACCTTCCAGCCCGCTGGTGGTGGTGTCGGCGCCTTTGCCGGTTCCGCATTTGTTATTCCAACCGAAACCCTGGTCTTCGAGCTCCGCACCCGCCGGTGGGGCGCCCACACATTTCTTGGCGTTTTTGGCACCGTGGGCTTTACCAAAGGTATGACCGCCAGCGATCAGCGCAAGTGTCTCTTCATCATTCATCGCCATGCGGCCGAACGTTTCACGAATGTCGGCGGCCGATGACAGGGGATCGTGATTGGCGTTTGGGCCTTCGGGGTTTACGTAAATCAAACCCATTTGCACAGCACCCAGCGGACGCTTCAACTTGCGGTCACCACCTTCGATGCTGCCGGTGTAACGTTCGTCAGCTAACCATTCGGTTTCGGGTCCCCAATACACTCTGTCGGGTTCCCAATCGTCTTCGCGACCGCCGGCGAAGCCGATGGTTTTAAAGCCCATAGATTCGAGTGCCACGTTACCGGTGAGCACCATGAGGTCGGCCCAGGAAAGTTTGCGACCGTACTTCTTTTTGATTGGCCAAAGTAGGCGCCTGGCTTTATCGAGGTTTGCGTTGTCGGGCCAGCTGTTCAACGGCTCAAGACGCTGTTGCCCGCCCGCAGCACCACCTCGGCCATCGGTCACGCGGTAGGTACCGGTGCTGTGCCAGGCCATACGTATAAAGAAGGGCCCGTAGTGGCCGTAGTCTGCTGGCCACCAGGGTTGCGAGGTTTTCATAAGCGCCTCGATTTCGCCTTCGAGTGCCGCGAGATCGACGGTGGCGAACTCCGCCGCGTAGTCGAAGTCATCACCCAGCGGATTAGATTCGGCGGCGTGCTGACGCAATGGACTCAGGTCTAGTTTTTCTGGCCACCAGAACTGGTTTGATTTTGCCTCGCCGGCTGCGTATTCGGCCTCCTGAGCAAAACCATAGTTGGGAGATACCGCTAACGCGAGGACAGTGAGAAGCTGGAGACTTCGATTGCGCATTACTTACTCTCTGAAAGTTGGGTTCAAATTAGTAAATCTCATTAAACCCTAGATAGAAGCTGCGCACGATTGTTTGTTGATATTGAATCGATATGCAAAAGCTATCATGGGGTTGGCGATGTCTTGTGTGGGTTGATAGTTATGATATAACGTAACATTTCTAACCTGCAATGAGTGCACCATGGCAAACACGCTTCCTGTCACCGTCCTCTCCGGCTTTCTTGGCGCGGGCAAAACCACCCTCATGAATCATGTGCTGAACAATCGCGACGGTTTGCGGGTGGCCGTAATCGTTAATGACATGGGGGAGGTCAACGTTGATGCTGATCTGCTGCGAGGCGACGTGTCGTTCGAACAGGTCGACGAGAAACTGGTAGAAATGACCAACGGCTGCATCTGCTGCACCTTGCGCGAAGACCTGCTTATTGAGGTTACCCGCCTTGCTGATGAGCAGCGCTTCGATTACCTGCTTATCGAATCTACCGGGGTATCTGAGCCGCTGCCGGTGGCTGAGACTTTTACATTTGAAGACGAGCAGGGGCGTTCGTTATCCACAGTTGCCCAGCTCGATACCATGGTCACGGTGGTGGATGCCGTTAACTTCCCGCAGATGTTGTTTGAGGCCGAGACTCTAAAAGAAAAAGGGATGGAGATTGGCGAAGAAGACGAGCGAAACGTCGCCGACCTGCTTATCGATCAGGTCGAATTTTGCAACGTTATTGTAGTGACCAAAACCGATCTTCTCGACCAAGAGCGTACCGACAGTCTGTTGGGTACGCTGCGCCGTCTAAACCCCAAGGCGGAGGTGGTGATTGCAGACCAGGGGCGAGTAACGCCCGAGGTTATTCTGGGCACCGGCAAATTCAGCATGGATGAGGCCGCCAACGCGCCGGGTTGGCTTGCGGAGTTGCGCGGCGAACACGTACCAGAAACCGAAGAGTACGGTATTGGCAGTTTTGTCTACGAGGCGCGGCGGCCGTTTCATCCCCAGCGACTCTACAATTTTTTGGCGGCCGGCTGGCAACACGGCAATCTGGTTCGCTCTAAAGGATTCTTTTGGCTTGCCTCGCGGTTTGATCAGGCCGGGGAATGGTCGCAGGCCGGCGGCATTATGAATCATGGCTTTGCGGGTATGTTCTGGGCTGCCGTGCCTACCGATCAGTGGCCCGACAATCCCGAACATCGAGCCTCTATAGAGACCAAGTTTGCAGCACCCTACGGCGATCGCCGTCAGGAGATTGTATTCATCGGCCAAGATCTGGATGCGGCCGGGGCAAGAACAGGGCTCGACGCCTGTCTGCTCAGCGAAGAAGAATTAGCGGCAGGCCCGGAGCTCTGGTTATCGCTGCCTGATCCTTTTCCGCAATGGATTCAGTATGCGGAGCAGACCGAAGAGGAGTTCGCCTGATGCGTCATTTAGTAGGTGATGATCTGGGCGATTTCGCCGCTTTTTACGATACTGATGTGGAACTTGTTAGCGTTGCGCGTCCTGAATCGAAAGCGCTAACCGCATTGGCC
>CAZFIA010000140.1:0-10436 GCA_964519335.1 uncultured Pseudomonadales bacterium
GATTGGGACCATTGGAGCCAGTCCAAGGTGTTCCCAAGGATTCACTATCTAACGGATCACTTTAAGAAACCGACAAGGCTCTTTCAAGATAGGGAAGGTTATTTTTGGATCGCGAATCACAAACAAATGCGGCAGCAGCTTCAACTGTATCGCGTCTCTAAATTTCCGGCGACTGCACTCCCGGAGATTTATCAGCCGAAGCCTAACGCACACAGATGGGCTCTATACCAACTTAGAAGAGAAGAGTTTAGGGCGAAGGCTCGGCGCGTTGGTGACCGTGAACTTCTGGCCTGTCTTCGGAGTAAACCTAGCTACGAATCCTGCCTGGACGAGCCATTAGCAAGCAGTGAAAGGAACAGGTGGGAACCTTGGTAAGAACGATCATTAATATACTAATTTTCGGCTTGCTTATAGCGCCAGTGGCCCATGCTGCCGACAACAGAATCATCGTCCAGCCCCTCGGTAACTCGAGCGGCGATCAAAGTCTCGATCCGCTGAGTGCCGGTTTTTCAGATCTCCTGATTGCGTATTTGTCTACGCACGATCAACTGGAGGTTCTATACCGAGAAGACATGCATCGACTCTGGCAGGAGCTAGGGCAAGATCAGTCAGGTCTCGTGGCAACGGATGCGATGCGAATAGGCGAACTTCTGCAGGCAAATAAACTAGTCAAAGGCGGTTTTGTGAAGACCCAGGGAGCGTTTCGCGCAAACGTTCATATCTTCGATATAGCAACTTCGCAACTACAGTACTCGCTCGAAGACAGTAGTGATATTGAGCATGTCGATAGACTTGCCGCCTCAATGGCGCACCAGATCGCTGACCGGCTCGTAAACCACAGCCACAAACCAATTTCGCTGCCCGGCGATGCGCAGCCGATAATCAACACGCATTTCATGAAAGGACTGGGTTACTACTTCAACGGTCTCCACGACCACGCTTTGGCTGAGTTTATGCAAGTTCTTGACCTGGACCCCGATCGAGCGGATGCGCGCCTATGGCTTGGCAGAAACTACACCGCGGGAGGTGAGCACGCTCACGCGCGCGTCGAGTTCGAGAGATTTCTGCAGGACTATCCACACCATGAAGATCGCGATATCGTGAACAAAGCGCTCGGCGCGTTGAGAAAGTAGGAACAGGGGGCAGTAATTTCTAAACCCGCTGGGGCCGGGGGTGGAATATCGAAATACTTAGGGGATCGACTATGGACCGACTCAAAGACAAGATATGCCTAATCACCGGGGCAGCCCGCGGCCAAGGGGCTGATGAGGCCGAGCTCTTCGTTAACGAAGGCGCTACGGTGTGGCTGACTGATGTGCTCGATGAAGAAGGTAAGGCCACCGCCGAGAGAGTTGGCGGCACCTATCGCCATCTTGATGTTCGCGAGCCCGACGGGTGGGAATCCCAGGTTAATGAAATCCTCGACACTCACGGACGAATCGACGTGTTGGTTAACAACGCCGGTATCTTTCGCACCAACTCAATGCGTAAAACGTCGCTTGAGGAGTATCAGTTAGTTATGGACATAAATGCCAAGGGTGTGTTTCTTGGTATGCAAGCCGTGGCCACGCCAATGCGTGAGGCGGGTTCTGGTAGCATTGTGAACATTTCGTCTCTTGCAGGTTTGCAAGGGGCGGCAGGTACCTTTGCATACAGCACGTCGAAGTGGGCAGTGCGAGGCATGACTAAGACAGCAGCTATCGAGTTGGGCCGACGCGGGGTGCGGGTAAACTCTATTCATCCAGGGCTGATCGACACCGAGATGATGCGGCAGCTCCCGGGTGATCCAGATCGGAGGGCGCGTGGTGTGCCACTTGGCCGTGTTGCTGAAAGCAGTGAGGTTGCAGCGCTTGCGTTGTATTTGGCAAGCGATGACAGCTCTTACAGTACAGGCTCTGAGTTTGTTGTGGATGGTGGATTGCAGGCGGGATAGGTTTGTGTGGCGTGGTGTACTAGTGCGATGTCGATTTCGATGTAGATGTAGAAGAGTTTGACCACACTGGACTCTGTGCACAGCCTGCCGATCGCCGATGTTGCTGAGGAGGTTAAGTTTGCCCTGCTAAAAGGCAACGTCCTTCTGCACGCCGAGCCCGGTGCAGGCAAAAGCACCGGCTTACCACTCACCCTGCTTCCCGAGGCCTCGCCCTCGAACAAAATTGTCATGCTCGAACCCCGCCGCCTAGCCGCCATTGGCGTCGCCGAACGCCTGGCCGCGCAGTTGGGTGAGCCTCTCGGCCAGCAGGTAGGTCTGCGCATGCGCGGTCAGACGACTGTTTCAAGAAAAACAACCTTAGAGGTGGTTACGGAGGGCGTACTTACCCGGATGCTACAGGCTGATCCGCTGCTGGAAGGCGTAGGACTTGTAATCTTCGATGAGTTTCACGAGCGCAGCCTAAACGCTGACCTTGGCCTTGCCTTGTGCAGAGAAGTACAACAAGAGTTACGAACCGATCTGCGATTACTCTTGATGTCGGCAACACTTGATGCTGTTGAACTAGGCGCCATGCTTGCACCCATCGAGCAGATCACCTGTGCCGGTAGAACGCATCCCGTTGACATCATCTGGTTGGGTAATAGCAAAGTCGAACTGCCTCGCCGGGTTGCAGCGGCAGTATCCACGGCGCTCGCAGATCAAGATGGCGATCTGCTTGTCTTCCTGCCGGGCATCGCAGAGATTGAGAAAACGGCGCGAATCGTTGAGCCGGAGTTGGATGGTCAAACCGTCTTGTATCGTTTGCACGGTCGTGCAGACAGCAAAACCCAACGCGCAGCAACGGCGTCTTCTCCGGACTCTGATGCGGGCGCGGCCAATAAAATACGACGAGTTATTCTAAGCACTAGCATCGCTGAAACCTCACTTACCATCGATGGTGTGCGTGTGGTGATTGATGCGGGCCTGGAGCGTCGAGGACGCGTGGATAGTAGTACGGGGGCGCAGAGACTCGAAACCGTGATGGCCAGTCAAGCGAGTGCCACTCAGCGAACCGGTCGAGCTGGGCGTACCGCGGCGGGCGTTTGTTATCGACTCTGGTCTGAAAGCGATCACTCACGACGAGCAATGAGCTGGCAAGCAGAGATAGTGCGTTCCGAGCTTTCGTCGCTGCTGGTGGAGACGGGGCAATGGGGTGCCCGTGACATTAATTCCTTGCCCTGGCTCGAGCCTCCGCCACCGGCGAGCGTTGCGCGAGCAGAATCGCTACTGGGCACGCTGGGTATATGGAAGGAGGGTCGCCTTACCGACCACGGGGCTGCCGTTGCCAAACTGCCAGTTCATCCGCGCCTGGGGCACATGTTGATTTGGGCCGCGGAACAGGGTGTTGCTGAGCTTGCTTGTAAACTCGTTGTGCTGCTGGAAGACGGTGTGGTTAAAGGCAACACGACTGATCTGGAACTGCATAGTCGTAGTGCTCTAACGCAACACAAGAAACGCCGAGTGTCGCAACTGCTGAAGCTTGTTAACAACACCGCTAAGAGTTCCGTAGTAAGTGGTACTCCGGGCCTAGCTGTAATTCTTGCTCAAGCGTATCCCGACTGGATAGGGCAGCGTCGTCATGGCTCAGATGCCAAGTATCTACTGAGCTGCGGCGCAGGTGCGTTTATTACAGCCGAAGATCCCCTGGCTCAAAGCCAGTGGTTATCTGTTGCCAGCATGGGTGGGGCGTCTAAAGAACCTCGGGTGTTTCTTGCCTGTCAACTTGATATCGATGAGCTGGAGACCTGGGCGCCTGATCTATTTAGTACGCGCAAACACCTGGAATGGGACGAGCGGCAAGAACGTGTGGTTGCAGAAGAACAGAAGCTGCTCGGTAAACTGTTGGTGCATGCCAAGACTACAACCGATCTGTCGAGCGAGGAAAAAGCACGAGCTTTATTGGTGGGGATTCGCAAGCGAGGAATAGATTGTTTGCCCTGGACAATGGAATGTCGAGAATGGCAGGCGAGAGTCCAGCTGATGGCTAAGCTGTTTACATCGGATACGGATGTTTGGCCTAAGGTCGACGATGAAAGTTTGGCAGATACTCTCGAAGACTGGTTGCTTGTGTGGCTCGACGGCAAGAGTAGCCTCAAGGCAATTGCGCAGCTTAACCTTGCGAGTATCCTCGACTCGATGCTCGATTATCCGCAGCGACAGACTCTGAATTCCTTGCTGCCTGTACGTTACTCCGTACCTAGCGGCTCGAAGATCCAATTGCGATATGCCGGCGAAGATAACCCCGTGCTTTCCGTTAAATTGCAAGAAATGTTTGGGTGCATCGAAAACCCTGCGGTTGCCAATGGGCGGTTGGTGTTAAAAGTAGAGTTGTTATCGCCGGCGCGACGCCCCGTACAGGTCACCAAAGATCTGGCCAACTTTTGGACCAACAGCTATCCGGAGGTTAAAAAAGAGATGTCGGGCCGGTACCCAAAACACGATTGGCCTGAGAACCCGCTCAGTGCCAAACCCACGGCTTTTTCTAAATCCCGAAAAACGAACCGCAGAAAGAAAAAGTAGGGCCGGCAGCGTTCGTTAGCATTGAAGAACACAAACACCATAAGGTTGCAGTACGCGTAAGTATTAGACCGAATCTACTTTTAGATAAGTTCACACGCCTCTGAGAGCGAGACAGGTCCGCAGGGTAAGGGCATGATGGTGGTCCGTATGGACGCTGGAGCTATATATGCTGGGTCGAATATTGGTGGCGATTGCACTACTGATTGCTGGTTTTGGTGCCGGCTACCTCTGGTTACAGACGTTCGGCGAGCGAGCGCCCACAACGGCGCAGCCCACGCTTGGCGGCTATTCTGAGGCCGCCCCGCGAACACAGTCAGCAGAGAGCGTATTGGAGAGAGCGCCAGCCGGCGCGGTTGCACAGTCCGGTGTCCCCAGAGTGGCAACGCTTGCTGAAACCGCAGAAATCAACAGCGAATTTCTGCAGTCTGCCGCTCTGTATCAACTGGCCGCACCATTGAATGCAAACGGCATTCGTAAGCTTTTAGATGAAGCTAAATCGGCGCTTGTCGGTGGTGATTATCAGGGTGCAACGGCGCTGTTGATCGGCCGCTATGCCGAACTGGATTTTGCTGCAGCGCTCGACTATGCGACAAATAACAATGGGAAGATGCAAGTGAGCTGGTTGCGAGCGATCTTCCACGCGCGGGCGCGGATCGATATCGATGATGCGCTGCAACAAGCGCAAACGCTGAGCCAGAGTCAGCGGCAAGTTGCGGGAGTGGCCATGTTGCGCTCAACGAGCGATATATCGCAAAGCCAAAGACGCGCGATCGTAGACGCGCTTCAAATACCCGGCCAAATGCTCGCTACAGCTCAGTTTGATTCTGCTGATGCGTGGCAAGAAGTGAAAAATATTGAGAACCCCATGCAGCGAATTAGCGCGCAAGCACAGGTGTTAATGAGTTGGGCGCAAAGCGACCCCTGGGCGGCTATCGATGCTAGCGCAGAGATCGAAAACGAACAGATGCTGCAGGGTGTTCAGGCGCAACTACTGGCACTCGCGGCGGCTGATGATTCTCAACGCGCAATGGATTGGGTAAACGCGCAACCCAGTGGCGAGCGGCGCGACCAGTTGATGTCGGCGATTGTTGCTCAGATCGGCAAGAGCGACCCTGCGCAGGCAGAGGTGTTGCTTGCAGGGTTGCCAGAACAAAAACGCATCGAAGCAGAGATGTCGTTGTGGACCCAGCGGGCGGCGTCTGACCCTGAGGGGGCGGCGGCGTGGGTGGCTGGCCTGCCAGAAGAAAATAACGCCAGTAGGTTCAGCGCATACAGCAGACTCGCTCCGATGCAGGTGCTGTCGATGCTGGGTTTTAGTTCGCCTGAAGCGGCAGACCGATTCATGGCCGCTCTGCCTGAAAAAAACCGCAGTAAGCTGGGAGCTACCTACGTGCAGACCATGGCACGCAGTAACCCGGAGCAGGCCAGTGATTGGATTGAGGCTCAGCCGAGTGATGCTACCCCGGAACTGTACACTGCGCTGGGCTCCACCTGGTCGCAATCGAACACCGAAGCAGCCCAGGAGTACGCTCGAGGAATGGGCTCCGGAATTGATCGCGATTCTATGTACACGGGCATCATGAACAGCGGACGCTTGTCATCCGATGATCTCGAGACCATCGTAGAAAAAATAGATGACCCCAAACTCCGACAACAAGCCGAACAGATGCAACAACTTAGGCGAGTCAGTAGGTCGGGGCTTGGAAGTGCCAGCTCTGCGGCGATGTTTCGGGCCCTCTCCGGCAGCAGTGGAGTGTCTATTCGTAGTACGAGCGAAGCCGCTGGTGATTCTGGGGAAGATAGAGATGGCAACAGCGGTAATTAGAGACCGCAGACTGAATAGCCAACCAACGATGCCCAAATCGGTTAGTCGCTAGCAAGATAGTTCTTCGTGCCCTTGTAGTGCTATAAACGACAGCTGTACTTTCCAGGCCGCTGACATGACCGACATTATTATCGTGGGCGCCGGCAGCGCCGGTTGCGCCATTGCTGCTCGAGCCTCTGAGGATCCCAATCGCAGCGTCTTACTTCTGGAAGCCGGTCCAGACTATCCAGAGCTTTCGGCCACGCCCGATGACCTCGTAAACAGCCACAACAATTCCTACACCGCCCACGATTGGGGCTTAAGCCATGCGCCAGGCAAAGGTCGCGAACTGCCGTTCCCCAGGGGTCGGGTTGTGGGTGGCTCCAGTGCAGTGAACACCACCATCGCATTGCGGGGCATGCCCGAAGACTACGATGAATGGGCGCAGCTAGGTGCATCCGGTTGGGGTTGGCAACAGGTGCTGCCCGCATTCAAGCGACTCGAACGCGACCTCGATTATGGTCAGCAAACCTTCCACGGTGATGCTGGGCCGATCAGTATTAGACGTTATCCGTGGGATGAATTGCTGCCTATGCATCAAGCGTTTTTACATCAGGCCAAAGAACTCGGCTATCCCGATTGCCCGGATGCTAACGATCCAAACGGTTTTGGCGCCGGCCCCCAGCCTATGAACAAGCTAGGTCGGCTCAGGGTCTCTTGCGCTGTTGGTTATCTCGCCCCGGCACGTATTCGTCCTAACCTAACGATTCAAGCCAACACGCATGTGCATCGACTGCTCATCGAAAATGGCCGCTGCGTGGGTGTTGAGGTGGCGTCGACAACGGGAGAGATCTCGCAACTGAAGGCGGGGCTTGTGATGCTGTCGGCGGGCGCCTTAATGTCGCCAGCAATACTGCTGCGTTCGGGTGTTGGTCCAAAAGGACAGCTTGAGGCGCTGGGAATTGATGTTGTGGCAGATGCGCCGGGTGTTGGCGCCAATCTGCGGGATCATCCTGCTCTATCGCTTACGGCCACAGTGCGAGACAAGGCGCTTATTGATTTTGATGCGCCCATTATTCAATCGATCTTGCGCTATACCTGTGAAGGCTCAGACAAACGTAACGACCTGCAGATAGAACAGCTTAGTTTTGTTGGACGGCGCTCTGGACCGCCCATGTTTGGTATTGCTGCGGTGTTGGAGTATCAGTACGGGGCCGGAGAGCTGCGGCTATCGAGCGCGGATCCCTATGCTGCCCCGGTCATCGACAACCACTTTTGTGAAGATGAGCGCGACGCGAATCGACTCGCGCGTTGTTTTAGAGATGCGCTCGACTTTGTTTACACCGGTGAACTTGCTGACATGATTGATGAAATTCGGTTTCCGAAAGACCCAAAGAATTTGTCTGATAAAGACATAGCGGGGTTGTGCCAACGATTCTCAGGCAGCGGGTATCACCCCAGCGGAACCGTTAAGATGGGTGCGGCGGATGACGCTATGGCCGTTCTGGATGAGCACGGTTGTTGCCGTTTTTTGGAGGGTCTGGCGGTGGCGGATGCATCGATCATGCCCACGGTGCCCAGAGCTAACACCAACCTGACCTCTATCATGATTGGCGAGATGGTGGGTGAAGCGCTGCGCGTGCATCCCGCCCGCTATGGACTTTGAAGAACAAAACTAAAGAACAATAAGCACGGAGTAATCGATGCTCGATCTGGCGATTCGAAATGTATCCATATTAGACGGCACAGGTGCGAAGGCCTTTATGGGTGAGGTGGGGATTGAAGGCGGCCGAATTGTCTCGGTGGGCGAGGCAGGGCCCGCGACCGCCGAGATAGACGGCAAAGGCCTGTGTCTTGCGCCAGGATTTATCGATACCCATGCCCACGATGATGGCGCGTTTATGCGCTACCCGGACATGACGTTCAAGCTAGCGCAAGGCGTGACAAGCGTGGTGAGCGGTAACTGCGGCTTTTCAGCGGTACCGGCCGACCCGGCTATTGATTCAACGCGTAGCAGTGGCGGCATATTGGCTGGCCTTGAGGCAGGTATTACAGACCTTGCCAGCTACTTTGATGCCGTACTGGCTCGGAAACCCGCGATTAATAACATGATGCTTGTTGGGCACAACACGGTGCGCGCCGTAACCATGGGTATGGAAAAGCGCGCGCCAACGAAAGCTGAACTCGCCACTATGAGCGACCATGTAACCGCAGCACTCGAACAAGGCGCCTGCGGTTTTTCTTCTGGGCTTATTTATCGCCCAGGGCGGTATAGCGACACCGAAGAAGTTGCCGCGCTTGCGGCCGCTGCTGCGCCCTTTAATGCACTCTACACTACTCACATGCGCAACGAAGGCGACCGGCTATTAGAAGCTGTTGACGAAAGCCTCACAATAGCCCGCGAAGCCAACGTACATCTGCATATTTCGCATCACAAGTCGGCCGGCAAGGCGAATTGGGGCAAGGTGGGTGATTCATTGGCCAAGGTGGATGCGGCGCTACAGTCCGGTCAGCGCGTGACGCTGGATGTGTATCCTTACACGGCTGGCAGTGGCCGCATGATTGAGTACTTTAATCTCGATCGGATCAATCTTGAACTTGCAGAGGTAATACGGATTGCAAGTTGTCCCGCGTTTCGCGAGTACGAAGGCAAGATGGTGCCTGACATTGCCAAAGAGAACGGCCTGACGCTCGAAGAAACGGTACTGAAGATTCTTACTGCAGAAAAAGGCGATCGCACCATCTGCATTCAGTTTGTTATCGATGAGCAAGACGTCGAAACCAATCTTGCGCATGCCGACATGATGGTGGGTAGCGATGGCATACCCGATCTGAAAGGCAAGCCGCACCCGCGCCTGTTTGGTACCTTTCCGCGAGTGTTATCACGTTACGTTAGAGAGCGCGGTGTGTTAACGCTGCCAGAGGCTGTAAGGCGCATGACGTCACTGTCTGCGCGCACCTTTGGAATGCTAGAGCGTGGCGAGGTACGCGAGGGTTGGTATGCAGACCTGGTGCTGTTTGATCCTGCAACCGTTACCGATGAGGCCACTTATGATGACCCTAAGCGTGAACCCAGCGGGGTTCTTGCGGTGGTGGTAAACGGCGAACTCGCGTGGACCCGCCGTGACGGCAAAGGCATTCATATGAATGCCGGTAGCGGGCGGATGTTACGTTACCAGCGCGAAGCGCACGGTTATTGAGTTCGTGCCGCCACACTCGTTGACCCTCGAACCACACCCGCTTCCATAAAGCGGACATGAATCCGGGTGTTTACCGGATCAAACGCGATTGCACCGAGTGCCGTTGCGAAAATCGAGAACGTTGGTGTTGCGTCGGTAGCAATAGTGGTTTCTACCGTTGCTGCGGGCGGCGATAAACACTCCGCTGTGGCTGGATTTGTTTGGCAAATCGTCAAGGTCATCGGTGGTCTGGTAGATCCTGTGTCTGGCGCAACAACAACGGTTGCAGTGCTTCCCAGATTAACCGACGCCACGCCAAATGCGGCTGAGCCGTTGACACTTGGCATGGTTAGAATGCCGTCGTTTGTTGGGGTAGCTCCGAGAGCAATAACATCGGCAGTCGGATTTTCCAATCCGGAGAGCAGTAGGGTGTTTACGCCTTCAATCACAGTTGCTGCCTGAGAATTTGCGCAATCAAAATTCAGAGCAATCTCCGTCGGCGCCATCGCAGCCGTTGGTGTGAGACCAAAAATGAATGTTCGCGCACTACCCGCTGGTATCACCGTTGGCGTATTAGGCTCGCCAACGACGCCATTCGTGGCTGGGTCCGTTGTCTGATAGAAGAAGCTGGCAGCGATGCCTGCCGGAGGCGCCACGCTGCAACCTTCCAGGGGTTCGGCATTGGTATTGATCACAGTGGCAAAAGCGGTGGCTGTATTACCAACCAACACTGAGCGGCTGCCGGGCAGAACGGCTGCCACCGGTGCGGGCAGATTGACGATAGGTGCAGGCGCCGGATCTGGCACAGGCGCCGGATCTGGCACAGGTGCCGGATCGGGTGCAGGTGCAGGCGTTGGATCTGCAGGCGCCGGATCGGGTGCAGGTGCAGGCGTTGGATCTGCAGGTGCCGGATCGGGTGCAGGTGCAGGCGTTGGATCTGCAGGTGCCGGATCGGGTGCAG
>CAZFIA010000140.1:10536-10623 GCA_964519335.1 uncultured Pseudomonadales bacterium
GTTCCGGCGCAGGGATCGGAAGTGGCACAGGTGCAGGATCGGGTGCTGGCGCAGGATCGGGCGCAGGTACAGGATCGGGTGCAGGTA
>CAZFIA010000141.1:0-10617 GCA_964519335.1 uncultured Pseudomonadales bacterium
GTCCGTTGGGATCGACCGTTGCGACGGAACACCAGACAATCTGATGGGCCATGGCAACAAATTTGGGTGCAACCTCGGAAAGCTCAGACATGTTGGAATCCTCTGTATTCAAGTTTCTGTATCGCCTTTGCAACCCAGCTTACTTCAAGAAGGGTCAAGATTCCTGTGTGAGGAGTGGTAGGCTTTGGAGGCAGCATAAGGGTGTTGCCGCAACTAGAAAATCAATTTTGAGTGGAGATAGAGCGCATGGTGAACAACACTTCCGTCCCATTGGGCGTTACCTTTGGCAGTCTTTCAGTATTGGGTCCGAAGGCCGTTGTTGATATTGCCAGCACGGCGCAGGAACTTGGTTATCAATCTATTTGGACCGTGGAGGCAAACGGTACCGATGCACTGTCGTTGCTGGGGGCGGTATCTGTCGCGGCGCCAAAACTGGATTTAGCAACGGGCATAGTGCCTGTACAGGTTCGGACGCCACCCTTGGCGGCGATGTCTGCAGCAACGCTGCAAGCCTTAAGTCCAGATGCTGACGTGTGGTTGGGTGTGGGCGTTTCTGCGCCGGGGATACTTAAGATGCACGGCCAACCTCTGGTTAAACGTCCTATCGCCATGATGCGTGAGTACGTTGCGTTGCTTAGAGAGTGTCTGTCGGGAGAGGCAGTCACCTTTGAGGGAGATTTCTGGTCGGTGAAACGTTTCCGTTTGGGTGTGCGCCTTGGCGAACGCAAGCCGAAGATTGTGATGGCGGCATTAGGCCCGCAGATGCTGAAGCTCGCCGGTGAAATCGCTGACGGCGTGCTGCTTAACTATATTCCAGTGAGCCACGTGGCTGATTCTATTACTAGAGTTCGTAGCGGAGGTGACGCCAAAATATTTGCCTACGTTCATGCCGCCGTTGCCGACTTTGAACGCGGTGCTCGCTCGGCACGCCGCGATTTGTACAACTATGCCATGGCTGATGGCTACGCCAATATGTTCAGGGCCGCAGGTTTTGCTGACGAAGTGGATGAGCTTCGAGAAAAACACGCGGCAAAAGATCGTGATGGCGCAACAGCCGCAATTTCCGAGCGCATGATTCAAGCCATTAACTTCATTGGCAACAAGACTGAGGTAACCGATTTTGTTAAAGGCTATGTCGATGCGGGCGTTGAGCATCCGGTGTTGATGCCAATGCCCTGGGGCGAAGACCGCCGGGCGGTAACTCAGGACACGATGGAAGCCGCAATCGCAGCGATTTAGATCAGCACAGGGAGCAAAGAGGAGCAATAGGTTATGGCAAAAGTTGCCATTGTGTATTTTAGCGGCACAGGTACTACCCGTGCTGTAGCGCAGGCGGTGCAGGAAGGCGTAGAGAGTGCCGGTGCTGAGTGCGTGGTGCACGAGATTGTGGGCACAGACATTACCGAAGGTCGTTGGTCTAACGACGCTATTTTCGCATCGCTTGATGACAGCGACGCCATAATATTTGGCACACCCACCTACATGGGTAGTGTGGCGGGTCAGATGAAGACCTTTATGGACGCGGTCGCATCGCGTTGGTACACGAAGGCCTGGGATAACAAGTTGGGTGCTGCGTTTACGGCATCGGCTTTAGCCGGCGGCGATAAGCAGAATTCTCTGTTTACCCTGGTAACCTTCGCCATGCAGATGTGCATGCGCTGGGTAGGCACGGGAGCCAACCCGGCTGAAGGACTGAATATGAACGGCTTCTACCTGGGCGTTGGTGTTGGTGCCAGCAGCGCCGAAGATATAGATCCAGCCGAACGCAAGACAGCGGTGCATCTTGGTGCGCGCGTCGTAGCTGCAATCTAACGGCTTAGGATCGCGCCCTATTGAGGGTAGTGTTGTTCGACGATGTCGGGATAGCTGCGAGAAAAGTAATTCCAGATTTGGTCACCGTAGACCGCGGGCTGATGCGTACTTTGCATGTCGCCGGTGCCGGCGTCTGTTTCTTCCTTGCGCGCCATAAAGCCGGCGTTCTTGTGGCGCGGACTTTGTGCAACCGCAGCCGCGAATTTGGGATCGAGCTCTATTGGGTTGAGTTTCATGTCAAGCGAAGGTCCGTGAAAGTAGGCGGCTGATTGTCGCGGTTCACTAGCCACTACCCGGTGCGGTGTCGCCAGCAGATAGTTGCCGGTCATTGATTGCAGTATCTCACCCAGATTGACCACCAGAGTATCTTCGACCACCGGCACGTCGAGCCAGCTACCGTCGGCGCATTCGATTTGTAGGCCGGGTGTGGTGCCTGGCGATAACAAGGTTAGAAAGCCCGCGTCGTGATGGGCATTAACACCAAAGGCGCCAGCAGGTGTTTCCGGGTAGCGAATAAGTTTGGTTAGCGACATGCGCTCGTTGCCAAAGGCACTGTCGAAGTAATCTTCAGGCAAGCCTAGCCCTATGCTCAGGACTTTCATTAACTCATCAGCCACGTCGCCGGCCTCCGAAAACCAGCGTTCGAGCGTTGGTTTAAAATCGGTTAGATCTGAGGTTGTTGGCCACTGGTTGGGGCCCAGTAGCCTGAGATAATGCGGTTCGATGTCTTTCGGCCTTGCCGGGTGTTCACTCCACAAATCAATTTGTTCACGGATATCTGGTCGGCCATTAGTGTATTCGCTGCCTTCGCTCTCCCAGCCCCGAAAATGTCGCGAGTGCCTTTTGTGCATACTTTCACGTTGCTCGCGCGGCAGCTCAAAACAACGTTTTGAAAGCTCAAACACATTGGCGATGAGTTGGTTATCTATGCCGTGGTTAGTCAGCAAGAAGAAGCCGCTGTGATGGCAAGTTGAAGTGAGTGTGTCGGCGAGCTTCGCGCGATGTGCAGGATCGCGCGCGCTCTCTCGCCAGGAAGCCAGACTGAAGGTAGGGAAAGCGTCGGCTTCTTTTGCTCTACTAGCTTGCACGCTTGGGCAGTTGCGCACGGGATTTGCGCCGTGCGTCCCCCTTTTGTTTTAGCGCTTCTCTGTTGCTGTCATCAACCCGCGAATACACGGCGCGCCATTGATCATCTACCGCCCAGGAAAAAGGCGTTTGCAAGGTGACGCCGGGTTTACTCGCGCTGTGCAGCATTTTCAACGCAAAGCGGGTAATAGCCAGTTGCATGGCTTTGTCGCCAGGTTTGCCCAGTGGATTGCCTAGCGGAAAATCCGTGAAGGCAAACCGGGGTGCGCCGCTGTATTCAACAATGTCCAGCGCGCTACCGGCGATAACGGTTGGAATGCCATTCTCTTCGAGATGTCGTGCGACCAGACTCACGGTCTGGTGACACACAGGTCACAACGGGACAAGAAGAGCGGCGTCGGCCTTATCTTCGATGATGCGATCAAGAATTTCCGGGGCGTCGTTGTGCAGTGTTTGGCGCTGACTATATTCGGTCGGAACCCCGTGATAGCGATGCGCCACTCCACCCAGTTCGCCTTCGGCAATCATGCTGCGCATCGCCGTGAGGGGAATATAGCTGCCTGTGTCGTTGGTGTGTGTGGTTTCCTTATCCCAGGCCAGGTTGTCGGTGTACATCTCACTGGGCGCGAGTGTTGCTTCGTCCGACCAAACAACAGGGGTGTCGGTCAGTGTAGTGCCAGCAGGACTGGTGGTGGTGACTACTGCAACTGTCAATTCGCTAAGCGGTTTGGCGGGCTTAGTGAACGGGATGTCGCTGTTCTGGGCCCAGGTATAGTCTTGCTGGTAGCCAAGCGCGCGATAGTAGTTGCGCGTGCGCTCCATATAGCCCACCGCTTTTGATCGCCCAGGTACCAGATCGTCATGAGATGTGTTCATCCGCAGGCCTTCAGTAGCTGTAGAAGCTATGAAGCCTACGTAGGCTCACCGAACAGAGCAAGCGCTAGCGGTGTGGGGCGGTAGAAGTTAGCCTTGCAAGCATGATTGAACGCGATCTAAACCTCTCATCTTCTGGCGTAAAACTGGCTGGCACGCTGTGCCTGCCAGATGAACTTGAGCTGGAGGCTCACGGATCATTCGTGGACGCTGGGCACGCGACTTCCGCGGCCCGACCCATGGTTCTGATGGTGCATGGCAGTGGGCCGTTGGATCGCAATGAGAACGCGCGCAACCAGGTGCTTAATGCCTTTAACGCGATGGCTCACTATTTGGCAAAACGAGGTATCGCGAGTCTGCGCTACGACAAACGTGGGTGTGGTGAAAGCGGCGGGGATTATTTTTCTGCTGGACACACGGAGCTGGTGGATGATGCGCTTGGTTGGGTGGAGCTATTGGCTCGTCAACCCGAGTGTGATCCCTCTGCCTTGTTTGTTCTTGGTCATAGCGAAGGCACGGCAATTGCCGCGCAAGTTTCGCTCAAGTATCCGTCTTTGGCTGGGTTGGTTCTGTTGTGTCCGTTCTTGCAGAACCTGGAACAGGTCTTGATGCAGCAAGCCCGGGTGCTTGAACGCGAGCTCACCGGTGGTCGAGGTGCACGTCGTGTGTTGCCCGGTGTTCTGTTTCGCGCCCTCGGGGTTAACTCCCGCTCACAGGCACGCACGATTGCAAAGATCAAGAAGTCTACGGTGGACACGCTGCGGGTTCGCATGCAAAAAGTGCCCGCGCGATGGTATCGCGAACTGTTTGCGCTTGATCTGGAGAAAATCTATCCCGAGGTTGCTGCTCCTATGCTCATACTCGGCGGCGGTAAAGATCTGCAGTGTAATCCTTCAGATGTTCCGGCAATCGCCGCACTTGTGCAGGGCGAGGTAACCGCTGAGATCGTTCCCGATCTCACTCACCTGCTACGTTTGGAGCCAGGCGAACCCAGTCTAGTTGGTGCGCGCCGGCTACTGAAGAAACCCCTTGAACCCGTCGTTGTAGAAGCGGTTTCCATTTGGTTGCAGGAGCAAGTAGCGAACGACTGATGAACCTGCAGCGCATCACTCTTTCTGCGTTTCTTGCCTATTTTTGTGTGTCGGGCGTGCTCTCTACGTTTGGCTTGATATCCGGTCCGATGGCGTTGCACTTCGGCGTCGAAGTTACAGAGATCACCAGTGATTTTAGCTGGTTCACGATTGGCATGCTGCTGGGTGCGGGACTGGCCATCGACGTTGTAAATCGATTTCCGTTGCGCGCGGTACTAGCGACGGTTTTTCTTGTGATTGCCTTCTGTCTTGGTGGACTGTTGGTTGCGTCGTCATTGCAACAGGTTCGGCCGCTGTTGGGTGGTGCTGGAGTGTGTCTGGGTATTGGTCTTGCTGCGGCCGCGACGACCATCGCCAGAAGCTATGAGCCAGAACCGCGAGCCTCGATGTTGGTTGTGACCGATGCCTGTTTTAGCCTGGCGGGTAGAATTTGCGCCAGTCTGACCCTGTTTTTTCTGGGCCAGCAACTGCACTGGTCTTCAGGCTATCTGGTTGTTGCGGGTGTGGCAGCGTTTGTTGTTTTGTTGGCGGCCATATCTACCTATCCCGACACATCCGAAGGCCTGACTCATACCCCTGTCGATGCCTCGGTATCTGAAGAACAACCGCGCTGGTCGTTCTTGATCTGGCTGTGCATTGGCACCTTGTGTCTTTACACGCTGGGTCAGTACGCGATGCTCTGGTGGTTGCCGCAGCACCTGCAACTTAATTTTGATGCGAGTGCCGATCAGGCGGGTGCGGTGGTGGGGCAGTTTTGGGATGGTATGTTCTTGGCCCAGCTTCTGGTGGCCTGGTGGGTGCTCCGGGCTGGCGCGGAAAGGCTTGTACTAATAGCCGCAGTATCAGCCGCGGCTTGTTCCGTGCCTTTATGGGTCACAACAGAACTCGAGTGGATTCCGTGGCTGGGTGCACTCTGGGGGTTCGGCAATCTCGCGTTTCTGAAGCTAGCGATCTCTTTTGCAACTCAACTGCAATCGGTGCCCTCACCGCGATTGGTGTCTGCGCTTTTGTTTGGTGCAACCTCTGGCACTGCTGTTAGCCCCTGGGTTACCAGCCAGATCGTTGAGTCCTTTGGAACCTTGACCGTGCTCAGATTTTCAACGGCCTGTTATGCGCTTATCGCGTTGATTATGTTTTTTGTGGTTTGGCGTAGCCGAAGTTTGGTGAATAGACTTTAAATCGTCTCTCTCCAGATGGTCTTGTTTGATTGCAAGTCGTCGATTTCTCTTGTGCTGTAGCCGCACTCGGTAAGCAACTCTGAGCTGTGTTCACCGGCAAGCGGTGCCGAGCCTGTGACGGGTGCGCGGTTGTCGAAAGTAACCATTGGACCGTGGCGGCGGTAGTCGCCCCAGGCCGGATGGGTGGCTGTCTGAGTAAGCTGCATAGTTTTTGCCTGTTCGCCTTCAAGCCAGTAGCTTTGAGGCACGACGGCGTCTGCCTGGAGGCACGCTACTCCATGCTCGATAAAGAGCGTTTCCCAATCGGCGGCTGGGCATTGCATAAAGAGTTGTTCCAGTTGTTCGCTCACAACCGCCTCGTTGGTAGCGAGTTGTTCAGCCGAAAGAGAAGACTCCAGATCCGGGCGCTGCTTTACCGCTTCGATAAAACGACGATGTTCTTTGCTACTGCTCATCGCCAGGAAGACCCAGTGGTTGTCTGCGCACCTATAAAGTCGATAGGTTGGATTTAGGCCCTGCAGTAACTCATCGGGTTGTGCGCGCGGGGCTTTTGTTGGGTAGTTTAGAAAGTCATCGTGATTGGCGTAGGCGTTGGCACTAAACATGTCTACCAGTATGCGTTGGCCGCGGCCCGTCGTGTTGCGAGCAACCAACCCGAGCAGCGCCGAAGTTGCTACTACCACGGCAGTATTGGGGTCGGGGTTTACTTCGTTCGCGCGCATTAAGCGCCGCGTCCACAGGCGCAGATTAGGCATGGACTGCGGCATTTCCGGCACCCTTTCGCCCAGTTGATAGAGCACGCCACCCAGTGCAGCACCGGGTATGGGGTGCGTGCTGGGGCGCTGGGCTCCGGGTCCGTCTGGTCCGTAACCGTTGGACTGTAGATAGATGATGTCTGGGTTTATCGATTTCACCTGGTCATAGCCAATGCCCAGACGCTCAGGAACACCGGGTCTGTAGTTGTGAATGAGTATGTCTGCCCGGCGGGCCAGCTCTAAAACTAACTTTTTGCCTTCTTCTGATTTCAGGTTTACGCAGAGACTTCTCTTGCCCGCGTTCACCCGTGCAGAACCGACGCCCGCCAACATGCCGCGGTAGGGATCGCCGCCGACTTGCTCCACCTTGGTAACTTCTGCGCCCAGGTCAGCGAGCAGCGAAGCACCGAAGGGTGCGGCGATAATGGTCGCGATCTCCAGCACCTTTACCCCGGCGAGCGGCAGCTTCTCGGTTTGTTGCGCGAGAGGTGCCGAAGGGCGAGCCATGCGGGGGGACTGCAGCCAGTTGTCGGCCAGTTGTGTATCTGGACGCAGTTTCGGGCCCGGTGTTGCTGGGGTATCGGTAAGTCGGGCTACAGGACCTAGTTGCACTCCATCATCGCGTTTTAACGCGTGGCCGTTTGCGACTATATCCGGGTCGGATAGGGCTTCTTGGGTAGTCTGATATAACCCGGCAACAACTTGACCGTTCGCGATCAGTTCTTCCATCCAGGCGGCGGCTGGTTTCGAAGCGATGCGCGCCAGCATTCGCTCGCGAAAAGCTTCGTGTTTCGCTTCTGGTAGCAGCATTTGGGTTGCATTGAAATCTGGGTCAGCAAGCACGTCGATTAGGTCTGTGGCTACCAGAAAGTTATCAAACAAGTGGGGCAGCAGATTGCCAAATTGCATCCACCTTCCGTCTCCGGCCTGAGCTGGGTGGTAATACAGACTCGGCATGGGCGGTTCGGCAGATAGGGGAGGTGCTTCGGGTACAGCATCTGGATGAGTTTGTGAGAACTGCTGGCCGAGCATCGCGCCTTGTTCATAGGCGAGTAAACCTTGCAAAATACTTGTGCGAACGATGCATCCCGACTCTTGTGTGCCACGCGCATGAAGGGCGGCGAGAATGCCGCTTACCGCACTTTGAGCGCAGGCGTGAACGCCAACCTGTAACGCTGAAAATACTGGGCCAGTGCGCTCCGCCAGTCCTTGAAACAACTGCATTCGTCCGGTTAGCGCGGCGGCACTGTGCTCGTAGCCCGGTACGTTTGCGAGTGCACCCTTGTGACCGTATCCCGTGATATGACAGAACACCAGATGCGGATAAATGGCTTTAAGTTGTTCGGGATCCAGATTTTTTGCCTGCAGCGCTTGCAGGCGCCAGTTGCAAACCAGTACATCAGCAGCGGCGCAAAGTTTGTTTAAGCGCTCTAGCTGATCCGGTTGATTCAGATCCAGTGCTAGGCTCACCTTGCCCCGATGCCACATCGGAGCCGCCGGCAGAGCCTCAAGCGGATCTTCGGCGGAACGGCGAACGATGCGGATCACCTCGGCGCCAAAGTCGGCGAGTATCATGGTGGCCAGTCCGCCAGCGGGACCGCTGGTTAGATCGATGACCCGGATGCCGCCAAGCGCCTTGCTCATTGTGGGGATGCCCTTTTACTGATGGGTTTGCTGATGCGCCACAATTGTGGCGGTGATTACATTGGCCTTGCAACAGCCGTTCAAGCTCTCACGCTGTTCGGTGTTCCACTCTGTAGTCTTTGTGCTTAACAGGGATTCAGAGACAATCGATGGCTTCGACGGCATTGCAGCAGTTATTTCAATCCGTTTCCAACGTGACGGCGTTCAAGCGACGCAGCTGGCAAGATCAGCTGTGCGATCTACTGCGTCTCAAAGACGAGTCCAGCATGCTGAAGCTGGCCGAAGAAATTCTTGATAATTACCAGAGCTACGACGAAGCCGCTCGCGTGGAGTTTTTTGGTTTTCTGTTGACCCAATTCCGTGCTGATAGCGATCGGTTGGCGGAAGCGGCGCTTGCTTATCAAAATGACCCAACCCCTGAAAACGTGCAGCGACTAAACGCGGCGAGCACACCGGCCCGAAGAGCTCTGTTCGAAATTTTCAACATGACGGCAGATGGCACCATGCGACTTGTGCAGATGCGCGCCGACCTGCTGGGCTTGCTCTCAGAACATCCTTATCTTTCGGCCGTAGATACCGATCTGCAGGTGCTGTTTTCGGCCTGGTTTAACCGTGGTTTCCTGTCACTTGAACGCATTAGCTGGGACACACCGGCCTGCGTGCTCGAACGCTTAATGAAGTACGAGGCCGTCCACAAAATTTGTGGTTGGGATGACTTGCGAAAACGCGTCTCTTCTGGTCGCCGCTGCTTTGCTTTTTTCCATCCAGCATTGCCATCGGAGCCCATCATATTTGTCCAGGTGGCTTTGGTTGCCGGGCTGTCTTCGTCGGTAGACGAAATTATTCGTAACGATGAGGCACCTTTGGACGAGGCCGACGCAGACACCGCAATTTTCTATTCCATCAGCAACTGTCAGTTGGGGCTGCGCGGTATAGCCTTTGGTGATCTGCTGATCAAGCAGGTGGTTGAGCAGCTGCAGCAAGAGCTTTCGCATATCAAAACGTTTGCCACGCTGTCACCCGTTCCCGGGTTCGGTAAATGGCTGGGTAAGTTGGCTGCTGCGAGCGATATTGAGCAAGGTCCCGTCGTGAGTGAGGCCGAGAAAGTGCTGCTTGAGGAGATAGTTAATGACAGCACATTTGATTGGGTTCAGTCTGACGCCCGCAGCTCCGAGTTCAGGCCATTGATAGAACGGCTTTGCGCTCACTACATGGTGCAAGCCAAATCTGGCGAGCAGCCGCTTGATCCCGTGTCGCGTTTTCATCTGCGTAACGGTGCTCGGCTGGAACGCTTGAACTGGTTGGGAGATCGCTCGCAGAAAGGGCTTAAGCAATCCCACGGACTGCTCGTAAACTACGTCTATGACTCAGCGATGGTTACACGCAATCACGAACGCTACGTTTACGAGAACAGTGTTATTTGCAGCAACGCTATAGCTTCGCTTGCCAAGAAGCCGATCAAGCGCAAGTTTGGCTAGCGCTAGTATTCAGCAGAGGGTTTAGACAGGAGTTCTGACAGAGGTTTACACTGCGCCCCTTACGACTTGCCTGCAGGACCTACCAATGAGCCACGCCGATACCGCCGCCTTGTGCGCTGAACTCACGCAGGTGTGGTACGAACAGATTCCGCTATCGGCAGCCATGGGGGTTGAGCTTCAATCGTTCGAAGATAACGTGCTTGTTGTTGCCGCCGAGCTTGCGCCTAATATCAACCTGCACGGCACCGGGTTTGCCGGAAGTCTCTATGCGATCAACGCGCTCTGCGGTTGGTCAATGGTGCACCTGCAGCTCAAGCTTCGTGACGTTGATGCATCGATAGTGCTCGCCGATGGCCGAATAAAATACTCGCGTCCGGTCACCGGGCGGATTGTTGCCCGGTGTGATTTTGGTCAGCAGCTTCCGGCGCTGGATACGCTTGAGAGCAAAGGCAAAGCCAGATTTACGCTGAGCTCCTCCATTATGGAACACGACGCAGGCGACGGTAGGGAAGCAGCGACATTTGAAGGCGACTACGCGGTCTTGGGCAAGCGCTAACTAGCGCGGATCTAGCGCTCACTAGCGCGGCGTAACCTTGCGTTGTTCGTCTGCTGTCCGCGTTAGACGCATCTCCGAGATTTGCCAGCCATTGTCTTTCGAATAAACGCAATGATCATGGTAGGTCCCGAGGAACATATAGAG
>CAZFIA010000142.1:0-1958 GCA_964519335.1 uncultured Pseudomonadales bacterium
GTATCAACATGCCTTGCCAAAGACAACCCAACATTGTGGCCCGCGGGTAAATTTGACCTTCAGACAAGTACATGGCCGCGATGCACTTGTAGACACTTGCGGAAAATAGGTCGGTGAGCTCCGTGTTCCTGCGTGATGTTGACCTTCCCAACACGCTTGCGCTGCCCGCTCGAGCACAACACGCGCTGTTGGCAACGTCGGTCGAGCAGTTGCAAGCTGGACTCGCCACTTCTGACCAAAAAGACAAAGTCTTTGTACTGGGTAGCGGCAGTAATGTAGTGCTACCCGAGTTGCTTTCTGGCCTGACGGTTTTGATGCGGATTAAAGGTATTAAAGAGAAATCTCCCGACGGTGAGGCGCGCGTTTTTGAAGTAGGCGCAGGGGAATCCTGGCAAGGCTTCGTGAGATTTTGTGTAGGTCAGGGACTTGGTGGAGGCATTGAAAACCTGACGCTCATTCCGGGGACCGTAGGAGCGGCTCCTATACAGAATATTGGTGCCTATGGTGTTGAAGTTGCGCAGTTCATCGATGCGGTACAGGTTCTAGACATGCAAAGCCCGCTTGCACCGCCGGCGTGGCTTGCTCGGCAAGCATGTGAATTTGGTTACCGGGACAGTATTTTCAAGTCGCAGCCCCGTCGTTGGCTGGTTACGCGGGTGCGATTTCGTTTATGCGCGCATAGGAAAGGTCGGGAGGTTACCGGATACGCCGGCGTAAGTGATGAGCTAAAACGACAGGGTTATACGCAGATCATACCCGCCACAATCGCTGAGGCCGTAGCGCGATTGCGCCGATCAAAATTGCCGGACCCACGAAGGCACCCGAACGCCGGCAGTTTCTTTAAGAACCCGGTGCTTACCGAGGTACAACTTGATGAGCTCTACGCATCCTTACCTGCGTCGTCGGTTGCTCGTCTCGAACAGGTACCTAGTTGGTCGTACGGTGATGGCCGTAAGCTAGCGGCGGCTGCACTCATAGATCTCGCGGGCCTTAAGGCCCGGCAAGTTGGAGGTGTTGGCGTTTGGTATAGACAACCACTGGTGTTGGTAAACACAGGTGGTGCCGATGCGTCTGCGATTAATGCCTTTGCTCTTGAGATCAAGCGGGTGGTAAAAACGCAATTTGGGATTACGCTTGTCCAGGAGCCCGTTGGCGTCTTGTAGCGCGCTGGGTTACTTGATGCCCTGGGCTCTAAGCTCGGCTTCTCGCTGACGACGACGCACTTCACGTGGATCGTTGGCAGCTCGTCCACTTTCTGAAACTTCTGCGTCGGCGGTGTCTGCGCCGGGAGAGGTCGGAGAATCCATGGTTACCGTCACCGAATCAGCGACCGACGGTTCTTTACTAGCTGAAGGCTCTTGACTGGCTGAAGGCTCTACAGAAGAAGACTCGCCCATGGCAGCGGCAGCACCGACTGTGGGTGCGGCGGCCGTCGCGGTTGCAGCCAGCGGTGCAGTGTTCGTAGTGGCGGCGGTTGCTGCTGCAGGATTGGCTACCGCATCGGCGGTAGGTTTGGGAGCAGCTTTTGCTGGAGGACTGCTTTCGCCAAGCGTACTTCGATCTCGGACCGGCATCCGTTTGCTCTGGGCAAGTGCCTCAGCCGTAGGTTTGCGAGTCTCATCGTTTGGCTGCTGTTTGTTGGCCTGTTTCCCGTGGCCAGGTTTGCTGCGTGGTGCTCTATCGGCTCGGGGCTCTTGGTCGGCTCGCGGCTGTCTGTCGGCTCGCTGTTCTTTATCAGCTCGCTGTTCTCTGTCGGCTCGCGGCGCTTTATCAGCTCGCTGTTCTCTGTCGGCTCGCGGCGCTTTATCAGCTCGCGGCGCTTTCCCGCCGTCTCGATTGGAGTTATCTCTCGTTGAGTTTGAGTTGCGATCTCGGTCTTCACCGCCGTTTCGGCCACGACCGCCTCGATTCCCTCGCGAACGCTTCGCTGAAGGCTCTTTGCCCGCTGAAGGCTCTTT
>CAZFIA010000142.1:2058-4642 GCA_964519335.1 uncultured Pseudomonadales bacterium
CGCTGAAGGCTCTTTGCCCGCTGAAGGCTCTTTACCCGCTGAAGGCTCTTTACTAGCTGAAGGCTCCTGACTCGAAGCAGGATTCTTGCCCCCCTTGGTTGGACGCCGGGGTCGGCGATCCGGTGTAACCGGAACCTCGGCGGTTTCGCCGCCAAACAAATTATCCATGGTCCGGGTCAGCCAGCCCTTTTTCGCAGTTGCGCCAGCAACCACAGCCGTTGCGGCAACGCCGGTTGCGGCGGCGGCTTTTGTGTTGGCCGTAGCGTTAGGTTTGGCGGCAGCGATCTGTTGTTCAGTCTCGTTTACTCTGGCAGTTGCGGCAGGGGTGGGTGTGCTTGGAGTGATTTGTCCAACGGCAGGTTGCTGTCGGGTGTTAATCGGCGTCTCCTGTTTTGGCATCTCCTGTTTTTCAAGCTCGGTTACGGTTAGCTCATAGCTGGGTGCCTGGGAATCCTTTTCTGCTGCATCGTCGCGGATTCGCTCCACGGAGTAGTGTGGCGTTTCCATGTTGACGTTAGGCATGATTACAATGCGCGCACCAGTGCGACGTTCTATCGCGGCTACATCTTCACGCTTTTCGTTAAGCAGATAAGAAGCGGCCTGCAAAGGTACCTGAGTACGAACAACCGAGCTGCGATCTTTCAGACACTCTTCTTCTACAACACGCAGAATAGTGAGCGCCAGAGATTTGGTGTCGCGGATACGCCCCTGCCCAGTGCAACGAGGGCAGGGCTCGGTGGTTAGTTCTTCGAGCGATGGGCGCAGTCGTTGTCGTGACATCTCGAGCAGCCCAAAGCGCGAGATGCGGCCTGTCTGCACTCTGGCTCGATCCGTTTCGAGTGAATCACGCATGCGATTTTCAACAGCTCGCTGGTTTTTACTTGCGTTCATGTCGATGAAATCGATAACTACTAAGCCACCCATATCCCGAAGACGCAGCTGTCGAGCAATCTCCTCTGCTGCCTCAAGGTTGGTATTGAGCGCGGTGTCTTCAATATCAGAACCTTTTGTTGCTCGAGCCGAGTTTATATCGATGGATACCAGAGCCTCCGTAGGGTCGATCACCAGGGAGCCACCGGAGGGCAACTTAACCGTGCGCTGAAAAGCAGACTCGATCTGGCTTTCTATCTGGTAGCGACTAAAGAGGGGGATGGGATCCTCATATAGCTTGATCCGCTCCGCATAGTGGGGCATTACCTGAGTGATAAAGCGCTGTGCCTCTTCAAACGCTTCTTTGCTATCAATCAAGAGTTCGCCAATATCGCGTCTGAGGTTATCGCGTATCGTTCGCAGAATGACGCTGTTTTCCTGATACAGAAGCGAAGGTGCGCGCTCGCGTTTTCCTGCAGCGTCAATCGACTCCCAGAGCTGAGAGAGATAGTCGAGGTCCCAGCGCATCTCATCTTCGCCACGTCCCACACCCGCGGTGCGCACGATAACACCCATACCGTTTGGAATTTCGAGTGCCGCAAGTGCTGCTCGCAATGCGTCTCGATCTTCGCCTTCGATGCGTCGCGAGATTCCCCCAGCTCGGGGATTGTTTGGCATCAGCACCATGTATCGACCGGCGAGACTGATAAAGGTCGTGAGGGCGGCGCCTTTATTGCCGCGCTCTTCCTTCTCGACCTGTACGAGAATTTCCTGGCCTTCCTTTATCTGCTCGGCGATGTTGAGGCGACCGTTCGTATCTGCCGATTTGTTCTTGAAGTATTCGCGCGATATTTCTTTGAGTGGCAGAAAGCCGTGGCGCTCTGATCCGAAATCAACGAACGCGGCTTCGAGGCTGGGCTCAACGCGAGTCACCCTGGCTTTATAAATGTTGCCCTTTTTTTGTTCGCGGGCGTAGTTTTCAAAATCGAGGTCGTAGATTTTTTGACCATCGACAAGAGCCACCCGAACTTCTTCAGGCTGGGCGGCGTTAATTAGCATTCTCTTCATTGTTTTTTCTCTATCCCGAGGGATTCGTATAGAGCCAGAATTCAATAGCCGGTCGCTGTTCCGGGCCATGAATCAAACGTTGGGGCAGGCCCAGGGGCGATTCATTGCAGATATCGACAAGTGCTTTATCGAAACTCAGTCGCACGCAGGGACCTGTCGCGTGCAGTTGCGGCGAAGCCGCCAGCCAGAGCAGTAGCGGAGGTATCCGCCCATTTGCCCTGGTCCCTATCCGTGTTGGCCCGTCGTTATGCAGAGAGTGCCCTGCATTTGGTCGGCGCGGAAAAAGCCGGGTTCCGATGTATTGCCTAGAAGTAGTCTTTAAGTTCTCTAGCAGTGCGGCGCCAGGGCCAAAACTGCATCGGGAAACTATCCGAGGTCTTCTGGCGCTGCAGGTACTCCAGTGGGTTACCTATAGCGCGGGTATTCTTGTCGGCATCTTTGAGGCTTTCCGGTAGTTCTTTGCTTCGTGCCCCGAGGTAGTTGAACCCGCCTACGATTGCGGATTGGGGCTGAAGGCCGGATCGCGTCTGTTTCTGACTGCCGTTTTTTCTAGCTGTTTTCGTTTTTGTTGTGTAACGAGCGCTTTTGTACGCTCAGGTTCTCTATCTATCGGTCTATCTATCTATCGATCGATCTGTCTATCTTT
>CAZFIA010000142.1:4742-10549 GCA_964519335.1 uncultured Pseudomonadales bacterium
GATCTGTCTATCTTTCGAATTTTCTTTCTTTATCTTTTCGGTTTCAGTTCTTTTTGGTTCTGTCGTTAAAAGCGCGTGGGCTTTCATCTTATTTTATTAGGCGTTCATCTTAGCCTGAAGCTCACCGGTAGCGTCGCTGCTTTAGTCAGCGGTTCTGGTTGTTAGGGTAAACTCGCGTTCTTCGGGTGACTTCTCGTTCTTACCCATCGTCTTGCGAGAGACATACAGCAACAACCGGGATCGAATATAACAGTGTTTGCTAAGTGTCTCAAACCCTTAGGGAAATTGTGATGGCTGGACCCCAGGTGCGTCACTACAAGATCGCGGAGGAAGAGGGCCAGAGGCTGGATAATTTCCTCTTTGCCCAATTCCGCAGCCTGCCTAAAAGCCGGGTATACCGCATGGTGCGCAGCGGTGAGGTGCGGATCAATGGGGGGCGGGCCCGCTTCCATACCCGGCTAAAGGCGGGCGATGATGTGCGGCTACCGCCCGTCAGAATGGCAGAATCCAGGCCCATTCCAGGGTCCTTGCCTGATGGGCTGGCTCAGGCGCTCGAGGCGGCAGTCATTGAAGACTCTGACGACCTTTTGGTAGTCAACAAACCTGCCGGGATCGCCGTGCATGGGGGCAGTGGTCAGAGCTGGGGTCTGATTGAAGCCTTGCGGGAACTGCATGGACCCCGTCTTGAGTTGATTCACCGGCTGGATCGAGAAACCTCTGGCGTCCTGCTGGTTGCCAAGAAGCGCAGCGTGCTGAAAGCCTGGCAGGTGCTGTTTCGACCGGAGAGTCGAGGTACTGACAAACGTTATCTGGCCCTGGTTGACGGTGCTTGGCCCGAGCGGGTTCAGCAGATCAAAGAGCCGTTGTTGCGCTACGAACGGCCGGGTGGTGAGCGGCGTGTTCGAATTGACCCGGCTGGTAAACCGTCGCAGACCGATGTCCAGGTGCTCTGTGGCTCTGCCGATGCCACCTTGCTACAGGCGACTCTGCGAACAGGTCGTACCCACCAAATTCGCGTTCACGCGGCCAGCCGAGGCCACCCCGTGTTGGGTGACGATAAATATGGCAGCGCGGAGGCTGATGCGCGGGGCAAGGCGATGGGCGTGCCTCGACTGGCGCTGCATGCGGCCCGATTGCGGGTGACGGCTCCTTCGATGAAAGCCGATTTCATAGCGCCCGTACCCCAGGATCTGGCCCCCTTGTTCGAAGCGGTGGGGTTTAAAAAGCTATCTATCTGAGTTGGCGTTGGGGGTTAATGGGTTTAAATGTTCCGTCCGGAGCAATTCACAGAGCTGAACTAGAGGCAGCCCTATGAGCGCGGCGGGGTCTTCGGTCTTAATGCGCTCAAACAACGCCACGCCGAGACCTTCAGACTTGAAAGATCCAGCGCAGTCGAGCGGCTGCTCCCGGGCCACATAGGCGCTGATTTCGCTGGATTCGAGCGATCTGAATTCGACCTCCGTCAAATCCATCGTTACTTGCAACCGACCGGTAGCGGAGTTCAATAGCGCAAGCGAGGTGTAAAACTGCACCGTATTTCCCGACAGCTTGGCCAGTTGTTCTGCGGCACGCTCCTCGGTACCGGGTTTGCCTAGAATTTGCTCGTGGACGCAGGCCACCTGATCGGAACCGATGATTAAGTGATTTTGATGGTCGGCGACCAGGGCCCTGGCCTTGGTTTCGGCAAGGCGCGTAACCAGCTGTTTTGGCGATTCATTCGGGCGTGGCGTCTCATCAACCTCTGGACTTCTGGCGGTAAACGGCAATCCCAGCCGCTCAAGCAGCTGCCTCCGATATTTGGAGGAGGAGGCGAGCAACAGCGCTCTGGAAGAAGGTAAAGAAACTGTCGTCGAGGACATAATTGCATCCGGTCTGAACGCGCGGGAATTCCCGGCACAAAAGGGGCGCTCCAATAGCGCAACAAGGTGATTTTCCGCCCTGAGGATAGTGGTAGCAAACGGGTAGGCAAACCCGGATCCCGCTTTGACAGCGCGTTGTCCCGTCCCTATTATTGCGCCGCCATGGCCTCGGTACACCCACAAGACACTTTAGATGTGCCGTTGGCGGCCCGTAGAAAGGCGGCGTACGACTGTGAGTTTGTGCTCGATGTTGAGCCCCAACCCCTGGGCCGGCTGGTTGATGCGGTGGATAGGTTGATTGCCGTGACTGCACACTTTGAGGTGGGAACGGATGATTACGGGCGGCCCCGGGTCAATGGGCAAGCGCAGGCGACGGTGTTAATGCCTTGTCAGCGATGTCTGGAAGGGGTGCGGATCGAAGTGACAGCGCCGCTAGGGCAAGTGATTTGGTTTGGCGATAAAGTGCCCGAAGAGCTTAGCCATGGCGACCAGGATGTGATGGTCAGCAGCACGCGAGAAATATCGTTTGCGGCTCTGGTGGAAGATGATTTGTTGTTGGCATTGCCGCAGCAGGTTTGTCAGGTAGACGATTGCGAGCGGTTGCCTGTTCTTGCTTATCCCGCGCCGGGCTATACTTCGGCAGTAGCAGGATCTCAGCGAGAGCTAGGCGAAGGTGATAGCGAAGGTAGTGAAGGTAGCAAAGGTAATAAAGAAAGCAGCGAGGCAACGGACGCCGAATTGCCAGATGACCGGCAGCGGCCGTTTTCGGGCTTAAAGGATTTGCTTAAAAGCCAGTCAGAGGAATAACCTTTGATGGGCGAGTGGATAACAATAGATACGATTTTCTCAGGAGTAGCCGAATGGCCGTTCAAAAAAGCAAAGTGACTCGCTCGCGGCGTGGTCAACGTCGTTCGCACGATTCTCTAGCAGCCCCCACGCTGTCTATCGATTCGACCACCGGTGAAACGCATCGTCGCCATCACGTTAGCGCTGATGGTTATTACCGCGGCCGTAAGGTGATCCAAGGCCGGGACTGATAGTCGAACGGTAGATTCGTCTTCCGTGACTCAGGGGGGTGAGCCCACTCAGCGGGTGCGAGTCGCTATTGATCTGTTGGGCGCAGATCACTCTCCTTCGACACTCCTCGAACGTCTCAGCGAGCTTCAAGAACGGCACTACGAGTTCGTTTTTGTTGGGCCGGAGTCGCTTAGTGAAAAGCTCGCAGATTCTAAAGCGGGTTTTGGGGCAGCAAGCCAGCACCTGGTCACCTCAGAATTCATCGCGCAGGATGATTCTCTACACAGCGCGTTGCGACGCAAGCCTCAAGCCTCCATGCGGCTCGCCCTGCAATTACTGCGCGATAACAAAGTCGACGCCGTAGTCAGTGCGGGTAACACCGCGGCGTTGATGGCCATCGCGCGATCCCTGGTGCCGCGAGCGCCTGGCTTGTCACGACCCGCTATCTGCAAAATGTTAAACGGCAAGCAGTCTCCAGTCTGGTTGCTGGATTTAGGTGCAAACGTAGGTGCGAGCGCGGTGCAACTTTGGCACTTCGGTGTGTTGGGCGCAGCACTTGCTTCACCGGTAATGCCCAACGGCCGTGAAGTTCGCGTCGGGCTGCTTAACATCGGTGCAGAAGTCACCAAGGGTCCGGTGGTTTTGGGTGATGCGGCCAGGCTTCTCGAAGCCCAGTCAAGCTTCGAATACATCGGCTTTGTTGAAGCTCATGAACTCTTTGATGGTCGGGCTGACGTGATTGTGAGCGACGGGTTGCTCGGCAACATAGCGCTCAAGGCAATCGAAGGAACCGCATCTATGGCGCAGCACTTGCTCTCAACGCACATGCAACAGCAGGTAAGCAAGGGCGGTATAAGGGCCTGGTTGCTCGAGCGGTTGCTTGCGACTCGAGATCTCGCTGACGTGTATGACCCTCAGGGGTACAATGGCGCCTCGCTCTTGGGTTTATCTGGCGTAGTAATCAAGAGCCACGGCAGGGCCGATGGAGTGGGCTACGCCGCAGCAATTGCCCAGGCCAGACAGGAATTTTTGGTGGGGGTGCCAGGCAGGGTTTTCGCTGCATTTGATCGCCTGTCGTCTGCTAAACACCCGGGGTAGGAGCTAACAGAATTACTATGGTTAAGAAGAGAGTTGCAAATGGCCGCTGAAATAGCTGCATCTGTTGCGTTTGTGTTCCCAGGGCAAGGGTCGCAGTCCGAAGGTATGCTGGATTTGTTCTTAGACGCAGGCGCCGCTCATTCATCGATAGTGAGTGACACTCTGGCGGAAGCAGGTGATGCACTTGGCTACGATATTGGGGCGCTCATTCATGCAGACGCAGAACAACAACTCGCTAAGACCGAGGTCACTCAGCCTGCGATTCTTGTCACCAGTGTTGCCACCTGGCGCGTTTGGAAGGCGATGGGCGGGGTAGACCCGGCAATGATGGCGGGCCACAGCTTAGGCGAGTACAGCGCGCTGGTGTGCGCCGGAGCTCTGAGTCTTGCAGATGGCGTTACCCTGGTTCGTGACAGGGGCGCGCTTATGCAACAGGCCGTTCCTGAGGGAGAAGGCGCGATGGCCGCCATCCTTGGCCTTACCGATGAGCAAATTCTTGAGTGCTGCAACGCCATAGCTGGCGCGGTGGCTCCGGCAAATTTCAACGCGCCGGGTCAGGTTGTTATCGCGGGTGAAGCGGCCGCCGTCGCGAGCGCAATCGATGCCTGCAAGGCCGCTGGTGCAAAGCGGGCCCTTCCGGTTGCGATGAGTGTGCCGTCTCATTCTTCGCTGATGAGTGATGCAGCGGAGGGCCTGGGTGAAAGGCTAAGCGAAATAGACCTTCAATTGCCGTCTATTCCAATTGTTCATAACGTAGATGCATCAGTTGCAGCGAGCACAATCGAAATCGCCGGTAAACTCAAGGCGCAACTACACAGTCCAGTGCGTTGGACAGAGTGTGCTGCCTATCTGAAGCAACAGGGCATTACGCAAATAGTTGAGTGCGGTCCCGGCAAGGTGCTTAGTGGTTTGCAAAAACGCATTGATAAATCTGTCGCGGCTCTGGGCTTTGGTGGGCCAGAACAGATTAAAGAATTTCTTACTGGCAGCCAGTAACAACTTTGTTCACTAAAGAGTACGGATGAGCGCAAATATTTCTGAAACGACGGATGATCCCGTAAAGATTGCATTGGTAACCGGTGCGTCGAGAGGCATTGGCAAAGGTATTGCACAAGAACTTGCTCGCGCTGGTTTCTTTGTTGCAGGCACAGCAACCAGTGCGGAAGGTGCAAAGGCGATTGATGGATTGCTTGGTGATTCTGGCACCGGACTCGAACTTCGGGTTAACGAGCCAGACTCAATCGAAGCCGCGCTTGCTGAGCTGAGTGACAAACATGGTGCTCCGTCTGTGCTTGTAAACAACGCTGGTGTGACTCGAGATAATCTGTTCGTACGCATGAAAGAAGACGAGTGGAATACCGTGATTGAAACCAATCTCACGTCCCTCTACCGCCTTACGAAGCCACTGCTTCGCGGCATGATGAAAGCTCGCTGGGGGCGCGTCATCAACATTGGTTCTGTGGTTGGTCGGATGGGGAATGCAGGACAGACTAACTACGTTGCGAGCAAAGCCGGCCTAGAGGGATTTACGCGGTCCCTGGCCGCCGAAGTAGGCTCCCGCAGCATTACGGTGAACGCGGTAGCGCCAGGTTTTATTGAGACCGATATGACCAACGAATTACCGGAAACCGTGCAAGCCGCCATGCTCGAAAGAGTCCCGCTAGGACGAATGGGCGCCGTGTCTGAGGTGGCTGGATTGGCGCGATATTTAGCGTCAGATGGAGCCGGTTATATAACCGGCGAGACTATACATATGAACGGTGGGCTCTACTTCGGGTAATTTCGGTGGGGGCCGTACACGCCCGGCCTGTGGGGCTCTTGGGTCACTCTTGC
>CAZFIA010000143.1:0-5156 GCA_964519335.1 uncultured Pseudomonadales bacterium
ACCACAGCTTGTCAAAATCGACAAAGTCGCCGTGAAACTCCGCTTCCTCGTTGTTCCAGATCTCCTTCATCGCCAGCACTTTTTCGCGCATCTCTGCCCAGCGCTTGGGAAAGTTCGCGCCGTGATTTTCCATCTCTTCGCGATTCCAGCCCGCTCCGATACCGAGTACGAAGCGGCCATTAGATAACATATCAACCGATGCCACTTCTTTGGCAAGCGTTATAGGGTCGCGCTCGATGACAAGGCATATCCCGGTTCCCAGCCGTATTCGTTCGGTGACAGCAGCACAAGCCCCAAGCGCTACAAAAGGATCATGGGTGTGCCAATACTGCCGCGGCAAATCTCCACCCCCCGGAAAGGGCGTGGCTCGCGAAGCCGGAATGTGGGTATGTTCGGGGAAAAACAGGCTATCGAGCCCGCGCTCCTCCACCGCCTTCGCCAGCTCCACCGGCTGAATCGCATAGTCGGTTGGAAACATCTGTACGCCAAAGTTTGCTTGCGCCTGTCCCATAATCACTCCCTGGAGCTCGTGCTTTTTGTTAGAGCCACTACTGTAACCGCCGCGACACCCAACCCACAAACGGCTACCCTTGCCCCCGAACTTTTGCCGATCAAGAGAGCCCTCCGGCCATGAATGACAGCACTCAAACCCAGCCCGCGAACAACTCAGCACAGGGCCAGAGTAGCGGCACTGGGCGAGAGATTCTCGGCCATCCCAGGGGCTTACTCATACTGTTTCTCACGGAGATGTGGGAGCGCTTTTCGTACTACGGCATGCGCGGCCTTTTGATTCTCTATCTAACCCAGCACTTCTTGTTTTCCGACGAACGTTCGGCCGTACTGTATGGGGCCTATACAGCGCTCGTGTACGTGATGACAATCATCGGCGGCACTCTGGCCGACCGGTATTTAGGGTCACGCAAAGCGGTCACCTACGGAGCCTGTCTACTGGTGCTCGGTCACTTCGGCATGGCCTTTGAAGGAGAAGGGTCAAAGGAGCTGGTGAACCTGGACGGTACTGACTACCAGCTTACGCTCGACGGCCGTGGGGGCGACGCGAAGCAGATTATTGTTGCACCAGACGGCACCACCTCGCCCGTGAGTTACGCAAGCGGTGGACAACTGTTGGTGATCGAAGACGCGTTAAAATTGGATCTCCCGGCGCAGATCGACTTGAACACGGCAACACGCCGCATCCTCACCGAAGAGACCTACAAGAACATTCTCTATCTGTCGCTCGCTCTAATTATTGCAGGCGTTGGTTTCTTGAAAGCCAATATATCAACCATCGTTGGCGCACTGTACGGCGAAGGGGACCCGCGTCGAGATTCGGGCTTCACCATTTTCTATATGGGTATTAACCTAGGCTCATTCCTCGCAGCAATACTCTGCGGCTACCTGGGTATCGAGTACGGCTGGAAGTACGGGTTTGGTTTGGCGGGTATAGGCATGGCGATTGGGCTTTGCGTGTTCCTGGGCTTCAACAGCTGGCTCGAAGGTAACGCAGAGCCACCCGATCCAGCAAAGCTCAAAGAAAAGTTATTTGGCCCAGTTAACATCGAGGTGGCTTGCTACCTGTCAGGGCTTCTCATCATCGCTATAGCGATGTTCTTTGTTATGAACCCAGACGGCTTCGGCACCATACTCGCACCGCTTGGCATTCTGATGTTTGGCTGGCTGGTTTACTACGCTTTCGCGAAGTGTGACGACATTGAACGCGATCGAATGCTCGCCGCTATCTACTTTGTTCTCGCGCAGATTCCTTTCTGGGCCTTGTTTGAACAAGCAGGGTCATCGCTTAACCTGTTTACCGACCGACTGGTAGAGCGTAGCCTGTTTGGCTGGAGTGTACCGGCCCCGGTCTTCCAATCACTCAACGCCGGATTCATCTTCATGTTCGCGCCTCTTGTCGCCTGGCTATGGATTGCTCTAGCCAAGCGTAAGCTCAACCCATCCACGCCAGTCAAGTTTGCATTTGGCGTTCTGCTGGCGGGGCTTGGCTTTCTCGCACTGGTTGCGGGTATGAAAGGTAGCGGAGCAAGCGGCCTTACTCCGGTGCTGTTCATCTTTTTGATCTATTGGATTCACACGATGGGCGAACTGCTCGTATCACCTGTGGGTCTGTCGGTAGTTACCAAGATGGCCCCCGCACGCGTTGTTGGCATGACGATGGGCGCATGGTTTCTCTACAGCGGCTTGTCAAATTTCCTCGCCGGGGTAATCGCTCGCTATACAGGTGCTGAGACTATAGGAGGCCAACTGACCGATGCGGCGGCAGCGAAAGCAGGCTACATTGAGGTCTACTCAAGCGTCGGTTATGTCGCTATTGCCATCGCAGTAGTTATGCTTCTTGTTTCGCCAATCATCAAGCGTTTGATGCACGGCGGTGATTAATCGCTCAAAGATCTGACTCTGGTAGACGTTAATCGCCCACATTCAAGTCAATCATCGCTGACTCAGGACGCGCAAGTCCGCGTTGAGATGCGTTGATGGCCTCAATCATAATCGCAACGTGCGGCGAATTCGGGTATTTTTCGTTCAACTCAGCAACTGCCTCTTCCAGTCGCAGCTCACGTAAAAACAAAATTCGAAAGCTCTTACGCACATCGGCAATGGCGTCCGCTGAATATCCTGCTCTCTCCATCCCGATCTTGTTCACGATGCGCATATGCGCCGGAAAACCCTCTGCAATCGTGAACGGCAAGACGTCCTGAATAACCCGACTCATACCTGCAACCATAGCGGCCCTACCCACATGGCAAGACTGGTGTACCGCAGACAATCCACCAAGATTTGCATAGTCGTCACACACAACATAACCCGCAAGCGTTGCGCTGTGGCTGAGCACAACGTGGTCACCTACCTGGCAATTATGCGCAACATGTGAATGTGCGAGCAGGGCGCAATCACTGCCCACCCGAGTCTCAGTACCTTCTTCAGTACCGGCGTGAACGCTGACGAACTCTCGCACAATGGTCCGATCACCTATCGTTGTGTAACTGACCTTCCCTTCAATGCGTTTTAGGTCTTGTGCCGGTACGCCGAGAGTGACATAGGGAAACACATCACAGTCGCTACCTATAGTGGTGTACTCATCTACGTAGGCGTGGGCACGCAGCCTGGTGCCATCGCCGATACGCGCGTTATCCGCAATGGTACAGTACGGGCCAATATTACAGTTTTCGCCGAGTTCAGCGTTCTTGTGTACTACTGCACGCTTGTCGATTTCAACAGCCATTTGTTTAGACCCTTCTACCGCAGAATTGTGTTGTCGACTTTAAGTCTGCCGCCGTTTCTAGCGCGAGCGCACTGAACAGAAACTTAACGGGCGCCATCCAGAAAGCTCTCGAAACCACCCGGCTCATAGGGACCGATACACACCTGTTCCAGCACACCAATGCCTTGCTGTTTGCCGTCGCTTGCCCGAACAACCTGCTGTACGTGCAAGTTTTCTGGTGCGAGAGGATCGAGCTGACGTGGATCAAAGGATTCGTGGCCGGTCGCCAACTCACCTTGCCAGGCGCCCTGCTTCCACTCCGGATGCATATAGCCCAGCCCTTTCATTTGAAACTTTAAGATCGGTTCAAGCCTAATGGTGCGATTTTTGCCATCGACTCGCTCGAGATCAATCTCAGCACCGCTTGCAAGCCGGGTACCCGGCGCATAGCCAACCCGATGTCTCGCTGTGGCCATCCGGGTATCACCCGCCTCTTCTGCCGAAGGAATGTCTGCAGGGCCTTTGAACAAAGGCGCCTCTATACCTTCACGAACCAGCGGTTCACCCTTCTCGCCATCAAAAAAGATCGCGTGTGATACGTGATCTTCCCAGAACAGCGGCGCCCACAGAAAGAAGAAACTACCAGGCGCATCCGGTGCCCCACCCGTTTCGGGCTCACCCACACCGCGCACGCCCCAGGATCGATCCTTGGTGCCGCGGAAATCAGTACCGCGCACGCTGACTTTTCCCTCCGGCGTGCCTATGGTGCCGTCCCAATATCCAAACTGGTCAAACCGGGTCGCATCCATCACGCGCCGCGCGCCACGCCACAGGGTTTGATGCGCTTCCTCAATAGGAGCTGTACGACTACTAAAGATCAGATCGCAACTCAGACCAGATTCGTTGTCGTCGAGCGTCACCTGCATCTTGCGCATGGGCTCCAGTACTTCAATACGGAACGGCCCACATACCATTTCTGTGCGTTCAAGTGGTGCTCGCCTTGAGCCATAAAAACAGTGCTGAAGACCATCGGGTCGCACCACGCTAAAGGCGCAGTCGAGCACGCCCCGCAGCGGATAGATCGCCATGCCTATACCAAAATAGAAGGAACCATCCTCGGCATAGCCATTAAACCAGGTGCGATCGTAGCGGTTACGGTCGCCGCTTTCCGGATGAGCTAATGGCTCCGTTGTCTGGTGAATCGGATAGTCGTCGAAATTATTGATCATGGCAGCGCAAACAGCTCAGATAAAGCAGAACCCTAAATCTAAACTCTGGCCTCAGGAAACAAACGCAAAAAATTCTCGCTGTAGAAATTTGTCTTCGCGGCCTCGTCTATGTCAACCAGCGCCTTTTCAAACTTGCCAATCGGGTCGCGTCCACCTTCTACATGCGGATAATCGCTGGAAAACAGATACAGATCGGGATTGGAGTCTTTGATCAACGCACCAACGGGCTCATGTGGGAAAGGCGTAAAACCCATTTGCTGAGTAAGCTGTTCTGACGGCGTGCGATCAAAGCGCACGGACTCGTCTACTCGACTGTAGATGCGAGTAATGGAATCGAGCCGTCGCAGCATTTCTGGCACCCAACCCGCGCCGAGCTCGACAGCAGCGCCACGCAATTTTGGATGCCGGGCGAACACGCCATCAAGCACCAACATCGACACGAAGGTCTCGGGTGGCTGGTGCATTAGGGCGGCATCTTTGGTGCGCACGTTCTCGCCACCACCCATCCAGTCTTTAACTGCCGCTCGACCGTTGTTGCTCCAGGACTTGAGTGCCTGCAAGGGCGAACCCCCTACATGCAGCACAAAGGGCGTGTTCGACTCAGCAAGTCTTGCCCAAAATCCTTCGAGATCCACATGACCCGGAGAATGGCCAATCGGCGCGCGATGCGGCACCCAAATAGCCTTCATGTTGTTCTCGAGCGCAAACTC
>CAZFIA010000143.1:5256-10441 GCA_964519335.1 uncultured Pseudomonadales bacterium
TCGGCGCGCGATGCGGCACCCAAATAGCCTTCATGTTGTTCTCGAGCGCAAACTCCAGCTCCTTGATTGCAAGCTCCGGCGTGTCGAGGGGCACCACGCCAACACCCATCAAACGATCATCAACCGAGCAGAAATCGGCCATATGACGATTGTGAGCTCGCGCCGCGCCATAGCGCAGTGTCGGGTCGGTTTTTGAGCTGGGGTGAAAAGGCTGCACAACACTATGGGTTGCGAAAACAAGCTGCTTCTTAAAGCCCAGCATGTCGAGCGCGGTAATGCGGTCGCCTGCGTTGAATGCCCCTAGCGCCTGAATTTCTTTCGATTTGGCAATCAGGTCGTCACCCATCGCGATTTGCTCGGCGATGTGGGCAGCGGAATGCTTGCCGCCATTTCCCATGATCTCCGCGACTTCCTCGTCGGTGACAAGCGAAGCGCTATAGCTCACGGCATAGATGTCATCACGCAAAGCCGGGTCAGCGTAGTCCTTCAGAAAATTGGGCAGCTCCATAATGTGGCTGTCGGCGTCATAAAAGGCTCGACTATCGGGGGCATAGGGCATAGCGGACTCCTGCGGGCAAAGTGACTCAATCCCTAAAGACTACCACCAACCGCCCGAAAGGGGCGCGTGCGCCAAATAAGCGCATGCAAAGGATTGTGCACCAGCCTTCGCACCACAAAGCACCAAAAAGGGCCAGCAACCTCCCACTATCCGGTTGCGCCCGGCCTCGAATCGCCCCAAATCGGCCCGGTTGGTACTTGGCACGAACCCTGCAAATCCCGGTACAACGGCCCGTAGCGGTCGACAGATCCAAAGATCCAATACATAGATCCGGGGGAGACCGCCTAGTGAAAATGATCCAGACCATAATCAAACCATTCAAGCTCGATGAGGTGCGCACCGCACTTTCTGATATCGGCGTTGCCGGCATGACCGTCAGCGAAGTTAAGGGCTTTGGCCGTCAAAAAGGCCATACGGAGCTTTACCGCGGCGCCGAATATACCGTCGATTTCTTACCCAAAGTGAAGATCGAAGTGGCGCTGGATGACGCCATGGTCGACGCCGCGATCGAGGCAATCACCTCAGCCGCCAGTACCCAGAAAGTGGGTGACGGAAAAATATTCGTAACCCCCTTGGAAGAAGTGGTGCGCATAAGAACGGGTGAAACCGGTTCCGAGGCGATCTAGCGGCGCCACGACGGTGCACGTCAACCAACCCTTAATAACAAAATATTGATCAAGAGAGAGAACACCAGTGGACGCTGATCTGATTCAAACCAATTACGCCATCGACACCTTTTACTTTTTGGTAATGGGTGCGTTGGTTATGTTCATGGCACCCGGCTTCGCGATGCTCGAAGCGGGCCTTGTGCGCACAAAAAACACAACAGAAATTCTCACCAAGAACGTGGCACTCTTTGCGATTGCCTGCATCATGTACTTGGTGGTGGGCTACGACCTCATGTACGGCAACGTCACAGAGGGATCTTTGTTTCCTAGTCTCGGCTTTGGACTGGGTGGCCCAGACAACGCGGTAGACGGCGTAGTGAACGGCGGCGAAGACGCTGCCTACTATTCGGGACGCTCCGATTACTTCTTTCAGGTGGTCTTTGTCGCCACCGCCATGTCAATCGTTTCTGGCGCTGTGGCCGAGCGAATGAAGCTCTGGGCATTCCTTGCATTTGCCGTAGTAATGACCGGTGTTATCTACCCCATTCAGGGCATGTGGAGCTGGGGTGGCGGTTTCCTGTCTTCCTTTGGCTACAGCGATTTTGCAGGTTCTGGCATCGTGCACATGTGTGGCGCGGCTGCAGCACTGGCCGCTGTCATCGTGCTTGGTCCGCGTAAAGGAAAATACGGTCCCAACGGTGAGGTAAACCCGATCCCAGGTGCAAATATGCCTCTGGCAGCACTCGGCATGTTCATACTCTGGTTCGGTTGGTTCGGCTTCAATGGCGGCTCAGAGCTCAAGCTGTCAAATATAGAATCCGCAAACCACGTGGCTCAGGTATTTGTTAACACCAACATTGCAGCCTGCGGCGGCCTGGTGGGTGCGCTTCTGCTTTCTCAAATACTGTTCGGCAAAGCCGACCTCACCATGGCGCTCAATGGTGCACTGGCGGGGCTGGTATCGATCACGGCTGACCCTTTAAGCCCGAGCGCCTTTGCCGCAATGGCCATTGGCGCGATCGGCGGTTTGATCGTGGTCGGCTCGATCGTACTGCTCGACAAGCTCAAAATTGACGATCCGGTTGGCGCCATTTCGGTGCACGGCACCTGCGGTATCTACGGCGTACTCGCCGTGCTGCTAACTAACTCAGAAGCCACCGTTGTGGGGCAGATCACGGGACTCGGACTGATCTTCGCGTGGACTTTTGGAGTCAGCCTTCTGCTTTGGTTCATCCTGAAGGCGGTCATGGGCATCAGAATCTCTGAAGAGGCTGAGTTCAGCGGCGCAGACATCGCGGAGTGTGGCATCGAAGCCTACCCCGAGTTCAAGAGCGCGGCTTAAGGGCCGACAGCCGGAAGGAGTGGTATTCTCAGGGACAAAGGAAACTGTCCCGGGGTACCACTCATGCGATCTGCTCGCTCCTTCTGTACTGCCTTGTACATCGTGTCGCTGCTGGCGCTTGCCGCCTGCAGCGACATTTCTACCAACACCAGTAGCACCACAAGCAACGCCGACGCGAGTGCTGTGGCCAACTGGCGGCAACCCTTGTTCGATGGACTCGGCGATGTCGCGCTGCCAATCACCACGTCATCCACTGCCGCGCGCAACTACTTCAACCAAGGGCTGGCGCTGGCCTATGCCTTCAATCACGCCGCAGCAGACTTTGCATTCACAGAAGCCACGGTCTACGACCCAGACTGCGCCATGTGCTATTGGGGCAGCGCCCTCGTGCTGGGACCAAACGTCAACGCCAACATGGATGCAGCAAACGCGGGCCGCGCTTTTGTGCTGACCGCGCGTGCAAAGAATCTCTCAGCCGGTGCGCAACCCTGGGAGAAAGACCTGATCGACGCACTGAGCAAGCGCTACCTACCCGAAGAACCAGAAGATCGCACCGAGCTCGATAACGCTTACGCACAAGCCATGCGCGAAACGGCAACCGCCTACCCCGGCAACACCGATATTGTTGCTCTTTACGGCGAAGCACTAATGGATCAACACCCCTGGGACTTCTGGGATGAAAACGGCGAGGCACGTCCCTGGACAGCCGAGATCCAGCGCACCCTCGAGTGGGCCTTGGCAGACAACCCTAATCATATTGGCGCCATCCATCTGTACATTCACGCAATGGAGCAATCGAACCAGCCGCAGCTGGCGGAGCCCTATGCCGATAAGCTTGCCGACCTGGCGCCCACCGCTGGTCATCTTGTGCACATGCCTGCTCATATCTATATGCGTGTCGGTCGCTATCACGACTCTACGCTCAACAACATGAGAGCCACCGTCGCCGACGATGAGTTCATAGCAGCGTGTCGATCCAACAGCCCCATCTATCTAGCCGGCTACATCCCACACAACTGGCACTTTGGCTGGGTGACAGCAGCCATCGAGGGCTGGAAGTCAAAAGCTTATGAACTGGCAGACGGCACTGCCGGCCGACTTACCGACGAGCTCATGCGCGCACCGGGCATGGCCGTTGCTCAGCACTTTTACATGCAGCCGATGTTTGCCAAGGTGCGCTTTTCGGATTGGTCAGGGATCTTGAGCGCCCAAGAACCCGACGATGATCTGCACTACGCGCGTGCCATCTGGCACTACGGACGAGGCCAGGCGTTTGTAGGCCTTGGCAGCCTTACTGACGCCGAAGCTGAACTCGAAAAACTAAATGCACTTGCCGAAAGTCCAGAAATTGCGGCTATGACTTTTTTTAATCGCGAAGGCGCACCCGAGTTAACCGCCATTGCACAGAAAGTCCTGCAAGGCGAACTGCTAGCTGCCCAGGGTAAAATCGACGCGGCCATCGCAACACTTAGCGAAGCAGTTACACTCGAAGACGCCCTACCCTATACAGAACCACCCGAGTGGTTTTTCCCCGCACGCCATTCCTTAGGCGAATTGCAAATCGCTGCCGGCGAACTTGTCGCCGCCGAGGAAACCTACCGTGAGGACTTGCGCCTGATGCCGGAAAACGGTTGGGCACTAAAGGGACTCGCGAATGCACTAACAGCCCAAGGCAAAACTCGCGAGGCCGCAGAAGTCAATCAGAGGTTCGACAAGGCCTGGGAACACGCAGAAGTAAAGATCAAGAGCTCGAGAATCTAATCGCACCTGGCTACCAGGCAGAAGATCCTGGACCACCTTTAATCGGGCCAACAAGGTTCGGCGTAACCCATCCGCCGTAATAACCACCGGGCTGCGGCAGCACAGGTTCGCCGTCAACCAGGCAGCGCAATCTGCCTGGGTAAAACGCACACCACAGATATAGCGGCGCAAACTCTGCAAACATCTGGGTGTAGCGCCAGCCGGCCTCGCGGATACCATTTACCGAAAACCCCTCTGCAACCCCTTTCCACTCACACACCGACTGTCCGCCGTCGTAGGTCACAAAGGCTTCATCAACATCAGTGGGCGACACATACCAGGTGGGAGCCCCCGCCGTCTCGCAAACTCGCACGGCATTGTCAGTCCGCGCTACGCAATCGCCACCCGCAAACACTTCAACTCGGGCGCTCATAGGCTCAATTCTGGGGGGCCGCGGGTAGTCCCAAACGGATTCCTGATCGGCCGCGCACTCATCCGCAAACGGCGGCCGTTTAGCGCCGGTATAGCGCCACTTCCGCCGGCCCGCTAGCACTGCCTCGTTTGGCGCTATAACTACTGCTTTATCTTGCGCTTTATCCACCACAAGTAACCCCCTGCCAAATCATTGGCGAATTCGCCCCATTTCCTATCGTCAATCGCTTAGACTATTTTTCCTGCAGACTGCTTACGATGATAAAGACCTTAAGTTAACTATGACCGCATCGTCACAACAAAGTCTTGAATCCTTTCGTCAGACGACTCGCGACTGGCTAAGCGACAATTGTCCAGTTGAAATGCGCACGCTCATGCCTCAAAACGAGGCCGTTCACGGCGGCAAACTTCAGATTGCAGACAATCCCGTCGCGTACGACTGGCTCGCAACCATGGCGTCTCGCGGCTGGACTGCACCGCTTTGGCCCAAAGACTACGGCGGTG
>CAZFIA010000144.1:0-10438 GCA_964519335.1 uncultured Pseudomonadales bacterium
GGTCATGCACAGCTGTGGAACGTTAAGCAAGAGCGTGACCGTTTGTATGCGCTTGCCGAGATGACCGAAGAAGAGGGCATGAAGGCCGCCGAACTCGAGGTTGAGTTTGCCGAGATGGACGGTTACTCCGCCGAGAGCCGTGCCGGCGATTTCCTGAGTGGCGCGGGCATCGAAGAATCGTTTCACTTTGGCCTCATGAGCGAGGTAGCCCCCGGTTGGAAGTTACGCGTACTGCTTGCCCAGGCGCTGTTTTCTGAGCCCGACATACTGTTGCTGGACGAGCCCACCAACAACCTCGACATCAATGCGATTCGGTGGCTTGAAGGCGTACTGAAAGCGCAGAAGAGCACCATGGTGCTTATTTCGCACGATCGGCACTTCCTGAATGAAGTCTGCACCCACATGGCCGATATCGATTATGGCGAGCTGCGGGTCTACCCCGGTAACTACGACGACTACATGATTGCGTCTACCGCCGCCCGCGAGCTTCTGCAAAACGAGAACGCCAAGAAAAAGACCCAGATTGCTGAGCTGCAGCAATTTGTCTCGCGCTTTTCCGCCAACGCATCCAAAGCAAAGCAGGCGACCTCCAGAGCGCGGCAGATTGAGAAAATTGAGCTTGCTGATATCAAACGCTCGAGCCGCATAAGCCCTTACATCCGATTTGGTAGCGGAAAAAAGCTGCACAGGCTCGCGCTAACGCTTGAAAACCTGGGCCACGGCTTTGATGAAGGTCCGCTGTTCGAAGACGGTAACCTTCTGCTTGAAGCCGGCAGCCGGCTTGCGGTGCTGGGTGAGAACGGCGTGGGCAAGACGACGCTTTTGCGGACGTTGGTTGGCGAGCTAAGCGCTAATGAGGGCGTGGCGAAATGGGCAGAAAACGCAACCTTCGGCTATTGCCCGCAAGACAGCACGTCTGACTTTGATAACACGCTCACTCTGTTTGAATGGATGAGCCAGTGGCGAACACCGCAGCACAACGAACAGATAGTTCGGGCAACCCTTGGCCAGATGTTGTTTTCGTCGGAAGACTTCGAGAAGAAGGTGGCTGTGTGTTCGGGTGGCGAAAAGAACCGGTTGCTGTTTGGCAAACTAATGATGAACGCACCTAACGTGCTTATCATGGATGAGCCCACTAACCACCTCGATATGGAATCGATTGAGGCGCTGAACCTCGCGCTCGACCACTACGAAGGCACGCTAATTTTTGTGAGTCACGATCGTGAGTTTGTTTCTTCGCTCGCCACGCAAATCATCGAAATCAAAGACCAGAATCTTCACACTTTTGCAGGCTCCTATGATGAGTACCTTGCGAGCCAGAACATCATGAGCGAAGCGCTCAGCGGCTAAGCCCTACTGGTCGACAGCGCTCGTCATCATTAAGAAACCGGTGAAGGCTGCATTGTTGGGTGACAGGCTCGGGTGCACTTCAGCCTTCATCTGTGTGATTGCCTCCCGGTAGCCCTTGTAGAAGGCCCAGGTAGGTCTGGGCTTGTACTCAAGGTGGGTTAACTCAAACTGCCGAATTACATTCTTTGTGGTGGTGGGCTTTACAAAGATGTCTTTGTTGGGTCGGTAGTACATCGGGCATACCGTCAATAAGCTCCATTTGGCAAGCTTGCCTTCGCTCAACACATCGACAATGTCCTGAAATCCTTTTGCGGGGCTGCCGTGCAGAAGTCGCTGATAGCTTGATGCAAGAAATTCGCGGTCTGCGCGGTTCATGCCGTTAACAAAGTCGCGAAATTTGGGTTTCTCGAACATCGAAACCATTGACGAGCGCGAAACTACCTTCACCACGTCGTCGAGCACGGCACCCTGATTGGCGAAGTTCTTTTTTGCGAAAGCGGTTTTTGCAAAATCGATCAGCTTGTCGACGTTATGGCGTTTTTTGACGCTTTTCATTTCTTCATCGTCGAAACCATCGGGGTAGCGATGCAAAAACACGCCCTCGGCTTCGCGCAGTTTCTTCAGGTTCATAGGGCTACCCCGCAAGCTCTGCGAGTTTGGTCTTTAGCGTGCGCAGGGCCTGCTTGTTGGCACCTACTATCTTCTCCATGGCCGGTGCTTCTGCGCTTATATCGCCTAACTCTTTGAGTACAACATGCACGTCATCGTGGCCTTCGATGCTCTGCATCCGATCAAGCCACTGTTGAACTCTGGGGAAGGGTGAGAAGTCATAGAGATTGGTGAATTGCGGTTGCACCTGACCAATTTCCACGTAAGCGGCAAAGTCTGCCAGTGAAAGTTCAGCACCCGCCAGGAAGTCTGACTGATCGAGCCAGCCAGACTCTATCGACTTTAGCGCATTGGTGAGGGTGGCTCGGGCCACTAGCTGGGTTGCTTCAGGAATATCGAGGTCTTTGCGAATCTTGGGCGCAACCAAACCGACGGATGCGTCGCGCACGTTGCGGTGGTGGTAGTTCAAGTACCAGTCGATACGCGCGCGCTGTTTTGGATCACTGGGGTAGAGATCGTTCCAGCCGTGCACGTTGCTCAGATAGCACATGATCGCGTGGGCTTCGCCCAGCGTGAAACCTGTGTCTGGCTCTTCGATAGTGGGGATGGTGCCGCCTGGGTTCTTGGCTAAGAACGTCGGGTTGCGACTGCCGGTTTCGCCTTTGGAGCCTGGGTTTATGAGCACCATTTCGAACGGTAGGCGCTTGTAGATCATCAGCCACATCACGGCGCGCACCGGTTGTGAGAAGGGCACGCCATAGAGAATTAGGGGTTTGGTGTCTGAAGCCATGTGCAGTCCGCTTTTTGTTCTTGATTTGCGTAAGCTTAGCAAGCCTTGGCGGATCAGTGTCTACAAGGGTTTGGGGCGGGTTTCCCGATCCAGAAGTTGTTGCTTGCGTTCACTTCCCCAGCGGTACCCGCCAAGGCTGCCGTCGCCGCGCAGAACGCGATGGCACGGGATCAGCACCGCGATCCTGTTCGCGCCGCAGGCGGAAGCGGCCGCGCGGACCGCACTCTTTCTCTGTATGCCTTCAGCCACTTGCCCGTAGCTTGCTGTCGCTCCAGAGGGTATCTGCAGTAAAAACTTCCAGACCTGAATTTGAAACGCTGTACCGCGTAGATCCAGCGGAAGATCCGGGCGTTGGGCTTTCGAGAGTAGATGCTGTTCAAGAGCGCGCAACCACTGATTGATCTGTGCTCGGCTTTTTTCTGGCGAACCTTTGAGCCTGGCTTTGGGAAACTCTTCGCTGAGCTGTTTCTCTAGCGCCTTGGCGCTGTCGCCAAATTGAGCAAAGCACACGCCCTGATTGGTCGCTGCGATTAGGATCCAGCCCAAATCCGTGTTGCTGGTTGCATAGCTGATTTCTTCTCCCGCGCCGCCTGCGCGGTAAGCCGCTGGAGTCATCGCCTGCATTGTAGAGTTAGAGTCGTACACTCGGCTAGTCGAACCGAAGCCGGCGGCATGGATACTGTCTGTGATTGATCGCTGCGCTTTTAGGGACGCCTTCAAGCGCTTGTTGCGCTCATGATCTTGAAACGCTCTGGGGCTGACGCCAAACAGGCTGCTGAAGCGTTTTTGCAAGGTTGTGGAACTTAACTCCACTCGTTTGGCGAGTTGGCTCAGGGTGAGCTTTTGATCCGCGTGCTGCGAAATGTAGCGAGCGAGCTCAACCAGTTGTTCTTTTTCGGCGGCTGCTTCCAGCGGTCGACAACGCTTACAGGATCTTAGCCCGGCTTGCTGGGCGTCGCGACTGTCGAAGAAAAACCGGATGTTTTCCGGGCGTGCCGGTCTGGCAGCGCACGAGGGGAGACAGAATACGCCCGTGGTGATTACGCCATAAAGAAATATCTGGTCGTACTGTGCATTGCGCTGGGCGATAGCCTCGCGCATCTCGGCTTTGCTGGGCAGCCTAAGTTGCTGTAGATCAGGCACTGGACGCCCCCCTTAATGTTCACCCTATCCCCTTAGCCTACAGACAGCGGGCCAGGCAAACACTCCGATTCTTGCCCGTAATCTCAATTGCGCTGCGTTAACATAGAGTATTTGAAGAAGTACGAGTGCCAAACACGGACAGCCAGGTGAAAGCAGCCACCCTTAAGTGGGTTCAGCGCTTTGTCGTTGAGCTGAACCTGTGTCCGTTTGCCAGCCGGGTTAGTCCGCATGTCGCGATCACGCGGGCCGATAGCGAACCGGCGTTGCTAGCCGCATTGACGCAAGAGATTGAAGCGCTGCTCGGTGATGATCGCCGCGAAACAACGCTGCTGGTTCATCCCGAGGTGCTTGGCAATTTTCTCGACTACAACGACTTTCTGGGTATGACCGATGAGCTGCTGACCGAAAATCAGCTCGACGGGGTTATCCAGATCGCAAGCTTTCACCCACAGTATCAATTTGCCGGGACCCAACCTGAAGATCCTGAGAACTTTGCCAACGCCTCGCCTTACCCAATGCTTCATCTGCTGCGTGAAGATAGCGTGAGTCGCGCGGTAGACGATCATCCTGATGTCGAGCAGATAGCGATAAAGAATGTTCAGGTGCTTGAAAGAATAGGTGCTGAAGATCTTCGCGAGCGCCGGCTTAAGTGTTTCGCTGACGACTAGCACGATGACTGATGAACACAACTACGATGTCGTTGTAGTGGGTGGCGGCGCCAGCGGACTCATGTGTGCAAGCCAGGCCGCGGCCCGTGGCCTTTCTGTACTGGTGCTCGAAAAAGGCCCCAAGGTAGGTCTGAAAATTTTGGTGTCTGGCGGCGGCCGCTGTAACTTCACTAACCTGTATGCAGATCCAGAAGAGCAGTTTCTGTCAGAGAATCCGCATTTTTGCATCTCTGCGATGCGGCGGTATCTGCCGCAGGATTTTATTTCGTTGGTTGAATCACATGACATTGCGTATCACGAAAAGAAACTGGGGCAGCTATTTTGTGATCACTCGGCGAAAGACATAACGGCGATGTTGCTTAGCGAATGCGATCGCGCAGGCGTCAAGATCGAGCTTAATGCGGAGGTTAAGTCGATTGACCTCATGGGCGGTAGCTTTAAGGCCAAGACCGCCGAGGACTGCTTTTCAGGCACTAAGCTGGTGTTGGCCTCGGGTGGCTTGTCGCTTCCAAAAATTGCGACGGATCTTGCCTTTCGAGTAGCCAAGACCCTTGAGCTCAAGGTGGTTGCGCCGCGCGCGGCACTGGTGCCGCTGACATGGAACGGTTCAGACAAGGAGATCTTTGCACCGCTTTCCGGCGTGTCACTGGATGCAGAGGTCAGTGCTGGAGGCACGTTGTTTCGAGAAAACTTGCTCTTCACCCACCGCGGCCTGAGTGGGCCAGCCATTCTGCAGGCCTCCTCTTACTGGTGCGAGGGTGAGGTTGTTCAGATAAATCTGTTGCCCGACATAGATGCAGCAGAATGGCTTCTGGAAGCGCGCGACGCGCGCTCCCAGCAGTTGATTGCAAATGTTCTGAAATCAAAACTTCCCAACCGTCTGGTTGAGCGCCTCACCGGCCAATGGTTTGAGGCGCAAAAGTTAGGCAGCGCGACTCATGAAGAGTTGCGCGCTCTTGGCGCGCGGCTTAATCAGTGGGCGTTTATGCCGGGGGGTAGCGAGGGTTATCGTACGGCCGAGGTGACGCTGGGTGGAATAGACACAGATGAGGCCTCCTCGAGAACCTTTGAGCTAAAACGCGTCCCGGGTATGTACGCCATTGGTGAAGCGCTGGACGTTACGGGTTGGTTGGGCGGCTATAACTTTCAGTGGGCCTGGGCGTCAGGCTGGTGCTGCGCGCAACATCTTTAGGTCTGTTCTGCTCGCAGGCACTCAAGCTCTTTGGTGAGCGCCAACCGGCCTGCTTCGGCCTCGGGGTCGTCCGGGTAGTACGCAAGTTCGCTCGTCGGATCTCCTGCCACTCGCGTTGCAATCATTACTCTGGGTTCGCTGTAGTCGTAGGGGCGGGCTCTGTGCAGTAGCGCGCGGTTATCCCACAGCAAGGTATCGCCTGCGCTCCATGTATGGCGATAGACCCTGGCCGGGTCACTCACTGTCGCCTCAACGAGTTTGGCAAGGAGCGCGCGGCTGTCTTGTCGTTCTAGCCCGGGTATACCAAACGCGTGGCGGCCAATAAGGAGATTTTTTGTGCCGGTTTCGGGGTGGGTCTTTACCAGTGGCCGCAGATAGGCCTCACCGTGATAAAGGCCGCCGTTATCTGTGTCAATAAAATCGCCCAGGTCGTTGGCCTGGGAATACTGAGTGGAATGAAAGGCGCTTAAATTTGCGATCTGTGATTTGGTGGACGAATCGAGTGCAACGTAGCCCGCGCGCGCATCGGCCAGCTCTGTTTCGCCGCCGCTCTGAGTTACCTTCACGGCAGATAGCATCGCACACTTGCTGCTAAGAGGTTGGTAGGTGGAGTCTGTATGCCAGGCTTCATTACCAACGTTGGTGAGCATCCGGCGCGAATTCAACCGATAGATGTGTCCCCAGCTTCCGTCGTCATTGCGTTTTTGATTCGCAATGGGCAATGCGCCAAATTCGAGCTCGCCAAAGCGTTTGCCAAACTCGATGTTTTCTTCGTCGCTAAGGAACTGGCCTGGAAACACCAGAAAGCCGTAGTCGAGGAAGTTTGCATGAAGTGTCTCGAACTGGTCCGCAGACAGAGAGGCAACGCGCACATCGGTAACAACTGCTCCGAAGTGCTGGTCACCGATGGGCGTTATGTTCATGAGGTGTTTGTTTAGCGGTTTGGTTAGCCGCCGAACAGACGTCCCAGTGCCTTGCGCGCTTTCTTGCCTCTTGATTCTGGCTCTTCGGCAGGCTGGCTCTCTTCATTATAGGAGTCGTCGTAGCCCTCGTTCTGAGCGCGTTCTTGATCTGAAATCGGGCCCGACTTGCTGTTATTCTGATTTCCGCGAGAGAACAGTGAACCGAGTGACATGGTTTGATAGCTCGCGGGTATTTCAAACAGCTCGTTGGGCTGATCGCCTATCTTTAGATCAGTGAGGTTGGTGGTGGTGCGCTCAACCTTGCGGCGTCGCTTAACTTCTACTTCGCTGCGAACCAAGATTCCGCCGTCGGTTACCCAGTAGGTGCCCGTTCCTGAGTTGCCTTGTGGGTCTACTTGATCAGCGGTGTATTTGGTGGTGCTTACACCGTTCACCGTTTCGCGTCCTACTTCCTGTTGATTGGAGAATTCCATGCCCATATTGCCCTGGAATTTCCTAACCTGTTTGCCGCTGATTGTTTTGTACATGCCCATTTCGTGCATCAGCATTGTGCTATCGCCTTCGACAAGGTTCGCCACAACGGACATGCTTTCCGCGCCTTCACCGAGGTCCATTCGCACCATTTGACCCTCGTGATAGGTCATGGCGGTAAACACTGGCTTGTTTTTGTTACCGATAGTGACTGACTGCATACCACTGTAGGGCTCGCTTGCGCCGGTGAGCATTTCGTTCAGGTCGAAGGCCTGAACAAAGGGGGCGAGCAGGAGTGCGGCACCTGTGCCTGCAAACTTGGCGAGTGTGGATACTGTGTTCTTGTACATTGGTCAAGGATCCCTTAGTTCATGTAGGCCCATTTTGCCACGACTAGAAAAGAAAATTTCCAGAGCACCTGTGCAGGGTGGCCAAGGTTGACAGACCCCGCGCTGGGCGGTCACCTTAGCCGCGTGAACAATTCAGAGAGAGTGGGAATAGGAAGATGAGTACAGCAAAAAAACCGGTGTGCCTCGTGATCGGGGCGGGTGCGGGAATCGGCGGTAATGTGGCGAAGCGCTTTGCTCAGGAGGGCTATCACGCCGTTCTGTGTCGCCGCAGCGATGAAGAGGGCTTAACTCAAATGGTCGCCGCCATTGAGAGTGCCGGTGGCGAGGCTTCCGGTTATCTGCTCAATGCGATCGACGAGGGCTCCATTGAGGATCGGGTTAAAGCAATTGAGACAGATGTGGGGCCGATTGAAGCGGCTGTCTATAACCTGGGTGCACAAATTGGTGATCGAGGCCTCGCTGATACCAGTTATAAGGCCTTCGAGATGGGCTGGCGGCTTGGCACCTTTGGTTTGTTTCGTTTGGCGCAGGCGGTTACCCCGCGAATGGTTGAACGCGCCAAAGGCACGCTTCTGGTGACCTCTGCCACATCAGCGGTGCGCGGAAACGCAGGCCAGCATTCCCACGCTGCCGCTATGGGCGCACGGCGGATGCTCTGCCAGAGTTTAAATGCCGAGTTCGCGCCGAAGAATATTCATGTAGCGCATATTATTATCGACGGCGCGGTAGATGCCCCAGATACGCTAGGAAAGATCTTAGGTCCCGAGCGTTTTGCTGAGTTACGCGAGACGCGCGGTGGCAAACACGATGGATTGATGTTGCCGGAAGAGATCGCCAATACCTATTTTCATCTCGCCCAGCAGCACCGATCAGCCTGGACGCATGAGCTGGATATGCGTGCCTTCTCAGACCTCGCCTGGTGGAATCACTAGCGGCTACTCACCAGGTTGGTAGCGACGAGTGATATGTGCCGCACGCTGGGCGTCGTCGAGCAAGGGGTCGTGTAGCACTTCATTGGCGAAGTCTTGTGCTTGATCTGCATAGTGTGTGGAGGTTGTATCGAGGGTGGCAGATCCGAAGTGATGAATGCCCCGGGCCTTTAGCGCACCATCTTTGTCCCAGCTCACCATGTAGTAGAGGCCGTCCCCGCCAACGTTGGTGAGGTAGCCATCCTCTTCGAGGCCGCGACCGTAGATGGCGCGGAGGGTGTCGGGACCGCCGCCAATGGGCAGATTTAACTCGCCGCGTACGTGGCGATTAATCTCGCCCCAGGGGGGATCAATTTTCCCAACGGTAGTTAGCAGGAGATCAGTGCAACGGGTGAGTTCGTCGATGTGTGGGGGTGGGGATTTACCTTGCTGTTCGGCTTCCCATTCTTTGCTGATCATGCATACGCCAAGACCTGCTTCGGTGTTGTCTACCTCTGTAGATAGGTTCCAGGACGCAACCTTGGCTTGCGCCTGTTGATACTTGTCGGCGAGCGTTGAGGTATCCAGAGCGATGATAGCCTGGAGGTATTTACCCGCGCGCGAGTTTGCTGAGTAGTGTTTGTCGTGTTTTATCGCGTAGAAATCGGTTTCAGAGATAGGGCTGAGTTCCTTAAGCATTTCGAGGCCGCGATTGGTTCTATTGGTAATGCGGGTTTGAAATCCGGCGGTTGGGCTATAGTTTTTCGGATCTGGATTATCAGCGTCGGCCGTCACCAGAAAAGGTGTTTGATTGGCGCTATGTACATAACCTGACCTGGGGTTCACAACCTGTGGCAGTTCGTCGAAGGGCAATAACTGATCCCAGATGAGCTCGCTTGTGTCCCCCGGCAAGTATTGCTTCCAGTCGTAGCCCTCGGCGCGCTCGGGCGTGTGCGCGTTGTGTACAAACATAATGTTGCCGCTTTTGTCTGCGTAGACAAAATTGAAACTGGCGATGGCGTGAATACGCATGGCCTCACGCCACTGATCGAAGTTCTGGGCGTGGTTCATGGCCATCCACTGCTCTATCTGTCGCACTTCGTTCATGGCAGCGTAGCGCACGGCGTAAGTGCCGTGGTCGGTTTCCATCACCGGGCCGTGGGCAGATCGCAACAAGGTTTGGCTGCTACTCCAGGGGAGAAATCCCCAAAGCAGCACCTCAATTTCAATCTCTTCGACGTCGAGCGTGCGCCACTCACCATCGAGTTTGTAACGGTGAGGATCGTCTGGATGCATCTCGAGCACGTAGACATCGATCATATCGGGTTTATTTACAGTGACACCCCAACCCAGATTTCGGGTGTAGCCGAGGCTAATCGTGGGCGAACCTGGAAACATGCCGCCTAAAATATCGAGCCCTTCTCTGCTCTTTAGGTGGGCTTCGTACCATGCGACCGGCCCCGTGGTGGGTTGGTGAGAGTTGATTGCGAGTCGGGTTGCGCCGTCGTCGCTGTTGCTCGGTGCGACCGCTATTGCGTTTGAGCCGATGGGAATAGCTTGACCATCTACTTGAACCGCAACACCGGGTCCTCCGGATATGTCCCGCGCGCGTTCAGGACCCCTTAGCTCGCCCAGTACATCGCCTAGACCATAGAACATGGTGTGGCGAAACATGTATCCCGCAATAATATCCTTGCCTGTGATTGGGAACAGCGTGTAGTCGGTTGTGTCCGGGTGTTTGGCCGCGTAGTAGTTAAGACCATCTGCAAAAGCCTCCACGAAGTCGCGGGTGCGGGGTGCAAGATCGCTCTCGTAGCGTTCCTCGATCGTCTCCCAAATGCGTAGCCAGCGAATCAGATAGTCGGTAACAGCCCCGTCGGGTCCCGCCGTGCGCCCGCGCACCCCCCGATTGATGGCTAGCGTCTCCTGCATTATTGGCCAGTTGTCTTCGGCCTGGGCCCAGGCAAAGCCAAAGGCGGTGTCAGCGTCTTTCAGGCCAATGACATGGGGTACGCCAAGATTGTCGCGCTCGAT